>JBOFCU010000258.1:0-14434 GCA_051646285.1 Beijerinckiaceae bacterium
GCACCCGGCGGTTCGTTCATCTGGCCATACACCAGTGCCGCTTTCGAGCCAGCGGTCGAACCATTCTCCGGCTTTTTGTTGACGCCGCCTTCGATCATTTCGTGATAAAGGTCGTTACCTTCACGCGTCCGTTCGCCAACACCGGCGAACACCGAATAACCGCCATGGGCCTTCGCGACATTGTTGATCAATTCCATGATCAGAACGGTCTTGCCGACACCCGCACCGCCGAACAGACCGATCTTGCCGCCCTTGGCATAAGGTGCAAGCAAATCGACAACCTTAATGCCAGTAACAAGAATCTGCGCTTCTGTCGCCTGTTCCACATAGGTCGGCGCTTCCTGGTGGATAGCGCGCAGGGCCTTGGTCTTGATTGGCCCAGCTTCATCCACCGGTTCGCCGATCACGTTCATGATGCGGCCAAGGCATTCGTCACCCACCGGCACCATGATCGGTGCGCCGGTGTCGTGCACATCCTGCCCGCGCGTCAGACCCTCGGAGGTATCCATGGCGATGCAGCGCACGGTGCTCTCGCCAAGCTGCTGCGCCACTTCGAGCACCAGGCGGCCTGTCGGATTGCTGGCGGACTTCAGACCGGCATTGCTGGTTTCCAACGCGTTCAGAATTTCCGGCAGATGGCCGTCGAACTGCACGTCAACGACCGCGCCGATCACCTGAGCGATCTTGCCAACCTTGTTTGAGCCTGCGGGCTGCGTGGACATATTACACCTCTTCCCGGATCAGAGCGCTTCGGCGCCCGAAATGATTTCGATAAGTTCTTTTGTGATCATGGCCTGACGCGTGCGGTTATACGTCTGCGTCTGCTTCCTGATCATATCGCCCGCATTGCGCGTGGCGCTGTCCATGGCGCTCATGCGCGCACCCTGCTCGGATGCGGCATTTTCCAGAAGCGCCCGGAAAACCTGAATGGTGATATTGCGCGGCAGAAGATCTTTCAGAATTTCTTCTTCGCCCGGCTCATAATCATACGGCGTGGCCGTTGCCGCGGCCGCTGCATTCACGGCGCTGACCTGAGCTGGAATAATCTGCTGCGCGGTCGGCAACTGCGAAATCACCGACTTGAATTTCGAGAAAAACAGCGTGGCCACATCGAATTCGCCAGCATCATACAACGCCAGCACCTTCTCGGCGATCTTCTCAGCATGCTCATAGCCAAGCTGACGCGCGCCACGCAGATCGACATGGTGGATGATGTTGCGCTCGAACTGCCGGCGCAGCGCATCAGCGCCCTTTTTGCCGACTGTGATGATTTTCACTGTCTTGCCAGCCGCCAGCAAACCATTCGCCTTTTCGCGCGCCAGGCGCGAGATGGACGAATTGAAGCCGCCGCACAAGCCGCGCTCGGCCGTGCACACGATCAGCAGATGCACATTATCCTTGCCGGTGCCGGCCAGCAAACGCGGCGCGCTGGAGGATGATGCCATACCGCCAGCAATATTGCCGAGAACTTTTTCCATTTTCTCGGCATAGGGACGCGCAGCTTCCGCAGCGGTCTGGGCACGGCGCAGCTTCGCCGCAGCGACCATCTGCATCGCCTTGGTGATTTTCTGCGTCGCTTTCACCGAAGCGATGCGATTGCGGAGGTCTTTAAGCGAAGCCATGGGCTGCGTACTCTAGGATCGGTTACGCGAATGACTTGGTGAAGGATTCAACCAGCGCCTTGAGCTTGCCCGCTGCATCATCGCTCAAATCCTTCGACGTGCGAACGGATTCAAGGATCGTGCCTTCGCTGCGCAGCTTCGCAAGAAGCCCGTCCTCGAAAGCCTTGATGCGGTTCAGCGGCAGGCCATCAAGATAGCCATTGATGCCAGCCCAGATCACGCCAACCTGCTCTTCCATTTTCAGCGGCGAGAACTGCGCCTGCTTGAGCAATTCAGTCAGGCGCGAGCCACGGTTCAGCAAGCGCTGCGTCACGGCGTCAAGATCGGAGCCGAACTGCGCAAAGGCCGCCATTTCGCGATACTGTGCCAGCTCGCCCTTGATCTTGCCGGCGACCTTTTTCATCGCCTTGGTCTGCGCGGCGGAACCGACGCGCGACACGGACAGACCGACGTTCACCGCCGGACGGATGCCCTGATAGAACAAATCCGTTTCAAGGAAGATCTGGCCATCCGTGATCGAAATCACGTTGGTCGGAATATAGGCCGACACGTCGTTCGCCTGCGTTTCAATAACCGGAAGCGCGGTGAGCGACCCCTTGCCAGCAGCATCGCCCATTTTCGCAGCGCGCTCGAGCAAGCGGGAATGAAGATAGAACACGTCGCCCGGATAGGCTTCACGGCCCGGCGGACGGCGCAGCAGCAGCGACATCTGGCGGTAGGCAACAGCCTGCTTGGACAAATCGTCATACACGATCACGGCATGCATGCCGTTGTCGCGGAAATACTCACCCATCGCGCAACCGGCGAACGGTGCAATGAACTGCATCGGTGCAGCGTCTGACGCTGTGGCAGCCACAACGATGGAATATTCCAGCGCGCCCTGCTCTTCCAGCACCTTCACGAACTGGGCAACCGTCGAACGCTTCTGGCCGATCGCGACATACACGCAATACAACTTCTGGTCTTCCGGCGCGCCAGCAGCATTCAGCGGCTTCTGGTTCAAAATGGTGTCGAGCGCCACGGCGGTTTTGCCGGTCTGGCGGTCACCAATGATCAGCTCGCGCTGGCCGCGGCCAATCGGGATCATCGCGTCGATGGCCTTCAGGCCTGTCGCCATCGGCTCATGCACTGACTTGCGCGGAATGATGCCGGGCGCCTTCACGTCAACGCGGGCGCGCTGCGTGGCCTTGATCGGGCCCTTGCCGTCAATCGGATTGCCAAGCGCGTCAACCACGCGGCCCAGCAATTCCTTGCCAACCGGCACGTCCACGATCGAGCCGGTCCGCTTGACCGTCTGGCCTTCCTTGATCTCACGGTCAGCACCGAACAGCACGATGCCGACATTGTCCGTTTCCAGATTGAGCGCCATGCCGCGCACACCGGATTCGAACTCAACCATTTCACCAGCCTGGACATTGTCGAGGCCGTAGCAGCGGGCAATGCCGTCACCAACGGACAGCACCTGCCCAACCTCAGTCACTGCGGCTTCATTGCCGAAGTTCTTGATCTGATCCTTGAGGATCGCCGAAATTTCTGCGGCGCGGATATCCATCAGCCGACCTCTTTCATCGCAACACGAATGCCATTGAGTTTGGTACGCAGGGAGGAATCCACCATGCGCGAGCCCATCTTGACCACAATGCCGCCGATGATGGCCGGGTCAACCTTGAGATCGACCACGACATCCTTGCCGGCGACACCGGACAATGCCTTTTTGATTTCTTCTTCCAGCGCAGCAGACGGCTTTTCAGCCACAGTCACTTCAGCGCGGGCGACGCCCTTGGCAGCGTCCGATAACGTCTTGAAATTCGAGACCATGTCACGCACCGCAAACAGACGGCGCTGCTTGGCAGCCAGACGGATGAAATTGGCGGCCAGGCCAGAAATACCAGCCTTGTCGAGCAACACGCCTACGGCTTTCGACTGCTCGTCGGCGGTGAAGACGGGTGAGCGCACCAGCCGCTGGAGATCGGCGCTGCCTGCGATCATGGCGTCGAACCGCGCAAGATCAGCCCCAACCGCATCCGCAGCCTTGGCTTCATTGGCAAGCTCGAACAGCGCCGACGCATAGCGCCCGGCAACGCCCGATACGATTCCACCCTGAGTTCCGCCTTGCGACACGATTGATCTCGTCTCTCATATCAACCGCAAACATCGCACCCGGTGACGGGACTGCTGCTGCTTGCGCGAAAAATCTGGAAAACCGGGCCTGACCAAAGCCACGCCCGGAACGGGGGATCGCCTAACATGCACCCATGCGGATCGCAACCCGGCAAAGGGCGTGAAGGCGCGATTCCCGCGACATTTTTTCCAACTCTGTCCGAACCGGCCAAAAATTCTCTAAGCTATTGATATTCAGCAATTTAATCAAATAAATTGATGACGTTGACGCAGAACAGGCTGGCGGATTGACAGAAAATGTTTTCCGTCATTGTTTCCTAGGAAACAAGTGAGGGCCTTGATGACTACCAATTTGCTGGCAACCAGCCCGCTCGACCTGCATGTCGGGTTCTGGATGCGCTGCGTCTCGAATCAGGTTTCCCATGCCCTTGGCCTGAAAATGCAGGCGCATGGCGTCACGGTGGCAGAGTGGAGCGTCCTGCGGTTGCTGCATGATGCACCTGAGCGTCCAACGGTGCTGGCATCCCGCCTCGGTCTCACCCGGAGTGCCGTCTCGAAATTATCGGACCGGCTCGCGGCCAAAGAGCTGGCCACCAGCAAGGCCGCCAGCGATGATATGCGGGCGCAGGTGTTGTCCCTGACGCCCCGCGGCCATGCGCTGGTTCCCGTGCTCGCCAAAATGGCTGATGACAATGACCAGGCTTTCTTCGGTCACCTCGGCCCGGATCATCAGGAAACATTGCGGCTGCTCATGCGCAATATTCTGAACCGCCGGCGCGGCACGGTCATGGCAAAGCCATCCGCAGACATAGGGCCGCACGAACGATGACAGGGAGACATCTGTGATGCGTTTTCTGAAATGGACTCTTGCAGCCGGAGCGGCTGCCGCAGCGCTTTTATCAAGCGCACAGGCCAAGCCTATCTGTGATCGCTTTGCCAGCCGCGTCATCATTCAGGACATTGAAGGGCGGCGGTGCGCCTTTGCCTATGCCCGCTGCCGCGACGGCGAGATGGGGGCCGATGGCCGCTTCACCGGAAGGCTGAATTCAAATGAGATTGGGCGCGGCAAGCTTGTCTGCCGCGCCAAGTTCGCAAAAAATGCTGTGGCATGCCTCAATGACAACTCGAAGGAAGCCCTCTTCTGTTGGGAAAGGCTCGATCAGGTTTTCCGTCCGGGCGGACTGGAATAAACGCCACGGACAAAATGCGTCACATATGAATGGCGCGCTTTTCCACCGCCATCGCCGCTTCCTTCACCGCCTCGCTCATCGTCGGATGGGCGTGGCACGTCCGCGCCAGATCCTCAGACGAGCCGCCAAATTCCATCAGCACCGCTGCCTCGTGAATCATTTCGCCAGCGCCATGGCCAACGATATGCACGCCGAGCACCTTGTCTGTGACCTTGTCGGCCAGCACTTTCACAAAACCATCGGTATGGCGCATGGCACGCGCCCGGCCATTGGCCGTGAATGCGAACTTCCCGACAGCATAGGCCACGCCTGCCGCCTTCAATTCTTCTTCCGACTTGCCAACCGACGCGACCTCCGGTGAGGTGTAAACCACGCCGGGAATAACATCATAATTCACATGTCCGGCCTTGCCGGCGAGAATTTCCGCGACAGCAATGCCTTCATCTTCCGCCTTGTGCGCCAGCATCGGCCCGCGCACCACGTCACCAATGGCATAAATGCCTTTCACATTGGTCTGGAAATGGTTGTCGATCGTGACGCGGCCTTTTTCAACGCTCACCCCAATTGCCTCAAGCCCAAGGCCATCCGTGTTGGGACGGCGGCCCGTCGCGACCAGCACAACATCGGCATCCGACGTGACAGCCGCACCGCCAGCCACCGGCTCGAACGTCACCTTGCCTTTTTCCACCTTCGTCACCTTGTGGCCGAGATGGAAAGTGAAACCCTGCTTTTGCAGCAGGCGCTGGAAATTCTTCGCAACCTCGTCATCCATGCCGGGCAAAATGCGGTCGAGAAATTCCACGACCTCAACCTTTGCTCCAAGGCGGCTCCAGACAGAACCCAATTCAAGTCCAATGACGCCAGCGCCGATCACCAGCAATTTTCCCGGCACCTTGTCCAGCAGCAGCGCGCCGGTGGAGGTCACGACTTTTTTCTCATCAACAGTGATGCCCGGCAGCGCCGCAGGCTCCGAGCCCGTGGCGATGACGATATTTTTGGCCTCGAGGATTTTTTCTTCGCCGCTCTCGGCTTTCACGCTGACCTTGCCAGGCGCGATAATCGTGCCAAGGCCGTGATGGGCCTCGACCTTGTTTTTCTTCAACAGGAAGGCAACGCCGTTGACGTTGGCGGCAACGGTATCATCCTTGTGCTTCATCATCACCGGCAGGTCGAGTTTCGGCGCCGACACTTTAATGCCGAGCGCTTCAAAGCCATGCCCGGCCTCTGCGAACATTTCCGACGCATGCAGCAGCGCCTTCGACGGAATGCAGCCGACATTCAGGCACGTCCCGCCATGCGTCGCGCGCTTTTCAACAACAGCGACTTTCAGGCCGAGTTGGGCTGCACGGATCGCGCACACATAACCGCCGGGGCCGGTGCCAATGACGATGAGATCGTAGGACATGGGATATTCCTTCTGAACATGGACGCCGCAGGTCAAAACCGCTCAGCGTCGCGAATAACTTCCAAATGTGGCGACGCCCGCAGGGATCAGCGCAGCCAGACCAGCCAGATCAGCGACAATGATGCGTGAGAGCAGAGGATTATAACCGCCCACAAGCCAGGCAATCGCAATGAAACTCACCATGCTGGCTGCACCGGAAAATAACGCCGCACCGCGCAGCGAAGGCCGGAACACTGCCGAGATCAGCAGAACGCCGATAATCCCGAACAGCAGCGCACGATGCCGCAATAGAATTTCGAGATCAGCCGATCCAATCTGGATGGCATAAAGCGATTGCAGCCACGGCCCACCAAAAACCCCGGCTACTGGCAACAGGTTAATGATGCCTGCAACCAGCAATCCCGGATTCACGAGCCGCAGCATGATGATGCCTTAGAGATCCAGCACCAGCCGCGCCGGATCTTCCAGACCCTCTTTGATCCGCACAAGGAACGTCACCGCTTCCTTGCCGTCGATGATGCGATGGTCGTAGCTGACCGCGAGATACATCATCGGGCGCGCAACAATCTGGCCGCCGACAACCATCGGCCGTTCCTGAATTTTGTGCATACCGAGAATGGCGGATTGTGGCGCATTCAAAATCGGCGTCGACATCAGCGAGCCATACACACCGCCATTGGAAATGGTGAACGTGCCGCCCTGCATTTCCTCAATTTTCAGCTGGCCATCACGGGCCCGCTTGCCGAATTCACCAATTTTCTTTTCAACACCGGCGATGGAGAGCAGATCAGCGTCGCGCACCACCGGCACGACAAGGCCCTTGTCGGTGCCAACCGCCACAGCGATATTATAATAATTCTTGTAGATGATGTCCGTGCCATCAATTTCAGCGTTAACCGCAGGCACTTCTTTCAAGGCCTGAACAACAGCCTTGACGAAAAAGCCCATGAAGCCGAGCTTCACGCCGTGCTTTTTCTCGAACGCATCCTTGTATTGATTGCGCAGCGCCATGACGTTGGTCATGTCCACTTCATTGAATGTGGTCAGCATGGCCGCTGCGGTCTGCGCTTCCTTCAGGCGGCGCGCGATGGTCTGGCGCAGCTTGGTCATTTTCACACGCTCTTCGCGCGATGCATCATCCGGAGCGGATGGCGCACGCAGGGCAACGGGTGCAGGCGCAGCCGCCAGCGCCGGCGGCGGATTGGCGATGGCCGCCAGCATATCGCCCTTGGTCACGCGGCCATCCTTGCCAGAGCCGGCCACTTGGGCCGGTGACAACCCCGATTCATTGGCAAGGCGCGACACCGCCGGGCCATGATCCGTACGCTTCGCTTCTTCGCGGTCCTGCTTGGCTTCCTGCGCTTTTTGTTCACCCGGGGACCGCACAGCCACGGGACTTTCACCAGCAATTTTTCCGGTATCAGCCACAGCCGCAGCCGTCGATGACGCACCAGCCGCACCGGCAGCCTGAGCCACCGCTTTGGCCGGAGTAGCAGATGCAGCACCACCGGCAGTGATCATGCCGAGCAGGCCATCTTTCTGCACCACATCGCCTTCCTTGGCGGTAATTTCGCCAAGCACACCCGCGGCAGGCGCGTTCACTTCGAGCGTCACCTTGTCGGTTTCAAGTTCCACAAGCGGCTCATCGGCTTTCACAACGTCGCCGGGTTTCTTGAACCATTTGCCCACCGTCGCCTCGCTGACGGATTCACCGAGTGTTGGAACACGAATTTCATTCGCCATCTGATTTCCCTCCCGTTCGCAACGAACGGCCTCTCCATGAGTGATCGGCGCGAGCGCCAAATATTATCCCAGCGCTTCTTCAAGAAATGCCTGCAACTGCGCCAGATGTTTTGACATCAGGCCGGTTGCAGTAGCCGCAGCCGCTGGCCGGCCGGCATAGCGCGCCCGCTTGGCTTTTGTACCAGCCTGCCCCAGCGCCCATTCCAGATAAGGCTCAACAAATGTCCATGAGCCCATATTTTTCGGCTCTTCCTGACACCACACCACATCAGCATTTTTGAAGCGGCCGAGAATACCGACGAGCGCACGGGCCGGAAACGGATAGAGCTGCTCTACACGCAGCAGATACACATCATCAATGCCGCGCTTTTCGCGCTCTTCCAGCAGATCATAATAAACCTTGCCGGAGCAAATCACGACGCGGCGGATCTTGGCATCCTTGACCAGCTTCGGCCCGTCATAATGCCGCAGCTCGGTTTCATCATGCAGCCAGCGATGGAAATGCGTCCCCGTTTCCAGCTGATCCAGCCACGACACGCACCGCTTGTGGCGCAGCAGGGATTTCGGCGTCATCATGATCAGCGGCTTGCGGAAATCCCGGCGCAACTGCCGGCGCAGAATATGGAAATAATTCGCCGGCGTGGTGACATTCGCCACCTGCATATTGTCTTCCGCACAGCATTGCAGAAAACGCTCCAGCCGTGCCGAAGAATGTTCCGGCCCCTGCCCCTCATAGCCGTGCGGCAGAAGGCAGACGAGGCCGGACATGCGCAGCCATTTGCGTTCACCTGACGAAATGAACTGGTCAAACACCACCTGCGCGCCATTGGCGAAATCACCGAACTGCGCCTCCCACAACACCAGCGCGTTGGGCTCTGCCAGTGTGTAGCCATATTCAAACGCCAGCACGGCCTCTTCCGACAGCATCGAATTGATGACTTCGTACCGGCCTTGCCCCTCACCAAGATGATTGAGCGGCGTGTAGCGCGTTTCATTATCCTGATCGATGAGAACACTGTGGCGCTGAGAAAATGTGCCACGCTCGCAATCCTGGCCGGACAGGCGCACGCGCGAGCCTTCCTTCGCGATCGACCCGAACGCCAGCGCTTCCGCCATCGCCCAGTCGATGCCCTCGCCGCTATCAACCATTTTCCGGCGGTTATCGAGAAACCGTTGAATCGTGCGGTGCACTTTGAAATTGGACGGCACCTGGGTAATTTTATGGCCTATATCGACAAGCGTATCATGCGGCACGCCGGTCTGGCCGGTGCGCGCATCATCCTCGTCGGATTTTTCCTTGACCGAGGAAAGACCAGCCCATTTGCCATCAAGCCAGTCAGCCTTGTTGGGCTTGTAGGATTGGCCGGCATCAAACTCAGCTTCGAGACGCGCGCGCCAGTCGTTGCGCATTTTCTCGACTTCGCCTTCGGTGACGACATTTTCGGCAATCAGCTTTTCCGAATATAATTCCAGCGTCGTGCGATGCTTGCCGATATTTTTATACATCAGCGGCTGGGTGAAGCCCGGCTCATCGCCTTCATTATGGCCGTAGCGGCGATAGCAGAACATGTCGATGACGACAGGCTTCTGGAATTTCTGGCGGAATTCAATCGCCACCTTGGCCGCAAACACCACGGCTTCCGGATCATCCCCATTGCAGTGGAGAATGGGCGCTTCAATCATTTTCGCCACATCCGACGGATAGGGCGAGGAGCGCGAATAGCGCGGATATGTCGTGAAGCCGATCTGATTGTTGACGATAAAATGCACCGAGCCGCCGGTGCGGTGGCCCTTCAGGCCCGACAGGCCAAAACATTCGGCGATCACGCCCTGCCCGGCAAACGCGGCATCACCATGGATCAGCAGCGGCAGCACGGCCGTGCGGTCTTCCGGCGGGCAATTGTGCTGGTCCTGCTTGGCGCGCACCTTGCCCAGCACAACCGGATCAACAATTTCCAGATGCGACGGGTTTGGCGTCAGCGACAGATGCACCTTGTTGCCATCAAATTCGCGATCCGACGATGCACCGAGATGATATTTCACATCACCCGATCCCTCGACCTCATCGGGTGCGAAGGAGCCGCCCTTGAATTCATGAAACAGCGCACGGTGGGTTTTGCCCATCACCTGCGTCAGCGTATTGAGGCGGCCGCGATGGGCCATGCCAAAACAGATTTCCTTGATGCCGAGATTGCCGCCGCGCTTGATAATCTGCTCCAGCGCGGGGATCATCGCCTCGCCGCCGTCAAGGCCAAACCGCTTGGTGCCCTTGAATTTCACATCGAGGAATTTTTCGAAACCCTCGGCTTCAACCAGCTTGTTGAGAATGGCGCGCTTGCCTTCACGCGTGAACGCAATTTCCTTGTCCGGCCCTTCAATACGCTCCTGCAGCCATGCCTTCTGAGCCGGATCGGAAATATGCATGAACTCGTAGCCAATTGTGGAGCAATAGGTACGCCGCAAAATCGCGATCATTTCGCGAATGGTCGCAAATTCCAGCCCAAGAACATGGTCGATAAAAATCTTGCGGTCATAATCCGCATCCGTGAAACCGTAGCTGTAGGGATGCAGCTCTTCATGATCCTTCGGCGGCTCAAGGCCAAGTGGATCAAGATTGGCATGGAGATGGCCGCGCATGCGATAGGCGCGGATCATCATCAGCGCCTTGACAGAATCGCGCGTTGCCTGCTGCACATCCGCAATTGCCGGGGCGCCAGCGGCCGCAGGCGCGTCCGCCTTGGCCTTCAGCTTGTCGCCGATTTTCTTTTCGACAGCGGGCCAATTGCCGTCCAGCGCGGAAACAAGCTCGCCATTGGCAATGATCGGCCAGTTCGGGCGCTCCCATGAGGCACCGCGTGCATTGGCCTGCACATCTTCGGCGCTGTCATTCAGATCGCCGAAAAAATCTTTCCATTCCGCATCAACACTCGCCGGATCGGTTTTGTAGCGTGCATATAATTCCTCGATATATGCAGCACTCGTGCCGGAGAGAAATGAGGTGGATGCAAAATAGGCGTTCAGATTCTGGCGCGACATTGTTGTTTCTCCCGCTTTCTTCACCCTGCCCTTGAAAAGGGCGGGCCGATTGCCGAACGCCGCGAGGCGACCGGGGCGGGGTGAAAATGCGGCATGGCCACATCACCCCGCTTGATGCGTGCGCGCCGCCCCATCAAGGGGAAGCGGCGCCTGCCCCGCGCTTGCGCTGCGGGCGTTCCTCAGCCTTTCAGCAATTCCACAAGGGTCTTGCCGAGACGCGCCGGTGATGGCGATACGCGGATGCCCGCCGCTTCCATCGCCGCGATTTTATCCTCGGCGCCGCCCTTGCCGCCGGAAATGATCGCGCCGGCATGGCCCATACGCCGGCCCGGAGGCGCGGTGCGCCCGGCAATAAAGCCGACCATCGGCTTCTTGCGGCCACGTTTGGCTTCATCGGCAATGAATTGCGCTGCATCTTCTTCCGCCGAACCGCCGATTTCACCGATCATGATGATCGATTCCGTTTTCGGATCAGCCAGGAACATTTCCAGCATGTCGATAAATTCCGTGCCCTTCACCGGGTCGCCGCCAATGCCGACCGCCGTGGTCTGGCCAAGGCCTTCCTGCGTGGTCTGGAACACGGCTTCGTAGGTCAGCGTGCCGGAGCGCGAGACAATGCCGACATTGCCGCGCTTGAAAATATTGCCGGGCATGATGCCGATCTTGCATTCACCAGCCGTCATCACGCCGGGGCAGTTCGGCCCGATCAGGCGCGATTTCGAGCCAACGAGTGAGCGCTTCACCTTCACCATGTCGAGCACCGGAATGCCCTCGGTGATGCAGACGATCAGCGGAATTTCCGCCTCGATCGCTTCGCAGATGGCATCCGCAGCACCGGCAGGCGGCACATAAATCACGGATGCGTCTGCACCCGTGGCCTTGCGTGCTTCCACCACGGTGTCGAACACCGGCAGGCCGATATGCGTTGCCCCACCTTTGCCGGGCGACGTGCCGCCAACCATTTGGGTGCCGTAGGCAATCGCCTGCTCGGAATGGAACGTGCCGTTCTTGCCAGTGAACCCCTGGCAGATGACTTTTGTATTGGCGTCTATGAGAATGGACATCAGGATTTCCTGTCTTCCAATAATGACTTGATTTCTTTGAGAACCACGAGCTGTTCCTGTGTGAGCGCGTGGGTCTTGCGAGTCAGATCGAGAATGCTGTCATTCACCTGCGTGACTGAACGGACATGCGATCCATAATCTTTCATTTGCCTGCGTCCCATCACAACCGCGACCGCCAGAATAATGACGAAGGGAAACCATGTGATGATGACTTCAAGCATAGGCTGCTTCAGGCTTTGCGCACGGCGTTGACGATTTTCTGCGCGGCGTCATCGAGGTCATCGGCGGGAATGACATTCAGGCCGGATTCCTTGATGATTTTCTTGCCGAGATCGACATTGGTGCCTTCAAGGCGCACCACCAGCGGCACGGTCAGGCCCACTTCCTTCACCGCAGCAATCACACCTTCGGCAATCACATCACATTTCATAATGCCGCCGAAAATATTGATCAGGATGCCCTTCACATTCGGGTCCGCCGTGATGATCTTGAACGCTGCTGTTACCTTTTCCTTGGTCGCGCCGCCGCCAACATCGAGAAAATTCGCCGGGGCTTCGCCATAGAGCTTGATGATGTCCATGGTCGCCATGGCCAGGCCCGCACCATTCACCATGCAGCCGATGGTGCCATCGAGCGTGATGTAATTCAGGTCATATTTTGACGCTTCGATTTCCTTGGCGTCCTCTTCGGTCAGATCGCGCAGCGCCATCACATCAGCGTGGCGGTACAGCGCATTGCCATCAAAGCTCACCTTCGCATCGAGCACCTTGATCGTGTTGTCCTTCGTGACGATGAGCGGATTGATTTCCAGCATCGACATATCCTTGTCGATGAAGGCCTTGTAGAGTTTAGACGCGACGCTTTCCGCCTGCTTGGCGAGATCGCCGGACAAGTTCAGCGCCTTGGCAATGGTGCGGCCATGCAGCGGCATGAAACCCGTGGCGGGATCAACCGAGAAGGTGATGATTTTTTCGGGGGTGTCATGCGCGACTTTTTCAATATCCATGCCGCCTTCGGTGGAAATGACATAAGCAACGCGCGATGTTTCACGGTCGATCAGCATGGAAAGATAGAATTCTTTCGCAATGTCCGAGCCGTCTTCAATATAAAGGCGGTTGACCTGCTTGCCCGCATCGCCGGTTTGCAGTGTCACCAGCGTGTTGCCGAGCATTTCCCTCGCATTGGTCGCGACATCATCAACGCTCTTGGACAGGCGCACACCGCCCTTGGCATCAGCAGGCAATTCCTTGAATTTGCCCTTGCCGCGGCCACCGGCGTGAATCTGCGACTTCACCACGTAAAGTGGCCCCGGCAATTTCTTGGCGGCTTCAATGGCTTCCTCAACAGTGAATGCCGGAAAGCCGGCCGAAACAGGCAGGCCATAGTCCTTGAGAACGGCTTTCGCCTGATATTCATGGATATTCATTGTGCTGGGTCCTCCCCGACAAATCATTGGGATGGGAGCGGACATCGTCCGCTCCTCTGGCATAATGTATACCAGACGCCTTCTCCGCAAGGAGATTGACGCTGGATCAAGTGGCGGCAGGCCAACGACGGCCCCCCGCCAGAAAAGTCAGTCTTTCAACGCCGGGTTGATAGCGATGCAGGCATCCACAAGGCCCTTCACCGACGCGATGGACTTATCCATCATCGCCTGCTCATCCTTGTTGAGGCGCACTTTCACGACGCGCTCGACGCCCTTTTCACCAATCACCACCGGCACACCGATGAACATGCCCTTCACGCCATACTGACCAGAGAGATAGGAGGCGCAGGGCAGCACACGCTTCTGATCCTTCAGATAGGATTCCGCCATCGCGATGGCAGAGGCTGCTGGCGCATAGAAGGCCGAGCCGGTCTTGAGCAGGTTGACGATTTCACCGCCACCCTTGCGGGTGCGTTCCACCATCGCATCCAGCTGCTCCTGCGTAATCCATTTCATCTTCACGAGATCAGTCAGCGGAATGCCGGCGACTGTCGAATAACGGGTCAGCGGCACCATGTCGTCACCATGGCCGCCCAGAACGAACGCATTCACGTCCTTCACGGAGACCTGCACGGCATCGGCAATGAAATGGCGGAAACGGGCGCTGTCGAGCACACCGGCCATGCCAACAATCTTGTTGGGCTTCAGGCCGGAGAATTTTTGCAGAGCCCATACCATCGCATCGAGCGGATTGGTGATGCAGATCACGAATGCCTTGGGCGCGTATTGCTTGATGCCATTTCCGACCGCTTCCATGACCTTGAGGT
>JBOFCU010000296.1:0-2392 GCA_051646285.1 Beijerinckiaceae bacterium
ATCACCGGGCAGGTGCTCGTCACGCTGGGCGACACCGAGGAGCGGCGCCGCTACCTCAACGCCAGGGCCACCATCGGCAAGCTGCTGGAATTGCGGGCGGTGCCGGTCATCAACGAGAATGATACGGTGGCGACGAGCGAGATCCGCTATGGTGACAATGACCGGCTGGCGGCCCGCGTTGCCTCCATGATGGGCGCGGATTTGCTCATTCTCCTGTCGGATATTGACGGGCTCTACACCGCCCCGCCGCATCTCGATGCCAACGCCGTATTTATCCCGGTGATTCCCCGGATCACCGCCGAGATCGAATCCATGGCCGGCGGTGCAGCGTCGGAACTGTCGCGCGGCGGCATGCGTACGAAAATCGAGGCGGCGAAAATGGCGACCACGGCGGGCTGCGCCATGGTCATTGCCGATGGCCGCATCGCAAGCCCGATTCAGCACATTGCCGGGGGCGGGCGCTGCTCATGGTTCTTGACCCCTTCAAATCCGGTAACGGCCCGCAAGAAATGGATTGCCGGGTCGCTGGAGCCGCGCGGCGCGGTGCATTGTGATGCCGGCGCGGTCAAGGCAGTGCGGGACGGCAAAAGCCTGCTGCCGGCCGGGGTTATGCGCATTGAGGGTGAGTTTGCGCGCGGCGATGCCGTCGCGATTCGCGGGCCTCAGGGTGATGAAATCGGGCGCGGGCTGGTCGCCTATGATGCGGCCGATGCCAGCCTGATTGCCGGCCGCTCATCACGCGACATCGAAGCCATTCTCGGTTATTCTGGCCGGGCCGAGATCATTCATCGCGATGATATGGCATTGGGCGGCGAATAGGGCGGACGGCACGATGGCGAATGCGGGTTTGCGCAGCGTTGAGACGGGGACGGACACCAGGGCGCTGATGCAGGCCATTGGCGTGCAGGCGCGTGCTGCGTCGCGTGTCCTCGGCCTGGCCATGGCGGCGCAAAAAAATGCCGCCCTGCTCGCCATGGCGCAATGTCTGCGTGACCGTGCCGCTATTATTTTGTCCGCCAACGCGGCCGATGTGGCCGATGCGCAGGGGCGCGGCCAGCCCGCCTCTTTTCTGGATCGCCTCATCCTGAATGAGGCACGGGTTGAAGCCATGGCGCAGGCGGTGGCCGATATTGCCGCCCTGCCCGATCCGGTCGGGCGTGTGCTGGCATCCTTTGACCGCCCCAACGGTTTGCGCATTGAGCGCGTTGCCACGCCGCTTGGTGTCATTGGCGTGATTTTTGAAAGCCGCCCGAATGTCACAGCCGATGCAGGCGCGCTGTGCCTCAAATCCGGGAATGCCGCCATTTTGCGGGCGGGGTCGGACAGTTTCCGCACCTCAACGGAAATTGCAGCGGCCATGGCCGCAGGTCTGGAAAAGGCCGGCCTGCCGCAGGCTGCCATTCAGCTTGTGCCAACGCGCGACCGTGACGCGGTGGGTGAAATGCTGCGCGGCCTGAACGGCACGATCGACGTGATTGTGCCGCGTGGCGGAAAAAGCCTTGTCGCGCGCGTGCAGGATGAGGCGCGTGTGCCGGTGTTTGCGCATCTGGAAGGCATTTGCCATGTCTATGTGCATGCCGGCGCTGATCTGGAGATGGCGAAAAAGATAATCATCAACGCCAAGATGCGCCGTACCGGCGTGTGTGGTTCTGCTGAAACATTGCTGGTCGATTCCGCCTGTGCCGCAACGCATTTGCAGCCGTTGGTCCAGGCGTTGCTGGATGCCGGATGTGCTGTGCGCGGCGATGCGCAGACGCAAAAGGCTGATGCGCGCGTGACAGCGGCGGGCGAAGACGATTGGCGCACGGAATATCTCGATACAATCATTGCCGTGCGCGTGGTCGCGTCCATCGCAGCCGCCATGGAGCATATCCAGACTTATGGCTCAGCGCATACGGAATCGATTATCACCGATGATGATGACGCGGCTGCATTATTTTTGCGCGCGGTGGATTCCGCCATCGTCATGCACAATGCCTCGACGCAATTTGCCGACGGCGGTGAATTTGGCTTTGGTGCGGAAATTGGCATTGCCACAGGCCGGATGCATGCGCGCGGGCCGGTCGGGGTCGAACAGCTCACCTCCTTCAAATATTGTGTGCATGGCACGGGCCAGATCCGTCCGTGACCCATTCCGTTGCAAAAAATATAATTCCGAAGTTGCCGGCGCATGGGCCATCCCAGCGTATTGGTCTGCTGGGTGGCTCGTTCAATCCGCCCCATCAGGCGCATAAGCTGGTGTCGCTCACAGCAATGAAGCGGCTGCGGCTGGATGCGGTGTGGTGGCTCGTGACGCCGGGCAATCCGCTGAAAAACAATTCCGGCCTGCCGCCGCTGGATGAGCGCATGGAGGCGGCGCAACGTCTGTCAGCCCATCCCCGCATCAAGATCA
>JBOFCU010000310.1:0-30938 GCA_051646285.1 Beijerinckiaceae bacterium
ACACCGTCTGCGACAGATATTCCAGATTGACCTGATGGCAGATGCCGGTGCCGGGCGGCACCACCGAGAAATTCTCGAACGCCTGCTGGCCCCATTTCAGAAAGCGGTAACGCTCGCCATTGCGCGCATATTCCAGATCGACATTTTTCTTGAACGCTTTCGGCGAACCGAATTCATCGACGATCACGGAATGGTCGATGACGAGATCGACCGGCACCAGCGGATTGATTTTTTCCGGATCGCCGCCGAGCGTCTTCATCGCATCGCGCATGGCGGCCAGATCGACAACCGCCGGCACGCCGGTGAAATCCTGCATCAGCACGCGCGCCGGGCGGAACGCGATTTCGGCACCAGCCGTGCCCTTGTCTTTCAGCCAGGCGGCAACCGCCTGAATATCGGCCTTCTTCACGGTGCGGCCATCTTCATGGCGCAACAGATTTTCCAAAATCACCTTCATGGAAAACGGCAGGACGGAAATGCCCTTCAGGCCATTCTTTTCCGCATCTTTCAGCGAATAATAAACATAGGATTTCGTGCCGACCTTGAGGGTCTTGCGGCATTTGAAGCTGTCGAGCGCGCTCATGGAATTGTCCTTTGGTCCTGAAAGTTGCATGCACAACCCGCGCGCGGAAAACCACGGCCACGGATGCGGGCAATAAGCGCGATGCGCACGCCGCTCCGGGGGTGCCCGGACTTTCAGGATGGGGCCGGCGTTGCCGGGGGCTTCTATAGATCAATTCCAAAATGCCCGCTACACCACTAACGGCGATAGTGTATGCAAGCCCGGCGATTTTTGCGCTGTTACCGTTCCTCCAGTCTGCGGCTTGTCTTTCGTGCCTGACTCCACCCCCCGTTTCACGCTTTGCCTGCACGCAACGGCTCTGGCCTGCCAGCGCGGCGAACGGATGCTGTTTCGCGATCTCTCCTTCATCGCCCAGCCAGGTGATGCGCTGGTCATCACTGGCCCCAATGGCACCGGAAAATCCTCGCTGCTGCGGCTGCTGGCGGGATTGCTGGAGCCAACCGCAGGAACGATCCAGATCAGCGGTGCGGATAGCGGACAGGAATTGGCTGCCGCCAGCCATTTTCTCGGCCATAAGGATGGGCTGAAACCAGCCCTGACAACGCGCGAATCGCTGACCTGGACCGTCGATCTGCTGGGCCGGACCGGCGGGATGGACGCCGATGCAGCTCTGCGCGCGGTGGCGATCCACCACGTCATGGATCTGCCGACTGCCTATCTTTCGGCGGGGCAAAAACGGCGCATCGGGCTGGCACGGCTGTTATGCGCGCCGCGCCCGCTATGGCTGCTGGATGAGCCAACCTCTGCGCTTGATAAGGAGGGGCAGGCGCTGCTGGACAGGCTTGTGGCCAGCCATCGCGCCTGTGGCGGCCTTGTCGTCGCTGCAACGCATCAGCCCCTGCTCTGGCCAGACGCACGCATTTTACCCATCCCTGCCATGGGCCGCCGCCATGATGAACCCGGCCGTCCGCCAGCGGGCATGCCAGCATGACCGGGTTTTGGTCCCTGGTGCGCCGCGATCTGGCCTTATCTCTGCGCATTGGCGGCGGCGCTGGCTTCAGTCTCGCCTTCTTTTTGATGATCGTGGCGCTTGTGCCCTTCGCCATCGGCCCGGACACCAACTTTCTCAGCCGTGTTGCGCCGGCCATTCTGTGGCTTGGTGCCGTTCTGGCAACCCTGATTGGACTGGATCGGCTGTTTCAGGCCGATGAGGAGGACGGCACGCTTGACCTGATCCGGGCCGCTGACCTGCCGCTGGAACTGGCGGTGCTGGCCAAGGCACTGGCCCACTGGCTGACCACGGGCCTGCCGATGGCGCTGGCCGCGCCGCTGTTTGGGCTGATGCTGGCGATTGAGCCGCAGGCGCTCCTGCCCACCGCGCTCACCCTGCTGGCGGGAACGCCGGCGCTGACCTTTATCGGCGCGATCGGGGCTGGCCTGACCGCGCGCATCCGGCGCGGCGGCCTTCTGCTTGCCATTCTTGTCATACCATTGATGATCCCCGTGCTGATTTTCGGCGTGTCTGCCACCTATGCGGCCACCGGCGGCACGGTGCCGTTTCTGACCCCGTTTCTGATTCTGACAGCACTCTCCCTGGCGGCCATGGTCATTGGCACCATCGCCGCCGCCGCCGCACTGCGCAGCGAAACCTGATGTGAGGACAACCCGTGGCCACACGTGAACAGCGTCCCAGCCGGCGGGGATTGTATCTCCCCTTCATTCTGCTCAGCCTCGTGGCGCTGGCGTGGTGCGCCTACTGGCTGATCGGGGCACACTTTGCCAGCCGCGCCATTGACCAGCGGATTGCTGCGGAAAAGGAGAAGGGCCGCGAATGGCATTGCGCCAACCGCAGCATTGAGGGCTTTCCTTTCCGTTTTCTGCTGCGCTGTGATGGCATGAGCCTGACTGTCGGACAGAAATTCAGCCTGACGCTGCCTGCCTTCCGCGCCATCGCCATGGCCTACAATCCCCGCCATGTGATTGCCGAAGCGGATGGCCCCGCCCTGTTCAGAAATACCGGCTACAATGATCTGCGCGTGAACTGGCAGAATATCCAGGTCAGCGTGCAGGGCGCTGGCACCAGAGCCATGAGCCTGTCGGCCATCGCCACAGCGCCCGCCGCTGATGAAATGACGGCCAACGCGGCAACATCCATTTTCAGCGCCGCCACGTTTGAACTGCATGGCCGTCCCACGCCGGGGCGCGATGCCGGTGATCCGGCCATCGACATTGCCACCACCGGCACACAGGTGACGATTCCGATGGTGGCCAGCCTGCTGAAGCAGACCGAGCCCGGCGGCTTCACGCTGAACGCAACCATCACAAAAGCGGCGGCCTTCGGCCCCGGCTCGCCGATGGACAATGCCGAACGCTGGCGCATGGCCGGCGGCGCAGCGACCATCAGCAAGATTGCCGTTACCACCGGCAAGATCATGCTCGACGGTCAGGGCGAACTGGCGCTTGACGAGGAGCGCCGCCTGACTGGCCGTATCGCCGGCACCGCCGCAGGGTTGGAGCAACTCCTTGGCGTGGGCAGCGGCGGGCTAGGCGGCCTGCTGAATTTCGGCAAGCCCAAAGACGATGCAAAAACCGCACCCAGAGGCCTGCCCTTCGCCATCACCTTGCGCGACGGCCGCGCGCAGATGGGGCCGATTAAATTCGGAAATGTGCCAAGGCTTTATTGAATCGGTCTTATTGATTCTGGCCTTCATCCCGGCGCACGCGGCCAAAATCGGGCGCATCCGTTTCCTGCCCGATATTGACGATGCCCCGGCGGATATCGCGGGTGCGGCTAAACAATTCGAACAATTTGTCACCCTCGCCCCAGCGGATGGCGCGTTGCAAATAAAACAGGTCCTCCTGAAAACGCCCCAGCATTTCGAGCACCGCTTCCCTGTTGTTCAAGAAGACATCGCGCCACATCGTCGGATCAGATGCGGCAATGCGGGTGAAATCGCGAAAGCCGCCAGCAGAATATTTAATCACTTCGCCCTGTGTCACGGTTTCCAGATCATTGGCCGTGCCAACAATATTATAGGCGATGAGATGCGGCAGATGGCTGGTGACAGCGAGCACCAGATCATGATGTTTCACATCCATGATATCGACATTGGCACCCAGCGCTTCCCAAAAGGCGCGCAGCTTGGCCACAGCCGCCGCATCCGCATGGTCATCTGGCGTCAGAATATGCCAGCGGTTGATGAACAGCGCCGCAAAGCCTGCGTCCGGCCCGGACTGTTCCGTGCCCGCCACCGGATGGCCGGGAATAAAATGCACGCCATCAGGCACATGCGGGCCGACATCGCGCACCACCGCACCCTTGACCGATCCAACATCAGAGAGAATGGCGCCGGCCTGAAGTGCAGGCGCAATCAATGCAGCCACGGCACTGTTGGCCCCCACCGGCACGCATAAAATCACGCCATCGCAACCCTGCACGCCTTTTGCCGCATCGGTTTCAACCACATCAGCGATGCCGAGTTCGCGCACGCGCGCAGCGGTTTTTGCATCAGCATCAATGGCAACAATGCGCGCGGCCGCATGCGTGCGCCGCGCCGCCCGCGCGATGGATGAGCCGATCAGGCCCATGCCGATCAATGCAAGCGATTGAAAAACCGGCTGTGCCAGCGCTGGTCCAAGCCGGTCAGGCACGCGCGCCTCCGCCCATGAATTCGGTCAATGTCTTGATCACCAGCAGATTGGCCTCTTCACTGCCAACCGAAAGGCGCAGGGCAGCGGGAATGCCATACGCATCCATCCGGCGCACGATAATGCCACGTGACTGCAAGAATGCGTCGGCCTCTTTCGCTGTTTTTCCTGCCGTTGCCGGAAAATGCAGCAATAGAAAATTCCCCACGCTCGGCGTGACGTTCAGACCGATAGCAGCGAGTTGTTCCGCCAGCGTTGCCAGCCACTGCCCATTGAAGCGCACGGACTCATCCATGTGCTCTGCATCTTCCAAAGCGGCGATGCCCGCATCAATCGCAGCGCTGTTGAGGTTGAACGGGCCCCGGATGCGATTAACGGCATCAATCACACCTTCCGGCCCATAGGCCCAGCCGATCCGCAACGCGGCCAGCCCGTGAATTTTGGAAAATGTCCGTGTCATGACGACATTTTCATTGCCGGACACCAGTTCGACGCCAGATGAATAATCATTGCGCCGCACATATTCGGCATAAGCGGCATCAAGCACCAGCAGCACATGGGCAGGCAAACCCGCATGCAGCCGCTTCACATCCTCATAGGGAATATAAGTGCCGGTGGGGTTGTTGGGGTTGGCGAGAAAAACAATTCTGGTTTTTGGCGTCACGCGTGCAAGAATGGCATCGACATCCGTGCGGAATTCTTTTTCCGGTGCAATCACCGGCACGCCTCCGGCCGCGAGGATGGCAATTCTATAAACCAGAAAGCCGAATTCCGAATAAATTCCCTCATCCCCCGGCCCCATGAAGGCGGAGGTGATGAGATGCAGCAGATCATCCGAGCCATTGCCGCAGACGATGCGCGCCGGATCAAGCCCGTATTTTTTACCGATGGCCTCGCGCAATTTTGTCGCCGCGCCGTCAGGATACATTTCCAGTGATGCGCCTACCGCTTCATAGGCTTTCACCGCGCGCGGGCTTGGGCCGAGCGGCGTCTCGTTCGAGGACAGCTTGTGAATTTTCGTGATGCCTGCGGCAACACTGCTTTTGCCCGGCACATAGGCCTCGATCGCCATCACGGCGGCGCGCGGTTGGGGGCGGGAAGCACTCATCATTATCTCCAGATTGTTCAGGCCTGCGTCACTGCAAAGCGCGCGGCATGACTGCCAATGTCGTGAATGGCCGCAGCCCGCGCACCGAGCTTGGCCAAGGCTGCGATGAGCCGCGCCATGGCATCATCCCCCGGCACGGAAATCACCAGCGACAGGCCGTGCGCATCGCCGGCACTGCCGTCAAGCGAGCCGCCCAACGCGGCAATGGTTTCGTGCAGCCCCTCATGCCAGCGCTCGAGCCTGAGCGAAAACACGCTGACCTCATGCACCATCGCTTCACCCAGCGGCTTTGCGATCACAAACATGGGGGCCGCCGCAGGATGATTGCTGCGCTCGATGAAGGGCAGGCGCGCGATGATTTTCGGCGCGTCCTCCGCCTCCAGCGCGCGCCACCACGCGCCGATGCTGGAACCGGGCGCAGCGCCGAACATGCCAAGATCACCGGCAGACCCGGCCACCGCCGCGATCACCGCCTCTGGCCCCTGCCACGGCACGAACGGCACCGTGAACCCGAAATGAAACCGCGCGGAATCACGGATCAGCGCATCACCGGCGGCAATATCGGCATGCACTTTGTAGGGGGCCTGAACATAGGTGAAGGTGGCGATGATCACCCGCCAGATGCTCTCCACCGTATCGAGCGGCAGCAGTCCGGTATGGCGCTGCGCCAGGCGCCGCATCATGTCCGCCTCGCGGCCGGGCCGGAAGGCCGACCCGGATACAGCCGTTTTCTTGATCGAGATGAGCGTATCAATGATCTGCCCGCGCTCCATCAGCAGCCGGTGCATGGCTTCATCAATGCGGTCGATGTCACGGCGCAGATCCGCCAGCGACGGCACCGGAGCAGACGGAGATGAAGCAGTGTCGGTCATGCGCGCGAAAATCCAGACAGGGCGTGGCGGCTTTTTAGGCGCGCAAACGGTTCATGGCAAAGGCGATCTCATCATCCTATATGTTTTTCTGGCGGAAGGATTTGCGTGAGGGGGAATTTTGAAAGGCCCACTGTCCGCCTGTGCGAATGTCTGCCGCGAATTTCAGCCTCCATCATCAAGGTTAAACCATGCTCACAACAAATTGGCGTCACATCCCCCGTGTTTAACTTGACTCATACTGCGCATGGCTCACTTCTTGCGAGCGTGAAGGCGACGGATGCGGATGGGTCGTGAATGGGCGGATGCGGTGTGCCGTTGCCATAAAATGACACATCACACCATTGTTGCTGCATGATGGATAAAGGCGCTGCCCGTGGATTTCCAGTCCGGCCCTTTTGCTTTGATCGCCTGCCGCATGCGGCGGGTTGCCCTAGCTGTGTGTGCCGCCGCAATTGTTCTTATCCTGTCACTTCCCGCGCAAGCCCAGACCGTTGTCCGGCTGGGGCTGGACTGGCGCTACGAAGGCCAGTCTGCCCTGTTTCTGCACGGCATCGACAAGGGTTTCTATAAAGATGAAGGCCTCGACATTGCCGTCGAACCCGGCAATGGCTCGCGTGACACGGTGGGCCGTGTCGCCGCCGGGCAATTTGATATTGGCGTTGGCGATGCAACCACACTGGTGCGCTACCGTGATGAAAATCCCGCCAGCGACCTGAAGGCCGTGATGGTGGTGTATGACCGCTCACCAGCCGCCATCATTGGCCGCAAGAGCCGGGGCATCGGCCCTGAACTGGCGACACTCACCGGCAAGAAGATCGCCGCCCCTGCCGGCGATGGGGCCTTTGCCCAGTGGCCGGTATTCCGCGCCGTCAATAAAATTCCCGACAATGCCGTCAGGATCGAAGCCGTTGGCTTTCCCGTTCGCGAGCCCATGCTGGCAACGGGAGAGGTCGATGCGGTTTTCGGTTTCGCGCACACCACACCGATCAACCTGCGCGCCCGCAATGTGCCGGCGGATGATCTGATCGTGCTGATGATGGCCGACTATGGCCTGGAATCCTACGGCAACCTGCTGATTGCCAACACCGCTTTCCGCACTGACCAGCCCGACGTGCTGCGCCGCTTCATCAAGGCCACCATGCGCAGCATTCGCGACGTGATTGCCAACCCGGATGAGGCGGTCGGCTCTGTCCTGCGGCGCAGTGAGGGCAGCCAGCGCGGCATTGAACTGGACCGCCTGAAGCAGGTTATCGCCCAGTCCGTTATCACCACCCCTGTGCTGGCCAACGGCCTTGGCGCCATTGATCCCGACCGCTGGGGCCGCTTCATCGATCAGGCGGAGATGGCCGCGAAGTTCAAGGACCGCGCCAGGGCTGCTGACGGATTCAACGCCGGCTTTCTGCCGCCGGCTGACGAGCGCCGCATCCCCGCTGGCAACTGACGCCCGCGGCCTTCCGCCGGCGCGAGCCTCTTCCTTCCCTCCATTGACAAGACAGCCTCAGGCGCGGCACCCACCATGGCCCCAACCCAGCAAGGCAAGAGCGATGCTGCCCGATATCCGCGACTATGACAGGCTCAAGGCGGCATTCCGCTGGGCCATTCCGGCGCGGTATAATATCGGCACCGCTGTCTGTGACCGCTGGGCTGCCGCTGATCCGCAGCGCATTGCCATTATCGAAGCCGGTGCCGATGGCACGCTGACGCCCGTTTCCTATGAAACGCTGCGGCAGAAATCCAACCGGCTGGCCCATGCGCTGACGCGCGCGGGGATTGCGGCAGGCGCGCGCATCGCGATCATGCTGCCGCAATGCCATCAGGTCGCGGTTGCCCATATCGCCGCTTACAAGATGGGGGCCATTGCCCTGCCCCTGGCCATTCTCTTCGGTGTCGATGCGGTGGAATACCGGCTGCATGATGCGGGCGTATCGGTGGTGATCACCAACGCCGCCGGGCTGGCCAAACTGCGCCAGATCACCCGCCGGCCAGCCTCGCTGAGGCTGGTCATCAGCATCGATGGCGATGACCGTGACGCGCGCGATTTCGATGCGCTCATGGCCCGGGAAAGCGCTGACTTCCGCGCCGTGGATTCGCTGGCCGATGACCCCGCGCTGATGATTTATACCTCCGGCACCACCGGCCACCCCAAGGGCGCTTTGCATGGCCACCGCGTGCTGCTGGGCCATTTGCCCGGCGTGCAGATGCCCCATGAATTTCTGCCGCAGCCAGGTGACCGTTTATGGACGCCGGCCGATTGGGCCTGGGCCGGCGGGCTGTTGAATGTCCTGCTGCCGGGACTGCATTTCGGCGTGCCTGTGGTGGCGCGCAAATTTGAAAAATTCGACCCTGAGGATGCATTCCGCCTGATACAGGATGCGGATATCCGCAACACGTTTATTCCTCCCACGGCGCTGCGCATGTTGCGCACCGTGAAAAATCCCCGCAGCCATTATCAGTTGAATCTGCGCACGCTGGCCTCGGGCGGTGAAAGTCTGGGCGAGCCGACCTTTGTGTGGGGCCGGGACGTGCTGGGCCTGACCATCAATGAATTTTATGGCCAGACCGAATGCAATCTCGTGCTGGCCTCGTGCGCGGCCATGGGCGTGGCCGAAGGCGGTGCCATCGGCAAGGCGGTTCCCGGCCATACCGTTGCGATCATCCGCGATAATGGCAGCGTGTGCGAACCGGGCGAGCGCGGGCAAATCGCCATTCTCCGCCCCAACCCGGTGATGTTCCTGTCCTACTGGAACAATGAAAAGGCGACGCAGGAAAAATACATCGGGGATTGGCTTGCCACCGGCGATCAGGGCACCATGGATGCGCAGGGCTATGTGCGGTTTGTTGGCCGCGATGATGATATCATCACCTCGTCGGGCTATCGCATCGGCCCAGTGGAAATCGAGGATTGCCTGATCCGTCATCCCGCCGTGGCGCTGGCGGCTGCCATTGGCAAGCCGGACCCGGTGCGCACGGAAATCGTCAAGGCTTTTCTTGTTCTCAAACCCGGCTACGCGCCATCACCCGCATTGACGGCGGATATTCAGGCCTTTGTGCGCGAGCGGTTGTCCGCCCACGAATATCCCCGTGAAATTGCCTGTGTCGATGCGCTGCCGCTGACAACCACCGGCAAGGTGATCCGCCGGATATTGCGCGACACGCCGCCAGCATAGATCAGCGGCCGCGCAGGCGGCGATACATCTGCTTGGCCTTGGCGCGCAAGCCACGCTTGAGTGTTTCGCGCCCGCGCGCAAACCGCGCCGCGCCATCACGCTGCGCATCCGCGCCAATCATCACATCGCCGACCATCACCCGTTCCGCCCACAATTCGTCAATCATGGGATGGCCTTCTTCCGCGCAGGAATCCGACAGGGCAATACGGTCATCGCGCAAATTCATCACGGACAATTCGATGGCGAGCTGCAGGCCCGGCGAAAATTTCGCGAAGGATTCATCAAAGGCCGTTTTCCAGAAATAGGAGCGGTCACCGCTGCGCAGCTGGATGGAGGCTGCAATGGGCTGGCCGTTCAATTCCATCAGATCAATGCGGCACAGGCCCTCGCTGGCCATGGCCCGCACCATCGCACGCGCAAAAGCGGCAGCGGATGGATTTTGCATCATCGCCGAACCGCCGCGGCCTTTCCAGCTGCGCGCCTCGATTGCCATAAAATGCTCGAACGCATCACGCACGCTGACACGGTCATTCACAGTGCGGATGGTCAGGTGGCCCTGATCATTGAGCCGGTTGCGCTGGCGGCGCAATTCTTTTGCCTTTTTGGCGGAGATATTCTGATCCAGAAATTCATCAACGCTCTTGGCGCGGCTCATCACCGCCCGCGTGCGGCTGCCGAAGGTTTGCGTCAGGACACCGGCACGCACGGCATGCGTCCGCATGATGGCAGCAACCGGCCCGTTCAATGACAGGGATGGAAAAATCACCGCTGCCGCCGCGCCTGCTTCATCTTCCACCCACTGCATGAAGCGGGCGAACACGCTCGGTGCCATATCCGCATCCATCAGCGGCGCGCCATTCGTCATGTAGGGTGTGATCCAGCCGCGCAACACCGGTGCGGCGACATCGAAGCGCGGCATGGCCAGCGGAAAAAGCCCGAGCAACTGGGTCCGCTGGGCATTCGCCCATACCAGCACAATGCTGACGCGGCCTTTGAAATGATGCAGCGCATGCATCAGAAATGCTGGCTCATAAAAGGCATTCGGCTCCAGCGTGCGCGCCGCGAGTGATTTGGCAACATCATGAATGAGCGGGAGTTGATCGGGCCGCACCGCTTCGGCAAACAGCACGCCAGCACCCAGTGCTGCCACATCATGCGTCTCGGCACGGAGCAGCGCCGCGTTTTGCGGGCCAATGCGCAGGGACTGTGCCATTCCGGTTGCCATCGTAACATCTCCGCTGCCGCAACTGTCCCGAAAGGAAACAGCCCACCGGCTTGTGATGTTAACAAATCAAAAACCATTCCAGTGCGGGCTGGCGAGGCGGTGGCAGGGCGAGGCGCCTGCCCACAGGGTTAATGGCGCTTAAGATATTTGAGTCTGATGCAAAGTCTTGTCCGGCGCAGGTGTGTTCTGACGAAGGTTTTGCCTGCTGACCCGCCGCTTTCGCAGCCAGGCAAGGCCGCATGCAGCACATGCGCTCTTAAAGCCTCATCAAGCGCAAGATGCTGCGAGTCAGCGCACTGTCCCGCCGCATCAATTGCAAGGGCAGATTGAAATGGTTGGTGTCGGCTTCCACCACAATCTCCACCGGAGCGCCGCGCGCCGCGCTGGCAGCGGCATAAGCCTCGGACTGGCGCTTGAATTCTTCACTCTCATGGGCACCATAGGAAATGACGAGCGGCACAGGCCAGCGCGGGAGATGATATTGCGGGCTCATGGCCAGCGCTGTCGTCCTGTCCATCGCCAGCCAGCCATTGACTTCGGACAGTTGCACCGGCTCCAGATCAAACAGGCCCGACAAGGGCGAGGCCGAGCGCACCGCGTGCTCGTCAATACCGAAATCAGTTTGCCAGCCAGATGCGATCATCATGCCCGCCAGATGCCCGCCTGCTGACGATCCGGAGACATGCAGATGCGCCGGATCACCGCCATACCTGGCAATATTTTTCACAATCCACGCAATCGCTGCCCGGCACTGCTGCACGATGGCTGGCAGCGATGTGGCCGGTGCCAGGCCGTAATTGATTGCCACCACACACGCACCCGCCTGCGTGAATGTTTCCGCCATGAAAGAAGAATCCGCCGCATCGAGCAACCGCCAATATCCGCCGTGAATAAAGATGAACACCGGCGCGGGCTTTGCTGACACCGCAGGGAAAATATCCAGCCGCTCCTCATCCAGCGGACCATATTGCACATTGACATGGCACGGCAGCGACGCACGGCAGCGCGCGCTTTCCTCTGCATAGGCTTTGGTGAAAACCGTGAAATCCGGCACTGTCGCCCGTGCATTCAACTGCCGGTCAAGCTCTGCCTGATCATAGGCCCGGAACACAAAACTCATCAGCACGCCCCGCCAGAACATACCATCCGCATTTACGCCGGAATAACCGCCGTAGCCTCAATTTCAACCTTGGCGCGGTCTTCAATCAAGGCGGCGACCACCACTACGGACATGGGCGGAAAATGACGGCCCAGCACAGCGCGGTAAGCTTGCCCGACCTCTTTCAGCCGCGACACATATTCTTTTTTGTCGGTGATAAACCACGTCATGCGCACCAGATGCTCCGGCCCGGCACCAGCCTCGCGCAGCAGAGCAACGATATTCATCAGCGCCATTTCGAACTGCGCTACAAAATCGTCACTCTCGAACTGCTGTTGTGCATTCCAGCCGATCTGGCCAGCCAGATAAATCTGCTGTCCCACTGCCACCACACCGTTGGCGTATCCCTTGGCTGGCAACCAGCCCTCTGGCTGCAATGCGCGATGGATCGTCATCAATGCTTTTCCTTTTTGGCCGCGTATTCGGCTTCCGCCTGCATGCGCAGCATGAAGCGCTGAATTTTCCCTGTCTGGGTTTTTGGCAGAGCTGCCGGGAATTTGATGGACCGTGGATATTTATAAGGGGCGATGGTGGCCTTCACATGATCCTGCAAGCGTTGAACACAGGACTGATCAGCCGCCACACCCTCACGCAACACCACATGCGCCTCGACAATATGGCCGCGCTCCTCGTCCGGCACGGCAATAACGGCCACTTCCGCCACATCGGCATGTTTCAGCAGCGCCGCTTCAACCTCAGGCCCGGCGATATTATAACCGGAGCTGACAATCATATCATCGGCCCGTGCAACAAAATGAAACACCCCGGCACTGTCGCGCAAGAATGTATCACCCGTGATATTCCAGCCGCCGCGCACATATCTGCCCTGACGCTCATCAGCAAGATAGCGGCAGCCCGTCGGCCCGCGCACCGCCAGCAAACCCGCTTCCCCGTCCGCCACCGGATTGAGGTTGTCATCAAGAATACAGGCTTCATATCCGGTGACAGGCTTGCCTGTTGCGCCCGGCTGCGCATCACCAATGCGGTTGCTGATGAAAATATGCAGCATTTCGGTAGCCCCGATACCATCGAGAATGGGCTTGCCGGTTTTTTTCGTCCACATCTCGAACACCGGCGGCGGCAGGGTTTCACCGGCCGAAACCGCAATGCGCAGTGAAGACAAATCCGCACCATCATCCATCGCCGCCATCATCGCGCGATAAGCCGTGGGTGATGTGAAGGAAATCGTCGCCTTGTATTGTTCGATGATCTTGACCATGTTCGGCGGCGAGGCATTTTCCAGCAATGTCGCAGCAGCCCCGAAGCGCAACGGAAAAATGGCCAGCCCGCCAAGGCCAAATGTGAAGGCCAGCGGCGGCGAACCAACAAAAACATCGCTGGGCTGCACATCCAGCACTTCACGCGCATAGCCATCGGCAATGATCAGCAGATCGCGGTGAAAATGCATCGTGCCTTTCGGCTCGCCCGTCGTGCCTGAGGTGAAGCCGATCAGCGCCACATCATCGCGGCTGGTTTGGCAGCAGGAAAATTTCACCGGCTTGTCGAGCGCCACACGATCAAGTTCGGCATCATGGTTGGACGTGCCATCGAACGACACCACGCGCTTCATGAAACGATTATCCCTGGCAGCAGCGGCAAGCTCATCGGCAAGGCGGCTGTCAGTCAGGCCCAGAACAATTTCGCCCTTGTCGATAATGGCGGCCAGTTCACCTGCCCGCAGCATCGGCATGGTGTTGACGGCAATGGCGCCCACTTTTGTCACCGCCAGCCACGCCGCCACCATCGCCGGATTGTTGCCGGAGCGGATGAGCACGCGGTTGCCGGGCTTCACCGCAAAATCCTCCGCCAGCGCGTGAGCCAGCCGGTTCGTCCAGTCACTCAGCTCCTTGTAGGTGCGCCGCCGGCCATTGCCGATCAGAGCCGTATGATCACCAAAGCCTTTTTCCACCATGCGGTCAGTGAGTTCATAGGCAGCGTTCAATATCTCAGGATATTGAAATTCCGGACGATCCAGGTGCAGCACAGGCCAAGCCTGCGCGGGCGGCAGGTGATCGCGTGCAAACGTATCCACATGCGCGGAGGGTGCCAGTGATTGAACAGTGTCAGCTTTTGGCGCTTTCATTTTTTCGCAATCCCTGACTTTTCATCAGAGCCATGAACACGCGGCGCAATAGGATCGAGCAGACCAATCAGGTCCTCGACCTCGCCATTGTTATAGCGCTGCAACAATTCCGCGATCCATTTTTCATGCGCCTCCGCCATGCGTTCAAACCGGGTGCAACCGGCTGCGGTCAATGTCACCAGTGTTGTGCGGCGGTCATTGGCATCACTGACCCGCATGATGCTGCCATCCAGCACCAGCCGGTCGACAATGCCGGTGATATTTCCATTCGAGACCATCAGCATGCGCGACAATGTGGTCAGGGAAATCGCCTCCCCGCATTTCCACAGCGCGGCCATCACGTCAAAACGCGGTAGCGTTTCAGAAAATTCCAGGCGCAGCCGTTCGCGCAATTCACTTTCGATGGCGCGGGTGCTGCGCAAAAGGCGCAGCCACAGGCGCAATTTCTGTTTGCTCGCTGGCAAGGCCTTGCGTCTGGAAACAGATTTCAGGCCTGCGCTCACCCTCACCCTCCATGGGAGACCGGACATGTGGCAGAGAGCATGCTGCGAAAAATGGCAACGGTTTTTCGCGCCGGGCATACTCTCAAGAATTACGACCAATCACGCTATGGCCATGCGGACAGGCCGCCCGGCCATATATTTTAGGCTTAAAGTATTTGCCTTTGAGGCTATTGCAAGCACAAAATTGCCTGCCTCGTTCCCCAGGCCCCTTCAGGCCATTTGAGCTGTGCCAGCGCCATTGAAGGCATCCCACAGGCGGGCCACAAAATCGGGCGCAATATCACGCACGATGAACACCAGCCGGCTGCGATGATCCCCATCAGGCCAATGCGCCAGCCGCTGAACCGGATGGAGAATATGCTGGACCGCATGGATGACCACCGGCGCAGACGGGTCATCGCTGAGAGCCAGCAGGCCTTTGACGCGCAGGAGGTCTGGCCCCTTCTGGCTGCGGAGCAGGTCGAGAAAGAGATCAAAGCTTTCCGCCCGCACCGGCGTTTCCCCGATCAGCGTGAAATGGCTGATGCCAGAGCTATGCTTGGCCACCCTATCAGACGCAAGCCCGGACGCCGGCCGCCATGAATCGGCGGCGCTGCTGTTGGCGGCGGGCAGGAGCAGGTCTTCCACCGCAAACTGGCTGACGGGCCGGATGGGAGCGATGGGATTGAGCGCCCGCAAGGCAGCCTCAAGCGGTGCCAGAGCGTCATCCCCGGCCAGATCAGTCTTGCTCACCAGCAGCCAGTCCGCCAGAGCGATCTGCTGCACGGCCTCGCCATGCCTGCGCAACGTAGCCGCGCCGTTGACCGCATCCACAACCGTCACAACCCCGGCGATGGAAAAACGCAGCGGCAGATAGGGATGAGCGAGGATCGTGCTCAGCACCGGCGCCGGATCTGCCATGCCCGTCGTCTCGAGAATGACGCGGGTAAAAGGTTTGATGCGGCCATTGTCGCGTTTGCGTAAAATGTTTTCGAGCAGCGCCACAAGATCGCCGCGCACGGCACAGCACACGCAGCCCGATGGCAGCAGCACAATGTCATCCGCCGCCGATTCCATCAGCACATGATCCAGCGCGATATCGCCAAATTCGTTCACCAGCACCAGCGTATCGGCCAGGGCGGGATGCTTCAGCCAGCCATTCAGCAGCGTTGTTTTTCCCGCGCCGAGAAAACCCGTGAGGACATGAAACGGAATGGGGTGTAGCCGCTGCACAGGCGCGCTCATGCGGGGCTTTGACGCGGGCGCCGGTCACGGGCCAGCACCGTGACGATCACGGCAAAAATCACCAGCGCGCCACCGGCATATTGCAGCGGCGACAGGCGCTCATGCAGCAGCCACGCCGACACAAGGGCCGCCACCACAGGTTCAAGGCAAAAAACCAGACTGGCAATCGTCGCCGGGAGATAGGACAGGGATAGCATCTGGCAGCCAAATCCTATCACATAGCCGATGGTCGCCAACGCCACGCCAAACGGCGCGCGGGCTGCAATCATGGGCGATTCCAGCGTGCCCGTGACCAGCGTCACCGCCAGCGCAATCGGGATCACGCCAATCTGAATATAGAATATTTTTGCCAGTGTGGTTGTCCGCGCAGCGCGGCTGGCAGCGAAAAATTGCACCGCCGTCAAAAACGCCGCCAGAAAGGCCAGCGCCAGCCCGCGCCAGTCGAGTTGATCGAATGAGGGCCCAACGACACCAAGAATACCGGCAAAGGCAAGGCACGCCACACCGATATAAAGCGGCCGCATCCGCTCCCCGGCCACGAAAGGCGCGGCCATCACAATAATGATCGGGTAGGTATAGAAAATGGCGACCGCCACCGTCACCGGAATAAAGGTAACGGAGGACAGATAAAATAGACCCATCGCGGATGTTGTGAAAATGAGCACGGCCAGCGCTGGCCATTCCCCCTCCGCGACCACCAGTTTGCGGCGCTGGATGACAGCCGCCAGCGCCACCAGCAGGGCCATCAGCAGCACACGGTAAAACACCAGCAGAGGCGCTGCGATTCCCGCATCGGACGACAGCCGCGCGCCGACAATATTGGTGCCATAAGCAATCGCGGCGGTGACCGCCGCAACAAGGCCAATACGCATCAGTCCGCGCTGGTCATGCCCGCGCAGCATACTCATGGCATGGCACGGGAGAGAGCATGATACCCGTACGCACGATGCTCAGATGCAACGCGCAATCAGTCCTCGCCCTGCGCAACGGACTTGGGCTTGGCAACGGGCTTGGCAGCCACGGCCTTCGTATTGACAGGCTTGGCATTGACAGGCTTGGACGCGGCCACTTTGGCTGCCGGTTTTCCAGCCGCCGGCTTTGTCTTGTCGGCCTGCACAGTCCTTGTCTTGGCTTCGGTCTTGGCGGCATCCGTGCGGGCCGCCACTTTCTTTTGCCGGGCCGGAGCACGAATGGCAGCGCGCGCGGCGGGCTTGTCATCGTCTTCGGCAGCTTCCGCCTGCTCGCCCTGCAGGGAGAGAGGCTTACCGATTCCAGCAGCAGCGCCAGCCGAGACAGCCCGCAGGGCTGGCGGCGGGCTTGATGCGGCGGGCGCGAACGCCGTTGCCTGCACAGGCACGATCACCGGCTTGCTGCGCGCGGCAATTGCTGTGGTGGCCGGGCGCGAGCCCCCGGCATTGGCGGCCAGCGGGGCTGACGCTGAACCGGAGGTGCGGCCCAGCGCAATGAGTTCAGGCACAAACTCCGCCCTCGGCCCAAGCGACATGCCGCCTGTTGCGGTGCGTGTGGCAACAGAGTTGGGCGTGCGCTGCTGCTGCATCACCATCTCAAGCGCCGGATTGAAACTGTCGCTCATGCGGTAGCTTTGTTCGGCCATCGCGATCGGCCCATCCGTATCCACATCATCCGCGAGGATGACGCCACGGCGGCCACGGCAGATTTCGCCGCGCATGTCCGGCGCACCGCCGCCGGTAGAAGGCAGATTGTGCAGCAGCTGGCCTGTGGAGCTCCAGCTGGAAAAACCGCTGTCGAGCGCCTGCGCCGTGCGGATCGAGCGTTCCGCGCCTGATCCGGCCCCGAGCGTCACCGCAATGAGCGTGCGGCCGCCCCGTTGCGCCAGCCCGACAAGATTGAAGCCGGAGGCGCAGACAAAGCCGGTTTTCAGGCCCATGGCGCCGGGATACCGGCCGATCAGGCCATTGGTGTTTTTCATGATGCGGTTGCCGACCTGCACCGCGCCGATGCCATACAGGCTCCGGTGTTCCGGGAACTGCGTGTAGAGAGCACGCGCAAGGATGGCCAGATCGCGCGCCGAGGTCGTGTGTCCAGCAGCATGGAAGCCGTGAGGATTGACGAAATGGGACTCACGCATGCCGAGCGCCCGGGCTTCCGCATTCATCATGGCGGCGAATTGCGGCACCGAACCCCCAACGCCTTCGGCCACAACAACCGCCAGATCATTGGCGGATTTCACCATCATGACCTTGAGCGCATTCTCGAGCGTGATTTCCTGACCCGGCCGGACCCCCAGTTTACTGGGCCGCTGGCCTGCAGCGGCGCGCGACACAGGGATCGCCGTTTCCAGACCTATGCGGCCATCACGCACGGCCTTGAGCGCGACATAGGCCGTCATCATCTTGGTTGTGGACGCCGGATACCAGGGCCGTGTCGCTTCCACGGCCGAAATCACCTGCCCGGAATTGGCATCAACCACGATCGAGGGCGCGGCCTGCGCCGCCCAACCTGAAACTGCCAGCACAAGCGCTGCCGCCGCAGGCTTAAGACCTGAGAATGTCACCGCACGATCCTTTTCAGAAATCTGCCCCCGGTTGCCCCGCCGGATGCATTGGTATGGCCTCACCATGAATTGTCTCAAAGCATTTTGCCCAGCCCTGACCAATCCTCTTGGCCCTAGCTAATCCCGTTGCGTCCGCCGGTCAAAATCCAAATTGGCCAGGCGCGGCTGTCTGACCCGGATGCAACGGCAGGCACGAGGCCGTCCCGCCCGCATGGACGCCATCCGGGAGTGTCGTTAAAGCCATTCCCGGATTAATGCGGCTGAAGCAAGGCGGGACCGGTGCTGGCAAGTTTTGGATGGGTTCTGGCGACCCTTATCGCATCAGCGGCGCAAACCGCACGCAACGCCACCCAGGCTGGCCTGACCGCAACAATCGGCACCATCGGTGCCACGCAGGTGCGCTTTCTGTTCGGCTTGCCCTTCGCGCTCCTGTTTCTGGCGCTCATGCCTTGGGCCACGGGTGAAACGATACCGGCGATGAATCTCCGCAGCCTCGCTTTCACCAGCGTTGGTGCCGTCGCCCAGATCGCTGCCACGGCGCTGATGCTGACGGCGATGAAAACCCGCTCCTTTGCCGTCACCACCGCCTATATCAAGACCGAGCCGGTGATGGTTGCGATCATCGCCTTCTTTGTGCTGGGTGATTCGCTGACCCCGCTGAAACTGCTGGCCATCGCCATTGCCACATCGGGCGTGGTGCTGATGTCGCTGAAGCCCGGCGGCGCGAAGGCCATGCTCAGTGAGGCCGGACCGGCCCTGACCGGCATTGCTGCCGGCATCATGTTCGGAGTTGCCGCCATCGGCTTTCGCGGCGGCATCATCAGCCTGCCCTCCGGCAGTTTTCTGATGCGCGCCACCACTATTCTGGCCTGGGGCCTGGCGATCCAGACCGGCATACTGCTGGCTTATCTCCTGCTGTTTGACCGGGCCGCCCTGCGCAAGAGCTTCGGTGTCTGGCGCCAATCGCTGATTGCCGGGTTTCTCGGTGCCTTCGCCTCGCAATTCTGGTTCATTGGCTTTGCCCTGACCACGGCAGCGAATGTCCGCACACTGGCGCTGATCGAGGTCATTATGGCGCAGATCGTATCGCGGCGGATTTTCTCCGAAAACATTTCCAGCCGCGAGATCGGCGGCATGGCGCTGATTGTTGCGGGCGTCGCGCTGCTCTTGTGGGCGCAGGTGTGAGGCCCCGCCTGTCTGGAGCTTGCGCCGGGTCTTCCCGGGCCGCATAGGCCTGGCCTGCCGCCCCGCTTGAAAATGCCGGCCAAGCCGTCCACCAATGCGTAACGAAAACCCGGGAGAGAACCATGACCGCCTGCATCGTTGGCTGGGCTCACACGCCCTTCGGCAAACTGGAATCGGAATCGGTCGAGAGCCTGATCGTCCGCGCCGCCACGGACGCCATGGATCATGCCGGCATCGGCCCGGATGATGTCGATGAGATCATGGTCGGCCATTTCAATGGCGGATTTTCCGCCCAGGATTTTACCGCCTCCCTGGTGTTGCAGGCGGATGACCGCCTGCGCTTCAAGCCGGCGATGCGGCTGGAAAATGCCTGCGCCACCGGCACCGCCGCCGTGCACAACGCCATCACCACGATTGAAGCGAAAAAGGCCCGCGTCGTACTTGTCGTCGGCGTCGAGAAAATGACATCGACCCCCGGCCCAGAAATCGGCAAGAATCTGCTGCGCGCCTCCTATCTGAAAGAAGAAGGCGATACGCCTGCCGGGTTTGCCGGCGTGTTTGGCATGATCGCCCATAATTATTTCCAGCGCCACGGCGACAATTCCGATGCGCTGGCGATGATCGCCGCCAAAAATCACAAGAACGGTGTCGATAATCCCTATGCCCAGATGCGCAAGGATTTTGGCTATGATTTCTGCCGCACTGAAAGTGAGAAAAATCCCTTCGTCGCCGGTCCGCTGAAGCGCACGGATTGTTCGCTCGTATCCGACGGCGCGGCCGCGCTGGTTTTGGCCGATGTGGAGACAGCCCTGAAAATGCGCCGCGCCGTCGCTTTCCGCGCCCGTGCCCATGTGCAGGATTTTCTGCCCTTGTCGAAGCGCGATATTTTGAAATTCGAGGGCTGCTCACTGGCCTGGCAGCAGGCGCTGCAAAAAGCCGGTATTGCCCTGGGTGATCTCTCCTTCGTCGAAACCCATGATTGTTTTACCATCGCCGAACTGATCGAATATGAGGCAATGGGTTTGACAAAAGAAGGCGATGGCGCCCGCGCCATCAAGGAAGGCTGGACGAACAAGGACGGCAAATTGCCGGTGAATGTCTCTGGCGGGCTGAAGGCCAAGGGTCACCCGATTGGCGCAACCGGCGTTTCCATGCACGCCCTTTCGGCCATGCAGCTATGCGGTGATGCGGGCGGCATTCAGGTGCCGAACGCGAAACTCGGCGGCATTTTCAATATGGGCGGTGCAGCGGTTGCGAACTATGTCAGCATCCTCGAGCGCGTGAAATAAATTCAGCGCGCCATGACAAAACGCGCCATGACAAAAAGCACCATGACAAAAACAATTCAGCCATGGCGCGTCACCGCAAGCCGCACTGTTTTTTCTTCACCATGGGTCACGCTGCGTGCGGATGATTGCATCAACGGGAGGGGCGTGGCGGTCGCGCCCTATTATATTCTCGAATATGCCGACTGGGTGCAGGTTGTCGCCATAACTGATGATGCGCAGCTCGTCTGCGTGCATCAATACCGTCATGGCAGCGCATCGGTAAATCTGGAATTGCCCGGCGGTGTGATTGATGCAGGCGAAACCGATCCGGTGCTGGCGGCCCGCCGGGAGCTGCGCGAGGAAACCGGCTATGATGGCGAGGGCCAGCTCCTCGGCAGCCATTTCGCCAATCCCGGCACGCAGAACAACCGCGTATTTTCCGTGCTGGTCACCGGCGCGCGGCGTGTGCAGGACCAGCAGCTTGATGGCTCCGAAGATATTGCTGTTGTGCTGAAACCCATGGGTGAAATCGAACTGTCAGGCGCGCACACCATGTTCCGCCACATCATGCATGTGGCTTCGCTTGGCATGGCGCTGGGCGCCCTGCGCGCCAGCAACAGCGGAAGCCGCTGACGTGCAGACATTTCTGGCGTTGCTGCTTGGCTATATTCTCTCGATTTTTTACCGCTCCTTTCTCAGCGTGATCGCTGAACCGATTATGGCTGACCTCGCCATTGGCCCGCGTGAGCTGGGCTTTATCAGTTCAGCCTGGTTCATCATGTTCGCGCTCATGCAATTTCCTGTCGGCTGGGCGCTGGACCGGATCGGTCCGCGCCGCACGGTGACAGTGCTGATGGTGATCGGCGCAGCAGGCTGTGTGCTGTTCTCCTATGCCGGGAACTGGGTGGTGATGGCCACGGCCATGGCCCTCATTGGCATCGGCTGTTCCGCCATTTTCATGAGCGCGCTTTATGTATTTGCGCGGGAAAATCCGCCGGAAAAATTTGGAGCCATGGCCTCGCTGTTCATCGGCGTTGGTTCGCTTGGCAATCTTGCCGGCGCGGCACCGCTGGCGCGCATGGCCGACACCATGGGCTGGCGCAATGCCATGCTGATTCTGGCAGGATTATTCGTGCTCGGCCTGATCAGTGCTGCGGTTTTTGTGCGCGATCCGCCACGGCTCAATGCCCCCGCGCAATCCAAGGGCAGCGGCATCATCGCCGGCCTGCGCGATGTCATCGCCATCCGCCCGCTCTGGTTTATTGTTCCCATCACCCTGTTCAGCTACGCCATGCTCGCCACCACGCGCGGCCTGTGGGTCGCGCCTTATCTGAGTGATGTATCTGGCCTGACACGGCCCGAGCAGGGCAATGCAACCCTGATCATGGCGGTGGCCATGACCATTGGTGTTGTCGCCTACGGATTTTTTGAAAGGCGGCTCGGCGGCCCCAAAAATACCGTGCTGGCCGGAAATGTTATTTTCGCTGCACTCTATGCCGCCCTTGCCATGGCCGGGCACTGGTCGGCGGCGGGCGCGGTCATTTTATTTTCGCTGATTGGGCTGGTTGGATTCAATTATGGAATTCTCATGGCCCATGCGCGCCTGTTCTTTCCCGATCATCTCATCGGGCGCGGCGTTACCTTCATGAATTTCTTTTTTATTGCCGGTGCAGCATTTGTGCAGGCCGCATCCGGCTGGCTGATCGGGACCAACAAGGCCGCCGGCATGTCCCCAGCGGCAAGTTTTGCGCAATTGCACTGGTGGTTCGCTGGCACTCTGGTGGTGTGCGTGGCGCTTTACACGCTGTCGCCGGCACGGCCCGCCAAATAACCGGACACAGTTCCAGCGGATGCGTCAGCGCGGCGCGCGTTTCGACAAGATCCGTTGCAGCGTGCGCCGGTGCATCGACAGCCGCCGTGCGGTTTCAGACACATTGTGCCCGCACAATTCATAGACCCGCTGGATATGCTCCCACCGCACCCGGTCAGCCGACATCATCGTGTCAGATGGCTCAGGCTGCACCGCCCCCTGCGCCATCAGCGCGCGGTGAATTTCATCGGCATCCGCCGGCTTGGCGAGATAATCATAGGCCCCGAGTTTCACCGCCGTGACCGCGCTGGCGATATTGCCATAGCCGGTCAGCACCACCGCGCGCGCGTCCGGTTTGCGTTCATGCAACCGTGCGATGACATCAAGCCCGCTGCCATCACCAAGGCGCATGTCAATCACAGCGTAATCTGGCGGATCTTGCTCGACAGCAGCAAGGCCAGCGGCAACCGTATCAACCGCTGTCACGCGATAGCCCCGCGCTTCCATCGCCCGTGCCAGCCGGGTGACGAACACCTTGTCATCATCCAGCAGCAGCAGACTGGGAGAACCAGCCGCATGATCTGGCGCCGGGGCCAATGCGGTTTGTGTCATGTCATTCATCATTTCCCCGCTTATATTCAACTATCGCTCACTTGAAACCCGATGGCCGGTGGCCCTGAAAGGGCAATGGCCTTCGCGGCAAGAGGCTGGCCTGTCACTGCCCGCCAGTCTGGCGGTCGTGCCCCAGCGCAAAGATAGCGCGCGGCCAGCGAACGGACAGATCCGCGCCAATGTCAGCGGTTTGCCCATTGGCAATGGTGAGTTCCGCCCCCGTGCGCTCCAGCAAGGTCTTGGCGATGAAGAAGCCAAGGCCCAGCCCGCCGCCTTCCTCATTGCCCTCGTCACTGCCCTTCGTGCGGCGGCGGTCGTACCGGGCCCGCACATAGGGCTCACCCAGCCGGGTCAGCACATCCTCGGCAAACCCGGGCCCGTCATCCTGGATAGTCAGTGTGACGGTGGACGGCGTCCAGACGCCTGTGATCATCACCTGCGTTCTGGCAAAATCGACGGCGTTCTCCACCAGATTGGCCAGACCGTACAACATACCGGGGTTGCGCTGGCAGCGCGGCATGGGCCCCTCACCCTCGCAATGGATGACAATGGCAATGTCGAAGGCTTTCAGCGGCGCAGTGATTTCGTCGATCAGCTCTGCCAGTGTCAGGGCGGCCAGCGGGCCGGTATCCCCGCTCGACAGCGACCGCAGCTTGCCAAGAATATCACGGCAGCGCGCCGCCTGCTCGCGCATCAGCCCAATATCATCCGCATAGGGCGCGTCACGCGGCACCGCCCTCTCCAACTCGCGGGCAACCAGCGCAATGGTAGCCAGCGGCGTGCCAAGCTCATGCGCCGCCGCAGCCGCCAGCCCATCAAGCTGGGACAAATGCTTCTCACGCGCCAGCACCAGTTCGGTTGCGACCAGCGCGCGCGACAGGTTGCGCGCGTCGTGGGCAACCCGCTGAGCGTAAAGCCCTGTGAATGCCAGGGCCAGCACGATGGCAATCCAGTTGCCAGCCACCAGCATGGGGTTGATGGCCGGGTTCTGCCCCGGATGCCACGGCAAGGGAGCCGACCATCCCCACAACAGGCTCGCCGCCGCCGCCGCCAGAACACCCAGAACCGCCGTATAGCGCACCGGCAGGGAGGAGGCGGCGATCAGCACTGGCGCGATCAGAAACAGCGAAAACGGATTGGCAATGCCGCCGGTCAAAAACAGCAGCACGCTGAGCTGGATGATGTCATAGGCCAGCATGGCCCAGGCGGCCGCCGCATTCAGCCGCATCCCCAGCGGATAGCGGATACGCAGGCCGACATTGAGCCAGGCCGACAGCGCGATGGCGATGAAGCACGGGCCAAGCGGCACCGGCAGGCCAAGCCCGTAATGCACACCCAACACAGCCACGCTCTGCCCGGTCACCGCCAGCCAGCGGGTATTAATCAGCGTGCCGAGCCGCAGCAGGCGGCTGTCGCGCTCCGCCCCGCGCATCCGCATATCCAGCGGCCCGGCTTCGCTGGCGGCGGCTGGCGCGGCAGGTCCAGGAACAGGCGCGGGAATGGAAGGCTGCGTGTCGGTCACTGCGCTGGTCTAGGCCCAACACGGCCCACGAGGCAAACCCTGTTTGCCGCCGCAGGACCGGCGGCAGCGCAGGGTTTGTTGACGTTACTCCATGGACGGGTTTGCCTTTGGACGCACATTATGCTGCAATGCACCATGATGAGTGCTGTCATGATGGGTCTGCGAGCCGGCAAAACGCCGTACCCGGACCCAAATCTGATGGTTTTTAGCTATTCAGGGTCTGCTGCCGGTCCAATGCTGTCCGGCCTGCGGGCCCGCTCCTGAAGGGGAAAACCCGCCCATGCCGATGCGCTACACCTATTTCATGCATGAAGCCATTCACGCCTCGATCGGGCCGATGCGCGCATTGTCGGAAGCGACGAAGACCTATCTCAGCAGCACATCCAACCCGATGTCTGGCCTGTCATGGTCCAAGAACACCATAGCCGCCTGTGATATGTTCGAGCGCGTCACGCGCCGCTACGCCAAGCCGACCTTCGATCTCGACCGCACCGTTGTGAATGATGAAGTCGTATCGGTGCACGAAAAAATCGTCTGGAAAAAACCTTTTTGCCAGCTCATCCATTTTGAGCGGTCCATTTCGCGGGCCCACACCAACGATCCCAAATTGCTGATCGTGGCGCCCATGTCCGGCCATTACGCCACTTTGTTACGCGGGACTGTGGAAGCCTTCCTGCCCCACCATGAAGTCTACATCACCGACTGGATTGATGCCCGCATGGTGCCGATGACGGAAGGCAAATTCGATCTCAATGACTATGTCGATTATATCAAGGACATGCTGCACCACCTGGGTGAGGGCGTGCATGTCATGGGTGTGTGTCAGCCTTCCGTGCCTGTTATTGCAGCGGTGGCCCGCATGGATGCGGAAAATGATTCCTGCACGCCACGCTCGATGACCCTGATGGGAGGCCCGATCGACACACGCAAAAGCCCGACCGCCGTCAATGTGCTGGCGGAAAAGCGCGGCATCCGCTGGTTTGAAAACAATTGCATCGTTGTCGTGCCGTTCAATTATCCCGGTTTCATGCGCCGCGTTTATCCCGGCTTCATGCAGCTGTCCGGCTTCATGGCGATGAACATGGACCGGCACATGACAGCCCATAAGGAATATTTCGATCATCTCGTCACCAATGATGGCGATTCGGCCGAAAAGCACCGCGAATTTTATGATGAATATCTGGCGGTAATGGATTTGACGGCTGAATTCTATCTCCAGACCGTCGATACCGTGTTTGTGAAGCACGCCCTGCCCAAGGGTGAAATGCTGCATCATGGCGAGCCGGTGGATCTCACGAAAATCAAGCGCACCGCGCTGATGACAGTTGAAGGCGAGAAGGACGATATTTCCGGAATCGGCCAGACCAAAGCGGCGCATGACCTGTGCACCAATATCCCCGCTGATATGCGTGTCCATTACGAGCAGAAAGACGTTGGCCATTATGGCGTCTTCAACGGCTCGCGCTTCCGGTCGGAAATTGCTCCGCGCATCGCAGCCTTCATCGAGAAGGAAGAAAAGCGTGCTGGCGCGGGCCGCAGCAATGTGACAGCGATCACCGCCGGCAAGGGCAAGCGCACATCGCGCTGATCACTCAGCAAAAGAAAAAGCACAGGCGGGTGAAAGCCCGCCTTTTTTGTGCCCCGTCTTGCCCGGGCATGGGCAAGACAAGGCAGCGGATCAGCCTCACCAATCTGCAAAATTTCTTGTAAAATAGCGCTCGCGCGGCGCTGTTATTGCATTTGCGCAAGGGAGAACGGTTTGTTAGGTTGCTGATGCAAAAGCAATAATGCTGCTGAGCGGAAAGCCTGTGTCCACAGGCCATGCCAGGGCCGGTAGAGACGTGACGATGATCCGCCTGATTTATGTAAGCACGGCCCAGCCTGCGGTCAGTGATGCCACAATTTCGCAAATTCTGGTGCTGGCCAATCGCCACAACGATGAAAACGGCATCACCGGTCTGATGCTCTATAATGGCCTGAATTTCATGCAGGCCCTGGAAGGGGACCGCGCCGTTGTCTTGCCGCTGATGGAACGCATCCACCGTGATCCACGCCACACCGGCGTGATTATTTTGCGCAATGAGCCGATAGAAACGCGGGCTTTTCCCAACTGGTCCATGCAGCTTGCGCGCACCCAGCGCGCCACCAACGCACCCGGCCGGCTGCTCGAGGGCAATGCGTTGCCGCCCGATTTTATTCCAGCCAGCGTGCCCGACGATGTGGCCCGGCTTTTCCGCGGTTTCAACACGCTGGCCTGACGCTCAGACGCGCATCATCACCCGTGTAAGAGCACACTGTCATCAGGCGCTTGCGCCCGTTGCGTCATGCCATAATCCCGCAGCACGCTGGCAACACGCAGGCGGTAATCTGCAAAATGCACCTGCCGCCCTGCCATTTGCGCTTTGCGATGGCGGTCGAGGCCACGCCACCGCTGCACCGCAGCCTCATCCCGCCAGAAGGAAAGGGACAATAATTTTCCCGGTTGTGTCAGACTCTCGAACCGTTCGACGGAAATAAATCCGTCGATGGCTTCAAGATCGTCCCGCAGCGATTGGGCGATGGCGAGATACCGGTCGCGATGCCCATCCCGCGGCAGCACTTCAAAAATAACCGCGATCATGATCTCTCCCCTGCATAAGGTCCGGATGCGGCCGTGAGAAAGGTCCGCTCCTCACTCAGAATAAACCGCTCCTGCTGCGCAAAGGCAAAATTCGCCTTGCCCTGCGCATCAGATTTCAGCCGGGCGCGATACTGCTCGTAAGCGGCCAGCGATTCAAATCCAATCAGCGCCAGTGCAATGGTATTGGTGCCTTCATGGGGCGCAAAATAACCGATGAGGTTGCCGCCGCAGCGCGGAATGATATGGCCCCATGCGGTCGAATAGGTCTGGAAATGCTCGAGCTTGAACGGGTCGAGAACATAACGGATGCAGCAGACGATCATGGTTTTTCTCCTGATGGAATAATCGTGTGTCTAGCGCTCCGCACCGCCGCATGCTTCGATCATGATCGAAGTGACATGGCATGAACCGTGCTATGCGTGATGAATGAAAATAGGCAGGCATCATGGCAACAGCACCCAATATCGCAACAGTTGCAGCGTTGATCGGCGATCCCGCCCGCGCAGCAATGCTGACCGCACTGATGGGCGGCCAGGCTCTGACCGCCAGTGAGCTTGCCGGCACCGCCGGTATTTCGCCGCAGACCGCATCCAGTCATTTACACCGCCTGCACGATGGCGGCTTATTGACCCTGCGCATCCAGGGCCGGCACCGTTATTATGCGCTGCGCAATAATGCCGTGGCTGCCTTGCTCGAAGGCCTGATGCACTACACGCACGAAAGCAGTGAAAGCCGCGTAACAAAAACCGGTTCAGGCCGCACCATTTCAACAGGCCCGCGCGATCCGGCCTTGCGCGATGCACGGGTGTGTTACGATCACCTCGCTGGCGAGCGCGGTGTGCGAATATATGAATCGCTGCACCATAAAAATTATCTGATCGAAAAAGATGGCGCGGTTTTTCTCAGCCGCAGCGGCGAAATATTCATGACGGACTTTGGCATTGATCTCGATGCTTTGCGTCAGAAGCGCCGCCCCTTGTGCCGCGCCTGTCTGGACTGGAGCGTACGCCGCAGCCATCTCGGCGGCGCGCTTGGAGCCGCACTGCTCGCGGCCATGGAAAATCAGCACTGGCTGCGGCGCGCCCGTGAATCTCGCATTGTGACATTTTCGCCATTGGGTGCGCGAAAATTTGATTCCTATTTCCGCCTGGAGTCCTGAAGCCTGCAAAGCAATCGACGCGAATCAATTGTTTTGGCATGATTCGCCCATGCTGATTCCCCTGCTGCGCCGTGCGGTTGAGCCAGACCCCGATCATATCGAGGTTTTGCATGATGGCGCACGCTACCGGGTGGCGGTGAAGCGTCATCCCATGGCGCGGCGCTTTACCCTGCGTGTCTCAGCGACCGGCGGCGATGTTGTGTTGACCTTGCCGCCGCGTGGCCGGCTTGGGCCAGCGCGTGCTTTTGCCGAAAGCCATGGCGGCTGGATTGCAACCCGCATCAATCGCCTGCCCGGCCGTATTGCCTTTGAATCAGGTGCCAGTGTGCCGGTGCGCGGCGTACTCCATCGCATTGTTCATCGCGATGCGCCGCGTGGGCTGGTCACACCGGGATATGATGGACATGGCGAGCCCATTCTCGCCGTGTATGGCCAGCGCGCGCATCTGGAACGGCGGGTGCGGGATTATTTGCAGCGCGAGGCGCGGCGTGACCTTGATGGCGCTGTTGAAAAACTGACCGTGCAGCTTGGCGTTCCCGCCCGCCGCATCACCATCAAGGATACAAAAAGCCGCTGGGGCTCATGCTCATCGGCGGGACGGCTGAATTTTTCATGGCGGCTGGTGATGGCCCCGGCTTTCGTGCTGCATTATCTCGCCGCCCATGAGGTCGCGCATTTGCGCGAAATGAATCACTCCGTGCGCTTCTGGCGCATTGTTGCCCAGCTTGATCCGCGCTGGCGCGAGGCGGAGCGCTGGCTGGCCAAGCACGGCACGGATCTGCATCGCTACGGTTAAAGCCTGTCAGGGCCTGCTGATGGCCGCCGCCGCATCGGCGTGGCCACCCCCATCCCAAATCCGCAGCATACTCTTAAACACGGCTGGCCTGCGCCATGCGGCGAGACAGGCCCGCACGCGCCTGATATGGCCGCGCCACCATGCAAGACCATCCACAGCCCGGCACCATCAGACCCGGCCATTTTCTGCCCGGAAGCTGGCCCTTCATCATCACGCTGGCCATGCTGATGGCGCTGCTGCCGCTGTCCACCGATATGTATCTGCCATCGCTGCCATCGATCTTGCTGGGGCTTCAAGCGACACCGGTGCGCGTGCAATGGACATTGTCCGCCCTGATGATCGGCATGGCCGCCGGGCAGGTCATCAGCGGGCCATTGTCGGATGTGTATGGCCGCAAGCCCGTGCTGATGGCGGGGCTGGGGCTGTTCCTGCTGGCCGCCATCATGTGCGCCACCGCCCCCACCATCGAGGTGCTGATCATGGGGCGCGCCTTGGCAGGCTTCGCCATGGCCGGCCCCGCCGTTCTGGTGCGCGCGATGGTGCGCGATCTCTATCATGGTGCAGCCGCCGGGCGGGAACTGTCACGCATGGGCGCGGTGATGGGGCTGGTGCCGGGCATTTTGCCCGTGCTTGGCGGCGTGATCGAACAGCATTGGGGCTGGCGCGGCAATTTCGTTTTTGCCGCCGTATGGACCATCCTCTTTGGCCTGATCGCCTGGCGCGCCCTGCCCGAAACGCTGGAACGCCGCAGCGAACGCTGGCCCGGCATCCTTGGTATTCTCAAGGGCTATCCGGCGGTGATGGGCGTGGGGCGCTGGTGGGCCTATGCGTTGACGCTGATGTTTTCCCACGCCGGATTGTTCTGCTTTATTTCCGGCTCCGCCTTTGTGCTGCAAAAGTCCCGGGGCCTGTCGCCGCTGGAATTCGGCATTGCCTTCGGCATCACCGGGCTGGCCTATGCGGCCGGGGCCTTTCTGGCGCAGAAGGTCGTGCGCATCCAGGGGCTCGACCGCACAATTTTTGCCGGCACACTGGCGCTGGCGGGGGCAGGCATGGCCGCCGCGCTGCTTGCCCTGAACGGCATCGTGCATGTCGCGGCGCTTGTGGTGCCGATGTGCATCTACAATATCGGCCACGGCCTCGTGCAGCCGCAATGTCAGGCCGGCGCCTTGACACCGTTTCCCCATAACGCCGGTGCGGCGTCATCCCTGCTCGGTATTGTGCAAATGATTTTTTCTGCTGGCAGCGGGATTTATTATGCGTCCTGGCTGGCCATCACACCCGATGCGCTGCCGGTTGGGCTGGCGCTGTCAGGCCTGTGCGCATTTTTTATATTTCTGCTCATGCGCGTGCTGCGCCAGCGCCGCCCGGATGCGGCATGATTTCACGGCAGGGTATCTGATAGAAATTTCTGCAACTGTGAATCCTCAATGGCAAAAAATGCCGCTTCCATGCGCCGGTCCCATGCTGGCTGGTGCACAAAAGCGCCCACGGCCCTCGCCTGCTCCGCATGATCCTTGAGAAATTCCGAACGCAGCATCACATCACTGCCATTCCAACGGGTTTCAAGCCGCAGTGCTGCGATGTGGATGGCGGCGTGCGGATCAGGTGCCTGCGCGAGGGCCCGCAGCGCCCGCTGGATATCACCCCCCGCAAGGATGACCATGATCAGAATTTCCTTGATTTTACTGTCCAGAAACAATCCCGTCTGGGCAGCATGGAGCCGGTAAACATCAATCCATTCCACGATCATCGCATCAAAAAACTGCTCCACAACAGCGCGCTCCTCTTCGGGCCAGAGCGTGCGCCATGCCATGCCGCCCAAGCGTTTGAGCATGAACTCAGTGCCGCCGTGATAAGGCTCCTCCTCGGTCGCCAGGATTTCGAAATAGCGTGGCAGGAAATAACGCATCTGCTC
>JBOFCU010000034.1:0-5542 GCA_051646285.1 Beijerinckiaceae bacterium
GCCAGCACAAACAGCCACATCTTTGTCACCGTGCGGCGTGACGCGGTGCGGGCCAGCGAGGCATGCAGATCGGTATGGCGCCCTTCCACCGCATCAATCCAGGCCAGCGCGGTGCGCGACAGAGCGGAATTTTCCAGCCCGTTAAAAATCATGGCTGCGAGGCCGATAATGATCAGCGACAGGGCAAACCAGCGCTCGCCCATGGTGCGGCAGCCATCTTCAAACGCCCAGACGGCGGTGATCACTGTGGCGATGCCGAAAACCAGCGCAAACACGCTGTCAAACAGCACGTGGCGCTTGCGGTAGGTGGCAAGCTGGTCCTTGCCGACGACGGAATACACCCGGTCAATATCGGTCCAGCCATAGCCCTTGTGGCAATTTTCCAGAATCGCTGGCGATACAGGGTTGAATGCGCTGCGGCGCCAAAAAAACAGCAGCACCCACAATCCCAACGACAGGGACAGAAACAAAAGCGAGATGCGGCGCAGGGCCTCCATCTCGTAGCCATTGGTCTGCACGCACGCCATCATATCAATCATGGTCACTCGCCCCTTGCGGCAGCGCTTCCGGTCGCGCTGCGTCCCTGTATCTGATCCTGCGATCAGAATGCCTTGTTAGCCTGAAGTGCCCATGGCGGGCAAATGGCGCTTTTGCCGGCCAATTTCCGCCATTCAACGGGAAACAGTGGCTCGTTCAGGGGGATTGCTGTTCGTCGCGCGCCACCGCTGGTCAAACCTTTTGCAGGGCCTGGGCGATGTCCTCAATCAGATCGTCGGCGTCTTCCAGCCCGACCGAGAGCCGCACGAGACCTTCATCAATGCCCAGTTCGGCCCGCGCCGCAGGTGTCAGCCGCTGATGGGTTGTCGTGGCGGGGTGCGTTATCAGCGACTTGGCATCACCGAGATTGTTGGAAATTTTGATGATCTGCAATGCGTTCATGAAGCGAAAGGCTTCTGTCTTGCCGCCAGCGATGGAAATGGCGACCATGTTACCCTTCATGTCCATCTGGCGTTGCGCCAGCGCAGCCTGCGGATGATCAGCCCGTCCGGGATAAATCACGCGGCTGATTTTTTCCATGCCCGCGACCGCATCGGCAAGTCTGGCAGCATTGGCGGCATGTTTTTCGATGCGCAGCGGAAATGTTTCCAGCCCTTTCAACAAAACCCATGCATTGAATGGTGACATGGATGGGCCGGTGTTGCGGATAAACGGCAGCAATTCATCCAGAACGAATTTCTGCGATCCCAGCACCACACCGCCGAGACATCGCCCCTGCCCGTCAATATGTTTCGTGGCAGAATAGGCGACAACATCCGCTCCCAACTCCATGGGGCGATGGCCAAACGGCGTGGCGAACACATTATCCACCACCACGCGCGCGCCAATGGTTTTTGCCAGCGTGGAAATGGCGGCGATATCGACGAGTTCCAGTGTCGGATTTGAGGGCGTCTCGCAGAAAAACACTTTGGTGTTGGGTTGCATGGCGTTTTTCCATGCATTGAGATCGCGCCCGTCAATGATCGTTGTGGCCACGCCAAAGCGCGGCAGCCACTCCTCAACAATATAACGGCATGATCCGAACAGCGCGCGGGAAGATACGACATGATCACCGGCGCGCAATTGACAGACGAGGGCTGCAAAAACGGCGGCCATGCCCGTGGCGGTGGCGCGTGCTGCTTCCGCTCCCTCGAGCAGTGCCATGCGATCTTCAAACATCTGGACGGTGGGGTTGCCAAAGCGGCTGTACTGAAACCCGGGCTCTTCATTCTTGAACCGGGCCTCAGCATTTTCCGCACGCTCATAGACAAAACCCGACGACAGAATCAGCGCTTCCGACGTCTCGCCAAAGCCCGTGCGGGATGTGCCGCCATGGACCATCTGCGTTGCGAGACGCCGTTTCTTTCCCTGATCCGTCCGATTTGTCATTTCTATCGTCCTTTATATAGAACGATAGCCCATGAACCCGTTGCAAGCCGCCGTCAAGCGCTGCGATATGATCCTCATGCAGCCGTCTGCGCAACCTTCTGCTCGATGGCGCCGAAAACGGAACGGCCCCTCGCATCTTTCATCTCGATGCGGACGGTATCGCCAAAGCTCATGAAGGGGGTTTTGGCTGCGCCCGATACAATGGTTTCGACCATGCGCTGCTCAGCGATACAGGAATAACCGCGCCCGCCATCGGCCACCGGGCGGCCGGGCCCGCCGCCTGCATCCTTGTTGGAGACGGTACCTGATCCGACAACTGTGCCCGGCCCCAGTTTACGGGTCTTGGCGGCATGGGCAACAAGGCGGGGAAATTCAAATGTCATTTCCTCGCCCGTATTCGGGCAACCAAAAGGTTTGCCATTGATATAAGACAGCAGCGGAAGTGCGACCTTGCCGCCATCCCATGCAGTCCCCAACTCATCGGGTGTGACGGCCACTGGCGAAAATGCCGAGGACGGCTTGGTGTGGAAAAAACCGAAACCCTTGGCCAGTTCATCAGCCGCCAGATTGCGGAGCGACACATCGTTGACGAGCATCACCAGTTTGATGTGGCCGCGCGCATCATCTTCACTCACCCCCATCGGCACATCATCGGTGATGACTGCAACTTCTGCCTCGAAATCGATGCCAAAGGCTTCCTCGGGCAGGATAATATCCTCGCGCGGACCGAGGAATGTGTCGCCTGCCCCCTGATACATCAGCGGATCCGTCCAGAAACTGGGCGGCATTTCCGATTTGCGAGCTTTGCGCACCAGTTCGACATGATTCACATAAGCCGAGCCATCCGCCCATTGATAGGCGCGCGGCAGCGGGCTCATGCAATCATGCTCATGGAAACGAAAACTGGGGACTGAGCCAAGCTCAAGCTGATCCGCCAGCGCTTGCAAGCGCGGCGCAACATTGGCCCAATCATCCAATGCAGCCTGAAGTGTCGGTGCTATGCGATTGGCCTCGACAGCCTTTGTCAAATCGCGGGAGACAATAACGAGGCGGCCATCACGGCCCTGCTTCAATGACGCCAGTTTCATGTTTTCCGTTCGCGTTTGAATTTATTGCACCAATGATGATCAATCCTAGGAGCCGCTCCCGGGAATGTCCATGCCGCCGCAGCGTAATTGTAACCATGACTGTGGGGTTGGCAGTCTTGTGAGTATCATGCATTGAATCCGCTGCTAAAGACCGGCAATGTTGGCATGTGTGACCGCTGATGCCAGACTTTTCCTGTGGTGCGGGCCATGCCATACAGCCTGCCGGATCAGGAGACTTTTGCAATGACCGCAAACCGCACGCATCGCCGCGCATTTTTGAAAACCGGCGCGCTGGCTGCCGCCGGAACAGTCGCATCACCAGCCATCGCCCAGTCAGCGCCGGATATTAAATGGCGGCTGACATCGAGCTTTCCCAAGCAGCTTGATGTCATTTATGGCGCTGCTGGCGTTCTCGCCAAAGCCGTTGCTGAAGCGACCGACAACAAGTTCCAGATCCAGACATTTTCGGCCGGCGAGATTGTGCCGGGCCTGCAAGCGCTTGATGCGGTGGAATCGGGTGCGGTGGAATGTGCGCAAACGCCGCTGTATTTTTACGCTGGCAAAGACCCGACGCTTGCCTTTGCCACCGGCACGCCGTTTGGCATGAACACGCGCCAGCAGGAGGCCTGGTGGCATTTTGGCGGCGGCAAGGAAATCATCAATGAGTCGCTGGCGAAATTCAAGGCGATAGCATTTCCCGCCGGCAACTCAGGCACCCAGATGGGCGGATTTTTCCGCAAGGAAATTCAGGGCATCGAAGATCTCAAGGGGCTGAAATTCCGCATTGGCGGCTTTGGCGGGCGGGTGCTGGCCAAGCTTGGTGTTGTGCCACAGGCCATTGCGCCGGGCGATCTGTATCCAGCGCTGGAGCGCGGCACGATTGATGCGGCTGAATTTGTCGGCCCGGCTGATGATGAAAAGCTCGGCCTGCATCGCGTCGCGAAATATTATTATTATCCCGGATTCTGGGAAGGCGGCGCGATGATGCATCTTGCGGTGGGGCTGGAGGCCTATAACAAGTTGCCAAAGCATTATCAGGCTATTTTGCAACATGCCTGCGAAGTCGCGAATAAAAACATGATGGGCAGTTTCGATGCAAAAAATCCGGGAGCATTGCGCCGCATGATTGCATCGGGCGCAGAATTGCGGGCCTTCCCCCTGCCCGTGATGGAAGCATCCCTGAAAGCCGCCAACGAACTCTATGCCGAGATTGCCGCAACCAACGAGAGCTTCAAGAAAGCGCTCGAAAGCTACAACGCTTTCCGTGGTGAAGAGTTGCTGTGGTGGCAGGTGGCAGATTATTCCTTCGACACCTTCATGGTGCGGACGAAGGGCCGCATCTGATTGGACGCAAGGATTGGTTGTTGTGACCGCTGGCGGGCATTGCATCCGCCAGCGGATTTTATTTTAACGATCCATTTACCATAACGGCCTTTGATGCGTGAGGTCTGCGCGCCGGTGCGCGACCCTGCATGAATGCCAATGTCTGTATTGCGATGCCTCCATTTGGGAATGGCCATGCTGGCGCTGACAGGTGCTGGCCATTGGTCGGCTGCCTATGGGCAAACTGCGGTCTGTGCAGAATACCGGGCCGAGTTGAGCAGCCTTGAGCGCGCGGCCTCAGGCGCAGCACCGCCTGCCGGTGAAATCGAACGGCTGACCCATGCCTGGCAGCAGATGGGATGCGGACGTGCCATGCCTGTTTTTGGCCATGGTGGACGCGATTGCGACGCTGTTTCGCGACGCATCACGCAACTGCAAAATGGGCCGCGCCTGTCACGCACCAGTGCCATGCGCCATGCCGAACTCTCACGTCTGGTCGAAAACTATTGCAGGCCTGCGCCACGCCAGCGCGAGGCGCGCGGCACTGCTGTGCAGCTTGATCGCGGTGATGCCCTTTCCGCCGGGCGGATTGATCCGCCGCTGACAATCGCGCCGCTGGAATCATCCGTCATTGTTGATGACATCAAGCCGCCACCGCCGCCGCCACCGGTCAATGCCACCTGCGTGCGCATGTGTGACGGATTTCCATTTCCGCTGTCCATCAGCCCTGGCGGTCGGGAAGGCGCCGATGCCATGTGTCAGGCGCTTTGCCCTGGCGCACCAGCCAAAGCTTTTTTCAAAAGCGGCACATCGCTGCAAACGGCCATCGGTTCTGACGGCAAGACATATTCCGCGTTGAGCACCGCCAATCTGTTTCAGAAACAGGTTGATCCGGCCTGCACCTGCAAGCCGCAAGGCCAAAGCTGGAAATCGGCTCTGCGGCGTGCTGGCGAACTGGCGGGCAAGGAAAGCGATGACACGGTTGTGCAGGATGAGCCCCTCAAACGCAGCGATCTTGGCACGTTGCGTGGTACAACGCAGGCCGAACCGCGCGTAAACAAGCGCCGCGGGCCAGTGTCCATTGACCCCGATGATGATCCCTTGCCGGTCGCGCCTCCAACAAAGGGTATTGTGCATCTGACGCCGATCGAGCCGCCTGTGGGCCGCAGCGCGCCGCCGGCAAAAACCGTGCCCGTGCCTGTCGA
>JBOFCU010000329.1:0-8477 GCA_051646285.1 Beijerinckiaceae bacterium
ACCTGGCCTGACCTCAAAGCCTTCGCGATCAAGCGGGCCTGGCGCATTGCGCCTGCCTATTATGCTGTGCTGCTGGTGACACTGTTTGTGGCGGCTGCCCTCCTGCTGCCGCATGATGTGCGCGACGCAGGCAAGGCCGCCCTATCGGCCGCCGTGTTTGCATCGAATTTTTATTTCACCAACACGGCAGGCTACTTTGCAGGCTTTGCCATCCACAAGCCATTTCTGCACACCTGGTCGCTGGCAGTGGAGGTGCAATTTTATTTAATATGGCCGCTGCTGTTTCTGGCCATGCGGCGCGCCACGCCACTTCGGCAGGCCGTCATCGTCGCACTTGTGTCACTGGCCAGTTTTATTCTGTCGGTGATTTTAACTTACAGCGATGACAAGGTGGCGTTTTATGCGCTGCCGTCACGGCTGTGGGAATTTGGACTGGGTGCGCTCGTGGCGCTGGCTGCCAGACATCCCCCGCAATGGGCCATGCCGCCGCGCCTTGGCGGATTGGGCGCGTTGCTCATTTTGATCATGACGCCGTGGCTGGTGTCCGATGCGTGGGCATGGCCTGCGCCCGCTGCCCTGATCCCCGTTCTGGCCACGGCCTTTATTATTTTCACCGGCAACACGCAGCACACATTGACGGGAAAGCTGTTATCGGCACCGCCGCTCGTGGCGATTGGCCGCATTTCCTATTCACTGTATCTCGTCCATTGGCCGGTAGCAGTGGCGCTGAATTATATCCAGCCGCCCATGCCGTCGCTGCTCTGGCGCATCACAGGTCTGGCCTTATCCTTTGCTCTGGCCATTTTCATTTATCGCGTGATTGAAAAACCTGCGCGGGCCTTGGGGCGCGGCACAAATATCGCATCGGTCAAAACAGGCTTGCTGGCGGCAGCACCGGTCGTCGCGGCCGCCTCAGCATTGTTGATTGGCAATGGCCTTGGCGCAGACCGTGATGATCAGGCCCACATGGCCCCGTGTGCCGGGACGGTGCAATTTGCTGGTGCGTCCCGCTGCATTGTTGGCGATGGTCAGGTTGAGCCTGATACGATTGTGTGGGGCGATTCTCACGCGCAGCATTTCGCCCCCGGCTTTGGGGCCTTGCTCAAGGATTTGCGCCGGGCCGCCATCATCGTGTCTGTGCCAACCTGCCCGCCGGCGCTGGATGCCGTGCGCGCCTTCAACCGCTTTCGCCGTGATCAGCGTTGCGCTGCCACCAATGCGGCGGTGTTGGCTGCACTCGATAAAAATCCCGGACGGTATGATGTTTATCTTGCGGCGCGCTGGGCCTTTTATGCGGAAACAGTTAAATTCGGCCGCGAACATATCCAGCGTGTGTTTCTGGTGAACGCAGACAATCCTGCCATGGATCAGGATACCACCCGCAAGGTTCTTGAAACGGGGTTGCGCAAAACGCTGCATGCCCTCGGCCGGAGCGCGGCGCGTGTCACGCTGATCGAGCAGGTGCCGGAAATGGGCTTTGATGCGGGCCAGTGCGTGCGCGTGTCGCTGATGCGCAAGGCTGATACTGGGCAATGCAATATTCCCGTTGCCATGGTGCAGCCACGCCTGGCCACGGCAACGCGAATTCTCGATGAATTATCGGATGCGCACCCGCACGTGCGGCGTATCAAGCCGCAATCGGATCTATGTGATGATCGTGTGTGTTATGCTGCGATGGGTGGCCACACCATTTACAGTGATGGTGATCATCTCACCCGTCAGGCTGCGGAATTTCTGGTGCGACGCTGGCAGGGCAGGATCACACAATAAAACCCCGCACGGTGGCGGGGTTTCAAGTTCATTGAGAAAAATAATATGGTGGCCGTCAGGCAGCCGCCTTGTTCAGCACATCGCAGACTTCACCAACAATCTGCTCGACCAGATCCCGGTCATCCCCTTCTGCCATCACGCGGATGACAGGTTCGGTACCCGAGGGGCGGATGACGAGACGGCCCTTGCCATCAAGTTTTTTCTTGGCCCCCTCAATGGCCATCACAACCGCATCCTGCGCCAGCGGCTGGCCGGATTTGTAACGGACATTTTTCAGCACCTGCGGCAGCGGCTCAAAGCAATGGCACACTTCCGAAACAGGGCGGTTGCGGCGCTTCACCACCGCCAGCAGTTGCAGGGCCGCAATCAACCCGTCGCCGGTGGAGGAATAATCCGAGAGAATGATGTGGCCGGATTGTTCGCCGCCGATATTATAGCCATGCTCGCGCATATATTCGAGCACATAGCGGTCGCCCACTGCCGTGCGTGCCAGCGTCAGCCCGATGCTGTCGAGATAGCGCTCCAGCCCCAGGTTGGACATGATGGTCGCGACAATGCCGGGCTGGGTCAGCAACCCGTCCTCTTTCCAGCTTGTCGCAATCACCGCCATGAGCTGGTCGCCATCGACAACCTGGCCGCGCTCATCGACAATCATCACCCGGTCAGCGTCACCATCAAGTGCGATGCCGACATCAGCGCGCAATTCCCGCACCTTGCGGATCAGCGCGTCGGGCGCTGTCGAACCGACATCCTTGTTGATATTGAATCCATCAGGCTCAACGCCGATGGCGATGACCTCGGCCCCGAGTTCCCACAGGGCTTCCGGCGCAACCTTGTAGCCGGCGCCATTGGCGCAATCGACAACGATGCGCAGGCCTTCCAGATCAACCATGCGCGGCAGGGTGCGCTTGGCAAATTCGATATAACGGGCATGGACACCGTCAATGCGCTTGGCGCGGCCGATGTGATTGGCTTTCGCAAGGCGTGAGCCAAGATCGGATTCCAGCAACGACTCGATTTCCCGCTCAATGTCATCGTTGAGTTTGAAGCCATCCGGCCCAAACAATTTGATGCCATTGTCTTCATAGGGGTTGTGCGAGGCGGAGATCATCACGCCGAGGTCGGCGCGCATCGAGCGCGTCAGCATCGCAATGGCGGGTGTGGGCATCGGGCCAAGCAGCATCACGTCAATGCCAACGGAGGTGAACCCGGCCTGCAAGGCGGATTCAATCATGTAGCCGGACAGCCGCGTGTCCTTGCCGATCACAACGCGGTTGCGGTGATCGCCGCGGCGGAACACGAGGCCAGCAGCCTGACCAACCTTGAGCGCCAGTTCTGATGTGATCACACCGTTGGCGCGGCCGCGAATGCCGTCCGTGCCAAAAAATTTGCGTGCCATTGTTGCCCCTGTCCGGTGGGCTGCACCGGCGGTCAAAAGCCGGTGTGCGGATGATCCATAGCGGAAAGCACAGGATGCGTCCGCTCAATATTTGTGAGCGATTATTGCCACACACCTGTTAAGGCGCGCTTACTGGCATGGCTGTGTGCTGATCGCGTGCTGGCGGCATAGAAAACTGGCGGATGAAATGCACGCCGCCAGAATGGCGCCCCTGGGCTTAGTCCTCGTCAGCCGGACGCTGCATCGCCTTCAGCTTGCCGAAGACCGAATCGACCGTCATCGTGCTGGTATCGCGGTTTTCCGCCGCCTCTGCCGCCTCGGCCTCCTGCCGTGCTGTGGTGACATCGGCCGGCATTAGCGTCTGGCCGCCATCCATCGCCGCCGGCTTTTCCTTCGCGGCGCGCGACACTTCAAAATCAAGCTCGATCTGCGAGGTGAGGCCGAGCGTCACCGGGTCCATCGGCTGCAACTGGGCCGCGTTCCAGTGGGTGCGGTCGCGAATCTGCGCAATGGTCGCCTTGGTCGTGCCGACCAGACGCATGATCGCGGCATCCTTCAGTTCGGGATGATTCTTGACTAGCCAGAGAATGGCGTTGGGCCGGTCCTGCCGGCGCGACAGCGGGGTGTAGCGCGGGCCCTTGCGGCGGGTCATCTCCGGCACAACAACCTTGGAGACCAGCTTCTTCATGCGGTATCCCGGCTCTTTTTCCGCCCGCTCGATGTCCTCGCGGGTGACCTGGCCGCCATTGACCGGATCAAGCCCCTTGATGCCGGTCGCGACTTCACCGTCGGCAATGCCCTTCACTTCCAGCGGATGCAGGCCGCAAAAGGCCGCGATCTGCTCAAACGAGAGTGACGTGTTGTCCACCAGCCAAACGGCGGTGGCTTTTGGCATCAACGGTCCGGCGCTCATGGGTGTCTCCCCGTGCAAAATCCTGTTGAAGGCGCAGTCAAGCAGGCAAAAGCCCGCATGCGCCGGCTGACCTCCCCGGCCAGCCATCCTGATCATCAACGATGTTCGGGATACCCGGCCTATACGCCGGGATGCCGTTTTGCGCAATCACCGTTCTGCCGCTCCCGTAAAATCCCGCGTCTGGCTGAAATGACGCTGAAATAACGCAACCCGTAAAGAGTGCTTTTGACGCGCGGGGCAACAGGGGTCTGGGGAACGATCATGAACATGTCAGCCATCGATCATCTGGTGAAATTATGCATTTCCCGGCACATGTATTTTTTCCCGCTGGAAGAAATCGGCCATCCCGATCTTCTGCGCGAGAAGCTGTGTTTCAGTGAGCGCGCCCTGGTGCTTCTGGCTGACAGCCTGTCCGAAACCTTTTATGAGGCCGGCTACGCGCTGTTTGATGATGTGCTGGCCAGCCGCATCATGACCGCGCGCACGGTTGGGGACGTGACCCGTCTGGTGCAGATGATGATCGTCGCGCCGCTGGACGTGCCCGCCTCCGGCCATGCCGCAAGGGCCTGGCGCGCTGATGTGGCAAACCTCGCGGTTCATTACAGCCTGCACTAGCGCTGGCCGATCCAGCGCTCACGCAGGCGAAACCCTCGTGCCTGCCAGCATCCGGGCTCTCCCCAACCCATGTCTTGCGCGTCCCTCCCGCCTTGCCGCTTCGGATATATGCCGGAGCGGCTTTTTTTGCAGGCGCAGCTGTGGCACCCATGCAGTCTTCATCGCGCCTGCCGGAGGGATGCCAGCCATGACCAACCCCTTTGCCGAAGATCTGCCGCGCCCCAAACCCAAGACCCATGAGATCGGGCAGGATCTGTCCATGCTTTCCGTATTCGAGCTGGATGAGCGCATCGCCATGCTCAAGGGGGAAATTGAGCGGCTGGAAACGGCACGGGCAGCCAAGCAGGCCTCCAAACATGCGGCAGATGCGTTTTTCAAGGCGCCGTGATGACAAGGCCCTGTGATGACAAGCCTCTGTGCACAGGCCGGCGGCGCGCCGCAATTCTTGGCACCCGGTAACGAAAAAAGGTGAACAATTGGCGGGATGGTTACGCTTCGTTAAGGTATCTGCGTGATAACCATGAAGCGTCCTCCGTTTCTACGGGCGAGTGGCTCCTGTCACTCTGTTGACGCCTCCCTGTGATAAACTTTTAAGCCGCTCGCAAGAGCGGCTTTTTTTATCTGGCACCGGCCTGTGAGGCGCGTGAGCCGGTGGTTTTGATCTGCCGCAACCCGGCGCGGCATTTTGCCGGTGGACGCCTGCACGGGGGGCTGACAGACTCGCCAGCATGGAGGAAAGCCCCATGCCAAAAATCATCAAGACGGGATTGCAAACCTTGCCGCTGATCGCGCTCGCTCTGCTGCTCACGCTCACACCAATGTCCGTGGCGCTGGCGCAGTCCCCATTTGAGGGTGTGTGGTCCGGGCAGGCCACGCAGACCAATAATTTTCCGGCCTTTGCGCTGACCTTGACCATTAAGGGTGTGACGCAGACCGGCGCGATGGTGACGCGCGAAACATCGCAGGCCACCGCACCGGCCACATTCACCGCCGAGATTCGCGGCAACAGCATGAGCTTTGGCGACCGGGTGCAGCACACCCTGACGGTGGAGGGAAACACTGCCAAGGTTTACATGCGCAATATCCATGATGGCACGACGGCTGAGGCGACGCTGACGCGCAAGCCGAATTGAGTGAATCACTGGCGCTAAATTGTTGCGCATCATGCCCGCGCTATGCGCGCGGGATTCTGCAGCGATTGTAAGCCTGCCATGGCAAAGTTGCGGTGACGCGTCTCTCCCAGGTGGAGCGAAAGTGCTTCAGCGGCAGCGATATCGAAGGTTTTTCAAAAAATGCGCCGGAGCAAAAAATGCGCCGGAGAATGTCTCCGGCGCAGTCAGGAAATAGCCTCACCACTGCTGCGTCAACCGGCGGCCGCGTTACCCGATCTGGGTCGGGGCAGGCAGGCCGCGCGCCGGCTGCGGCAGCGCCGCAACCGTCATCACGCGCGGTGTTTCGATAGCGGTCAGCGCCTTGCGCACCGCTTCCTGCACCTTCTCAAATGCGCGCACCTCGATCTGGCGCACACGCTCGCGCGACACGCCAAATTCGGCCGCGAGTTCTTCAAGCGTCGCCGGATCATCCTGCAAGCGCCGCGCTTCAAAAATGCGCCGCTCGCGCGGGTTGAGCACGGTCAGCGCCTGCATCAGCGCGGTGTGGCGGTTGGAGGATTCCTCGTGCTCGACCAGCATGGATTCCTGACTGGCGGAATCATCCACCAGCCAATCCTGCCATTCCGAGCTGCCTTCTTCGGCACCCATCGGCGCGTTGAGCGAGGTGTCACCGCCGAGGCGGCGGTTCATCTCGATCACCTCGCGCTTTTCGACGCCGAGCTTGGTGGCAATCTGTTCCACCTGATCAGGCCGCAGGTCACCGTCTTCCAGCGCCTGAATCTGGCTTTTCGCCTTGCGCAGGTTGAAGAACAGTTTCTTCTGGTTAGCGGTTGTGCCCATTTTAACCAGCGACCATGAGCGCAGGATATATTCCTGAATGGCGGCCCGTATCCACCACATCGCATAGGTGGCGAGACGGAAGCCTTTTTCCGGCTCAAATCGCTTCACGGCCTGCATCAGGCCGATATTGCCTTCGGAAATGACCTCGCCCACGGGCAAGCCATAGCCCCGATAGCCCATGGCAATCTTGGCCACGAGCCGCAAATGCGACGTGATCAGCTGCTGCGCCGCGTCAGGGTCCTGATGTTCGCGCCAGCGTTTGGCGAACATATATTCCTGCTGCGGCTCAAGAATGGGGAACTTCCGGATTTCATCCAGATAGCGGGACAGGCCGCCGTCAGCGACCATCAATGGCAACGCGTTTGCGCGCATCAAACTCTCCTTCTTGGGCCCCCGAATGGCAGACCCGCCGGCGGCACCAAAAGCCTGCCGCCCATAGCGCATTATCATCCGGAAAAACTGGGCTGAAAAGTGGCAGCCTGCATGCCTGACATCACAACGCTTCACGAGCGCGGGAGTTCATACCCCCTCATGCAGGCGATAGCCGGGTGGGCTTGGGCGATGCCCTATCGCGGCAATCCGCCCAGTGCCGCAATCAGCGCGGCAAGATCGGGCGGCGGCTCACTCTCGAAATGCATTGGCTCATCAGTGAGGGGATGGGCAAAACCGAGCAGTTCCGCATGCAGCGCCTGCCGGTTGAGCGCTGTGAGCGCGGTCTGCGCTGGGGGTGTCAGCTTGGCGGCCTTGGTCTTGAAGCCGGGGCCATACACCGGGTCGCCGAGAAGGGGATGGCCGATATGGGCCATGTGCACCCGGATCTGGTGGGTGCGCCCTGTTTCCAGTGAGCAGGCCACAGCACTGACAAGCGGTTTGCCTTCGGCATCCGGGAACACTGCCAGACGCTCCACATGGGTAATCGCTTCCCGGCCACGGTCGCGCCGCACCACGGTGATTTTCTCCCGGTCATGGTTATGCCGGTCCAGATTGGCGTCGATTGTTGTGCGTGCTGGTGCTTCGCCCCAGACCAGTGCGATATAGCGCCGTTGCAGCGGGCCGGTGCGGCCATGGTCAGCAAATTGCGCCGCCAGCTTGCGATGCGCCCGGTCTGTCTTGGCCACGACGATCACGCCGGAGGTATCCTTGTCGAGGCGGTGCACGATGCCCGGCCGCATAACCCCGCCAATCCCCGAAAGGCTAGCGCCGCAATGGTGCAACAAGGCATTCACCAGCGTGCCCCGGCTATGACCGGAGGCCGGATGGACGACCATGCCCGCTGGCTTGTCGATCACGATCAGCGCTTCATCTTCGAAGATGACCGTGAGCGGAATATCCTGCGCCTCCGGCTCAGCCACAGTCGGCGGCGGGACAGTGAGCGCGATGGCGTCGTGCGCCGCCAGCTTCGTGCCAGCATCAGTGACAGGTTTGCCATTGCGGGTGAGGTGACCGGCCACAATCAGGGCCTGTAAACGGCTGCGCGACAGGTCTGGCCGGGTTTCTGCAACGACACCCGCCAGCCATTTGTCGAGCCGCTGGCTGCCAGCCTCTGCCGGCACAGAGAATGTCAACACCTCGCCCGCTGGCGACATATCCGCGTCATCATGGAGCGGGTCAGCAGAAGTCGCGTCAGCAGCCGGGGGAGGGGAAATGGTCATCAGAACTTTCAAAGGGAGGGTGGATTGCGCCTTGGAGCACAATGATGGCCAGACAGACGTGGGACCAGTGAAGAAAAATCGGCCGGGCCGTTGCAGCAGCACCCGTCCGCCGCTACATGGGCGCTGCGGTCCATGCAAGTCTTCTTCGGGATTGAACCGTTGCCCGGAGAATGTGG
>JBOFCU010000342.1:0-2604 GCA_051646285.1 Beijerinckiaceae bacterium
GGTTGGGTGCCAGATTGATCGCCAGCGTTGTCAGCGCGCCGGCAAAGCTTGCGATGGCCAGACCCGCCAGCAGCAGGACCGCCAGGCTGCGGGTGCGCTGGGCGACCAGCGTCACCACGCCAACAGACACAAGCGCACCACCAATTGCGGCCACGGGCAAGATGAAACTCAACGCACCGGCCGCGGCGAAGTGCAACGCAATAACTGCACCGAGCGCTGCGGCCTGCGGCGCGCCAAACACCGCAGGCTCGGCGAGCGGGTTGCGAAACAGGCCCTGCAACGCTGCCCCTGCCATACCCAGCGTTGCACCGATCAGCACCGCCAGCAGCGTGCGTGGCACCCGCAGTTCCCGCACAATAATGCCTATGACATCATCGGTGAAAAAACCCGCCCAGACCTGCGCGGGTGACAGGCGGGCCGGGCCAATCATGAGAGACAGCACCGCCAGCAGCAGCACAGCCATGACAAGCGCCGCCACGAAAAACGGCGAGGAATGTCCCCGCCGCCTGAGGGTTGCAGCCTGATCCAGACCGTGTTGCGGCGTCTTTCTCACCACGTCGCGCGCATCCCCGCATAAAATGACCGTCCAGCCGTGCCATAATTCAGAATATCCTGATAGCGGGCATTGGTCAGATTTTCACCACGGGCATAGACGGTGAGCGTGTCGTTGATCTTGTAATCGGCGCGCATGTCGAAGCGGGCAAATGTCTTGAGGCGTCCGGCCTGGCGCGGCGATGAAAACCGCTCGCCCATGATATAAACCGACGGGGTCAGGGTGAGTTTTTCTGTCGGCGTGATAATGGCCGAAATTTTAGCCTGATGCTCCGGACGCCGCGCCAGTTTCAGTCCGGCGCCATCGCGCGCATCGAGCCATGTATAGGCGGCCTTGAGACGCAGGAAGGCGGGAATGATATCGGCATCAAGCCCAAGCTCGACGCCCTTGATATTGGCCCGCGCGACATTGATATATTGGCCAATAGGGCTGCCGAACGGGCCGATGGGGCCGCGGGTGAAATCAAAATCAATCATGTTCCTGATGCGATTTTGAAACGCCGTGGCACTGATAACCACGCGGCCATTGAGCAGAGTCTGATCAATGCCCACATCATAGCCGACGGATGTTTCCGCCACGAGCGCAGGATCACCCGACCGGGTCGGCCCATAAATCGAAAATTGCTGATACAGTGACGGGGCCTTGCCGCCGGTGCCAATGCTGGCGCGCAATTTCGTGCCGGTTTCCTCAAAGCGATACGCTGCCGTGGCGCGTCCGGTGATAAAAGTTTTTGCGCCCTGCACTGCATCAATACGGCCGCCAAGTGACAGATCGAGACGGTCAAATAATGTGACCTGATGCAAGGCAAATACAGATTTCGAGTCACGGCGGTAACTGTCACTGGCCGGCGCATTGAAACTGTTCAGGCCGGGAATGGATTTGCTTTTCGCCGTTTCCTTTTCATAAACGGCACCGAATGTCAGTTTTCCATATGCGCCGAGTTTCAGATCGCCCTGATATTCAACGCCGGCGCGGATGCCGTTGAAACTGTATTTATTATGCTCATCTGTCAGGCCAAACCCGAAATCATAGCGCTGGACATCATTCAGCGATCGCTCGGTGATATTGCCATACAGTGTAATGCGGTTGCGCAACTGGCCGTCAAACGCATCCGCAATCATGCGGGCATAGGCGGTCGTCAGCCATGTCGAAGCCGTGGAAGGCGTATCGGGCAAATAACCGAAGCCTGCAAAGGCCGCATCATATTTGCTGCTGGTCTTGCCGGAATAAATCCCGGCCTCGAACTCGACCGTATCCGATACGCGCCACGAAAAACGGCCACTGCCGGCAAAGCGGGTATACCCATCCTTGTCCAATGGCCCGTAGGTGCGCTCAAGCAGTGGAATGCGGTGACCATAGGCGGAAAATCCATTGCTGCGGATGGCTGCACCAGACAACGCATAGGAAAAATCACGCGTGCCGCCACTGACTGCCGCATTCAAGGATACTGTGCCGTAGCTGCCACCCTCAATGGCAATGGATGCCTTGGGGCTGCCCCTGCCCTTGCGGGTAATGATATTGATCACGCCGCCAATGGCATCAGAACCATACAGCGCCGATTGCGGGCCGCGCAGCACTTCGATGCGCTCGATATCGGTTGTCACGAGATTGGCGAAATCAAATTCGCCCCCGGTGGATGTCGCATCGCCAACCCGGACGCCATCAATCAGGACAAGGGTGTGACGGGCTTCAGCCCCACGCAGAAATACGGTCGATAATTTTCCCGGGCCACCCGCCTCTGTCACGGACAAGCCGGGGACGCCGCGCAGCACATCAGCCAGACTGGCGGGGTTGCTCGCCTGAATATCCTCCGCGCGGATCACACTGACCGCGCTGCCGGAGCGTTGCACCGGCTGTTCGCTGCGGTTGGGTGAAATCACGAATTCAAGGGTAGTATTTTTTTCAGGTTCCGCGTGTTGGGAAGCAGAACTCTGGGATTGGGCGAAAGCCGGAACCGCATACACGTAAAGAAGCGCGCCGGCGATGCCGCGCGCACGCACAGAGAGTGTCATCATGACCTCCATTGTCCGTCCCACCGACGGATTGGGTTG
>JBOFCU010000002.1:0-1885 GCA_051646285.1 Beijerinckiaceae bacterium
ACATCGAATACACTGGTCGCCGACTTCATTTCAGTCGTGAAGCGCGTGTCAGCGCAGCACGGACTGACGCGTGGCGGTCAGTCCGCTTGAGAAACGGCAACAGAAGAATGCGTCAATAAATCATGGTGTGGCGGGCGTATGAGACATGCCGCGGTTGCCACTAATGTGAATGAAACCAGGATTGAATTGCGGCACATCGCAGGTCTCCATTGTCATGGCCGCATGCCTCCTGCGTGCCATGGCAATCTCGGGGCAAATTGCTGCTCGACCCCCTTCCAAACATGGCTGCCTGCAATTCTCACCTTCGCAAACCACTGGACAAAATGGTTAGCCACGTGAGAGGCAAGGGCAACGAACGCCTCAGAATCAATGGAACGCCCCATGTCAATCGGACTTCGACTTGCGCCGCAGCATCGCATCTTCGCGGCCTTTGCGCTCCACGCAATCAGCATGGGCAGCATCTTTCCGCGCATGCCGGACATCAAGGCAGATATGGGCATTGCCGAAGGTACACTGGGGCTGAGCCTGATCGGGTTGCCCGCCGGCACATTGACCGCGCTGACATTCGCCGCACCGGCTCTTGAGAGAATAGGTTTTCGCCGCTCGTTGCTTGCGGTTTCGCCCCTCGTTGCTCTCACCTATGCCATAGCTGTTCATGCAACGAGCCCGGTTGGATTCTTTCTATTGTTGATACCGGTCGGGTTCTTCATTGGCTGTGTGGAAATCATCATCAATGTCGAGGCAGATCGAACCGAAGTGTTGATCAAGCGGCGAATCATGAACAGGGCTCACGCGTTCTGGAGCTTTGGCTTTTTCGTTGCTGGTCTGCTCGGCGCCAGTATGGCCCAGCTTGGCGTGTCACCGCAGGTCCAATTGGCTTTGGTGGCTCTCTTCACGGTGACCGCCGTCATGCTGTGTCTCGGTCAGTATCAGCCAGCACCGCCGCGAATATCCGGGAGCGACGCGGCCAAGCCCAGGTTTGCGCGGCCCACCATGCCAATCCTCGTGCTTGTGGGTATCACTTTTTCCGCGCTGTTGATGGAAGGTGCCGGGATCGACTGGTCGGCAATTTACATGCATGACGTATTTTCCTCAGGCCCCTTCATGGCGGGATTGGCCGTAGCTGTCGTGGCTCTGACGCAAGCCATTTCGCGCTACTTTGCGGATGGCTTTGTTGACAGGCACTCACCGAGCGGAGTTGCGCGGCTTCTGTTGTGGGTGCTGGCGGCAGGAATTCTCTGCGTGTTCTTCTCGCTATCGCCGATGATTTCGCTGTTCGGATTCGCGCTGATCGGCATCGGCACGAGTGCAATTTTTCCGTTGGCGGTATCAGCGGCCGCCCGGCGTACGGACCGGACGTCGGCCACGAATGTTGCGGCACTCGTCCAGATCGCCTTCACCGCTTTTCTCCTTGGCCCCCCGTTGCTGGGGTTGGTTGCTGAACATTGGGGCATCGAATGGGCCTTTGGCGTTGCCTTGCCCTTCGTCGCCATCAGCATTCTCAACGCTGGAGCACTGGGAAAGAATCCAGGCAATGACGGCATTGCAGGAACGGATCTGCCGCCCATACCAGCAATTGAAAAATCGCCCTGAGCATTGCCAGGCGCTTCAGCCTGATTCATTCGTGCCCCAGAAGTCCAGCAAGTTTTCCCGAAATCTTGCCGGCGGCTTCGAGATCGGGAGCGGCGGCACCGGCAGAGTTCTCAAGACACCAGGGCTCGTAGCAGGCCGTAGGCGATGACGGCAACGCCGGGAAAGACGGTTGCTGCGCCGGTGACGTAGAGAACATGTGCAATCCGGTTGAGAGCCGGGCCTTGCTGGCGGAATCCGTGTTCACCTGTGAACCCGGTGATGACCATGGCGATGGTCGAGGCCCATGCGAAGT
>JBOFCU010000013.1:0-5733 GCA_051646285.1 Beijerinckiaceae bacterium
GATTGAGCAGCATGGAAAACGACACCTGCGTTTTCGGTGCATGTCCGCCAGCATCAGGCGCGTGATGCTCCAGCGTTTCCGGCTCTGGCGGTGTGCCGCCGTGAATATGAAAAACCGGATTGCCAAGCCTGTTTTTCCAATCCTGACGCGGATACGCGTCGAGAAACGCCAGATATTCATCCATCGCGCGCGGGATCACATCGAAATAAAGTTTCTTCGCCTCGCGCGGCTTTTGATACATATACAGCGCCAGCGAATCCGGGCTGGCATAGGTCAGCCATTCATCAATCGTCAGGCCGTTGCCTTTAGATTTGGAAATTTTCTGGCCCTTGTCGTCGAGAAACAATTCGTAGACGTAATGCTCGGGCGCAACGCCGCCGAGAATGGTGCAGATGCGGTCATAAATCGGTGCGTTGGTCTGATGATCCTTGCCGAACATTTCAAAATCGACGCCAAGGGCCGCCCAGCGCATGCCGAAATCCGGCTTCCATTGCAGTTTCACATGCCCGCCGGTCACCGGCAGTGTGGTGTCGCGGCCATCCTCATCGGCAAAGGTCACGGTGCCGGCTTTGGCATCGACATGTTTCATTGGCACATACAGCACGCGGCCTGTGGTGGGTGAGATTGGCAGAAAGGGCGAATAGGTCGCCTGCCGCTCCGCCCCGAGTGTCGGCAGCATCACGGCCATGATGGCATCATATTTTTCGGCCGCGCGCAGCAACACCGCATCGAATGTGCCACCCTTGTAATAGTCGGTGGCACTGGCGAATGCGTAATCAAACCCGAAGGTGTCGAGAAAACGCCGGAGCATGGCATTGTTGTGATGCCCGAAGCTCTGATAGCCGCCGCCGAACGGGTTTGGCACGGCCGTCAGAGGCATATGCAGGAAGGGTTCAAGCGCGGCGCGGTCCGGCACATTGTCGGGAATTTTGCGCATCCCGTCCATGTCATCGGAGAACACCAGCATCCGCGTGGGAATTTTGCCATCGGTCAGCAATTCAAAGGCGCGGCGCACCATGGTGGTGCGGGCCACTTCGCCAAAGGTGCCGATGTGCGGCAGGCCCGACGGGCCGTAGCCGGTTTCAAACAGGGCTTCCTGTTTGCCGCTTTTCTCCAGCCGTTTGATCACAGCGCGCGCCTGCTCGAAGGGCCAGGCATTGGCGTTGGTCAGCGCGTCGCTGAAAGCGGCATCCATCAGAGGTGTTCCTTCCGGTTGGTGGCGGGGTGCCATGGCGGGCGGATCGGTAAAGCGGCTCAGACCTTGCCCGTCAACAGGTGGGCGGGTCCGGTCATACCGCACCCGCCCGGGTGCCGTAAGGCTGCGGGCCGCTTGTCAGTAAAAACTGATCGGGAAATATTTCAGGTAAAGCTCCGCATACACGCCCTTGCTCGCCAGCAGGACGAGGGCCTGATCCAGCGCCGGTTTTAGCATCGAGTCTTCCTTGCGCAGGATGATGCCGACGCCTTCGCCAAAATAGCGGCTCACCAGGTAGGGGCCACCGGCAAAGCCGCAGCACTCCCGCGACTCGGTGCCATTGAGCCATAGAGACAGTGTGACGCCGTCGCCAAACACCCCGGCCGTTGCCCCGCTCTGGAGTTGGGCCAGGGCGGCTTGAAGCGAAAGCGCTTCTGCGCGCACCACACCGGGCATCAGCTCGCGCAGAAAGGCGGCATGCGCGCTGTCAGCCACAACACCGATGGTCTTGCCTGCCAGTCCGCGCACCGAAACATCGCCCAGCGGCGCATCCTTCCGGGCAATGAACCGCCCGGGCGAGCGGTGATAGGGTGTGGTGACACGGAATCGGGCGCGAATCTCCGGGGTGATCTTCATGGCTGCAATCACTGCATCACCGCGCCCGTCGGCGAGCGAATCCAGCAGCGTATCCCAGCGCCGGGCCTGAATGGTGCAGGCCAATTTCAACTCCGCGCACAGCGCCCGGGCGAGATCGACCGAAAAGCCGGTCAATGTCCCGTCAGGCCGGGCAAAATGGAAGGGCGGATATTCATCATCAACCAGAAAGCGGATGACCCGGATGCCGCTTGTATCAATCTTGTCCGGGCGCTGCCGCGTATCCCAATAGCTGGGAACGGTGACCTCGGCGGCAGGCGGCGCAGCCTGGGGTGGTGCCGGCTGGGATTGGGCCTGTGCCGGTCCAATCGGCATCAGGGGTGCTGGCAAAAAGGCAGCCGCAGCCAGAAACGCGATGGCGGGAAGCAACCGTACGCCCCTGATCAACCGGCGGCAGGCTGACCGCCATGGATCTGACAGACACGATCTGGTCTTCATGGTGCACATGGCGGATTGAGTCGGCATGGGCTGTGGGGCATAAACGAAGCAATCATCAATGAAAATGCCTCCGGCTGGAATGAACCAGCGACAGGCACACGACCGGGGAGCGGCCATGACCAGCAACACAAGCAGTGATCTTTACGCTGGCGCTCTGATTTACCACAAGCTGCCGCGCCCGGGAAAACTGGAAATTCAGGCGACAAAGCCTCTGGGCAACCAGCGCGATCTGGCGCTGGCTTATTCTCCCGGTGTGGCGGCAGCGAGCGAGGCCATCAAGGCTGACCCGGCGCAGGCGGCAGAATTGACCACCCGCGCCAACCTTGTGGCCGTCATCACCAATGGCACGGCCGTACTCGGGCTGGGTGATATCGGCCCGCTCGCCTCCAAGCCGGTGATGGAAGGCAAGGCGGTGCTGTTCAAGAAATTTGCCGGCATCGACTGCTTCGACATTGAGGTCGAGCAGAAGGATGTCGATAAACTCGTTGATGTGATCTGCGCGCTTGAACCCACCTTTGGCGGCATCAATCTGGAAGATATCAAGGCGCCGGAATGTTTCGAGGTTGAGCGCAAATGCCGCGAGCGCATGAAAATTCCGGTGTTTCATGATGACCAGCATGGCACCGCGATTATCGTCGGTGCAGCGGTCACAAACGCGCTGGCGCTGGCGGGCAAAAATATCGGCGACGTCAAGATTGTCGCTTCCGGGGCCGGCGCGGCTGCCCTGGCGTGCCTGAATTTGCTCGTCTCGCTCGGCGCGAAACGGGAGAATATCTGGGTCACCGACCTGGAAGGCGTTGTCTATCGCGGCCGTGAAAAACTGATGGACCAGTGGAAGGATATTTTCGCGCAGGAAACATCGGCCCGCACATTGAATGACGTGATCGACAAGGCCGATGTATTTCTCGGCGTCTCCGCTGGCGGCGTCTTGAAACCGGACATGGTCAAGCGCATGGCCACGCGCCCGCTCATTATGGCGCTGGCCAATCCCAACCCGGAAATTATGCCCGATCTCGCAAGGGAAATCCGCCCAGATGCCATGATTTGCACGGGCCGGTCTGATTTTCCCAATCAGGTCAATAATGTACTCTGCTTTCCCTATATTTTCCGCGGCGCTCTGGATTGCGGCGCAACGGCGATCAATGAAAAAATGAAAGCTGCTGCGGTGGAGGCGATTGCGGGGCTTGCGCGTGAAGCGCCGTCGGATGTCGTCGCGCGCGCTTATGGCGGAACCGTGCGTAATTTTGGCGAAGACTCGCTGATCCCGTCGCCGTTCGATCCGCGCCTGATTTTGCGCATAGCCCCGGCCGTGGCGAAGGCGGCCATGGAAACGGGTGTGGCTTCCCGGCCGATTGCAGACATGAATGCCTATGAGGAAGGGCTGCAACGCTTCGTCTTCCGGTCTGGCTTTATCATGCGCCCGGTTTTTGCGGCCTGCCGCGCTGCGCCCAAGCGTGTGGTCTATGCCGATGGTGAGGAAGAGCGCGTGCTGCGCGCCGTGCAGGTGGTGCTGGAAGATGGTCTGGCGATCCCCACTGTCATCGGCCGCCCGGCGGTGATTGAAGCGCGGCTCAAGCGCTTTGGATTGTCGATCCAGGCCGGGCGCGATTTTCAGGTGGTCAACCCGGAGGATGATCCGCGGTACCGGGATTATGTATCGGCCTATATTGAATATGCAGGCCGCAAGGGGATTACGCCGGATGCGGCGCGCACGCTGGTGCGCACATCCACCACGGTGATTGGAGCCATTGCCGTGCGCCGGGGTGATTCTGATGCGCTGATCTGCGGGCTGGAGGGGCGTTTCCGTTCCAAGCTGCGCCATATCCGGGATATCATCGGCCTTGCGCCCGGTGCCCATGGCCTGTCCGCCATGAGTTTGATGATCAGTGACAAGGGGGCCTATTTTTTATCGGACACCCATGTGCAGGCGGATCCCGATGCCGAGGCCATCGCCGAATCCACCATCCATGCTGCGCGCGCCATTCAGCGCTTCGGCATCACGCCGAAAATTGCGATGCTCTCTCACTCCGATTTCGGCGCTTACAACACCCCAAGCTCGGTCAAAATGCGCCGCGCCGTTGAAATTGTCCGTGAGCGCGAGCCTTCGCTGGAAATTGATGGTGAAATGGAAGGGGATACGGCGTTGATTGAGGCGATCCGGGAAAAGGTGCTGCCCAATTCCACGCTGAAGGGTGTCGCGAATTTATTGGTCATGCCCAATCTCGATGCGGCCAATATGGCCTATCAATTTATCAAGGTGCTCGGGGGTGCCTTGCCGGTGGGGCCAATTTTGCTCGGCACAGCCAAGCCTGTGCATATTGCAGGCGGTAACATCACCGCACGCGGTCTTGTCAACCTCACCGCCATCGCTGTGGCAGAGGCCCAAAACAAGATCGCCGACTGATTTCAGTTGGCGCAGATAATCGGCACGATGGAGGGGGCAATCCGTGCCGCCAGCGTGCCGGCACTCACAGGCGCGTCGCTGGCCGCGCGGTCCAGGCCCAACGCCAGAGGGGCAATCATCACATGGCTGCGCGCCACGGCTGCCCCAAGGCTGGCGACCGCAATCGCCTTTGGTGCCTCCTGCACGATACCAACAAGCGCACCGGCAGCGTTGAACACGGGCGCCCCTGCCGCACCTTCCCCCAGTCCGCCGGTGAATCGCAGTGCGCCGATGCCGCCAAGGCCAGCGCCGGACACGAGGATCACGCCGCTTCCATCCGCACCAAATGCCACCAGCGGTTCGTCTGGCTGTGGCGGGCTTTGCGAATGGGCCAGTGTGACTGCCGGCGCAGTCAATCCTGCCACCTGCAACACGCTAAGGCCCCGCTGGTCGCCGCCCGGCACCTGCACCGCCATGCCCCGCACGGTCAGCGTGCATGACGCTTTCAGTACGGCTGCGCTGGTGAGAACGCGCCCCGGAGCCGTGACGACCCCGACGCCAGCGATGCGTGGGCGCGCCGCAGCGGCGAGTGGCACGGGGCCAGCAGGCCGCGCCGGTGCCGTTGCGCCTGGCAGCGGGCTGGCCGGTTGCGCAACCGCTGTTCCCGGAAACGGATCGAAGCTGTTGGCAATGGCCAGCATCACCCGCTCGAAATCGCCCTTGCGTGCCGCCGGATAGCTGAACGTAAAGCCTCGCACAGCCCCGCCATGGAGTGCAGCGCGGGTGTAGAAGGTGCGGCCATTCTCCTCACCGGACATGACGATGAAGTCCGGACGCTGCAGCCGGTATGTCACTTTCCGGTTCGGCTTCGCCGCCAGCCCTTGCGCCAGAAACTGGTCAAGCGTCTGCATCGCCACGGGCCATGCCGCGACATCCAGCGCCAGCGCACCATCATTGGAGCGGTAGCGCGTGCCCTTCAGCCCATTGGCCTCGAACGGCTCTTTCTTTTCGGTGACGCGCAGGGGAATACCAATCTTCATACCGCTGCTGGCATCGGTGATGA
>JBOFCU010000061.1:0-10218 GCA_051646285.1 Beijerinckiaceae bacterium
GCGCGCCTGCCGCAAGCCAACGATGATCAGACGAACAGAAAATCGTCAGCAACAAGGTCCGTGGAATTCACGCCGGCAAGGAAAATGAAATTGCCGGGGCTCAGGTTGATCTGCGCATAGCCGCCCGCCTGCCCGATGCTGTTTTCGCTCTGCAACTGGGCAAAACTGGTGATACCCGTGCCGACAAGCAATATCTGGTCACCAATACCAGCACCGGCCTGAAAATCAAAGATAATGTCGAAGCCGTTGTCCCCGGCAAACACAAATTGATCATTGCCCGTATCAACAGAGCCGGTGCCGCCCCACATCTGGTCTTGCCAGTGGGTGCTCCTGAGCGTGTCATTCCCGTTGCCGCCGATCATGAATGTCAGTTCAAAGCCGAGCACATCCTGCAATATATCATCCCCGTCGCCGCCATTGAGGATGTCGATGCCAAGATCGCCGCTCAAGACATCATTATTGGCCCCGCCAAACACCTGGTCATTGCCGGAGCCACCGTTCAGCATGTCTTCGCCATCATCGCCGAAAATAAAATCATCATCGATGCCGCCAATAATGATGTCGTTACCGGCATTGCCTTGAATAACATCAACGCCCACACCGCCATTGATGGTGTCCATGCCGATGCCGCCCTGCATCTGGTCGTTGCCGGAGCCGCCATCGATTGTGTCGTCGCCATCCTCGCCGAAGATGAAATCGTCGCCATTGTCACCATTCAGCGTATCTGCTTCCGTGCCGCCGAAAATAACGTCCTGATTAATGCCGCCGGTGATGGTGTCGAGGCCTGCGCCGCCATAAAGACTGTTGGAGCCAGCCGCCGCCGTGATCGTGTCATTATCGCCTTCGCCATAGATCAGACTGCCGCCTTCGCCGACATGGATTGTGTCATTGCCGGCACCGCCCAGCACATAATCAAAACCGTTCCCGCCAATGTAGCGGTCGTTGCCGGCATAGAGCTCCACCGTGTCCAACACGCCGCCATTACCGGTGACGGCATTATCATTGTTGTCCATGTAAATGCGGTCGTTGGCGGCGGTGCCCTTGATGTTTTCGAGTCCGGAGTAGGTGTCGCCCGCCGCATCGCCACCATTCAGATTGGCCGCAAGCATATAAAATAAAATGCCGGCACCGGTGGAGGCGGAGGCGTAGCTCAGCGTGTCGCTGCCAGCCCCGCCATTGAAAACATCGGCGAAGCGCGAAGCCTCCCATGTCTCGTCCAGCGTTCCTGTGCCGGTGAGGTTCACGCCGGTGTTGCGCAGATCAATAATCTGCTGCGTGATGTCGCCCGAGAAAGCATTGTGGTCCGTCCATGTCACGATGACGCGGCCATCGGCGAGCAGTGCAATATCTGGCGCCGATTGCGCGCCAGCCTGAATATCGCCATTGATCTTGAACCAGGAGCCGTCGAGGGTCGCGTCGGGCTTGACGACGACGCCCCAGATATCGCTGTTGGTAATCCCGCCTTCCAAGAGCGAAGACCCGACGATCATCACCCGCCCGTCGAGCAATGTCACCGCCCGCAGATTGTGAAATTCGTTGCCCGGCACATTGGCAAGCGCGCCAATGTTGTGGAAACTGGTGAAGACACCGGCGGCGGAAAAGCGGTGTGCTAACAGGGATGATTCCTGCGCCTGCAGCATCAGCACCTCGCCAGTGTTCAACTGGGCCAGCGCAGGCGCGCCGTGCGGCGCAGCGCCGTAATTGATTTTTTGCGTTGCGCTGCCGCTCGTCCCGGACGCGTCGAAAAACCGCGTCGCCCCCTCAGTAGAGCTTGTGTGATAGCTGATCGCAAAACCGCCGCCGCTCAGCGCGATCAGGCTGGCCTGTTGCAGCGACGGATCGGGCGACGTGGACACCGGAAAACCAGCCTCGCTCAGAAACAGCACCGGGCCGGAAACGTTTGTCGTGGTGTTGAAAATCCGGCCCTGCAAGGTGTTCGTGGCCACATCGACAAAGGCGAGGATGAGATTGCCGTTGGTCAGTTCCGCCATCATTGGGCTGACCTGATCGCCGCCCTGCGCAAAAATCTGCTCAGTGACAAACGTGCCGAATGTCGCGCCGGTCTTGATTTTCAGCTCGACGTCCTTGTTGCCGTTGATGTTGGTGACAGCGGCGAGCGCATGATTGCCGTTGCTGAGGAACGCTGCGGCCGGCGAGGACTGCACCGGCGTACCGCCAATGCCGACGCCGGCAAGAATGCTTGTGCCGTCGGCCGATAGGATCAGATTGCTGACATTGCCGTTTTGCGTGGTGCTGTCGCTCCACGACACGGAATAAATACCGGTCCGGCTCGCCGTCACGGTGGAGCGGGAATCGTTCGTCACGCTGAGAAAAATATCGCGGCTGGGTTCGCCGAAGGACAGATCGATGGTCCAGTTGTTCAGTGTGCCCATGTCAGCACCGAAATCATCGACGACTTTCAGGCTCCAGTTGCCGTTAATGACACCAGGATACAGTGTCGACAGCGCGCCCTCTGGACGGAAAATGCCAGTGAAAGGTGCGCTGCCAGAACCCAGTCCAGCAATGGCAGTGGCGGCAGAATCGACGAAAACGGTATTGATGTAATTGTCACCAATATCACCATTGTCCGTCGACAGCTCAATCTGGTTTCCGTCAGGATCGCTGAGATAGATGTCGAGATCACTATCAAACGGATGAGTGATGTTTACCGTCACCCGGATTTCCCGCAGAAAAACCCCCGTGGGAATACCCGAAATCGATGCGACGCTGGTAATACCGGCTAGAGTGTTGTCAGGAATGGCCACTGGCCCATTTACGGTTTTTGAGACGGTGGCCATAGCGCAAACCTCTGATGCGAAATGATTATTGCCGTGCAGCCGCCCCGCCGCGCGTGAGCCAATTTTCCCAGACAACCTGATGGCCGCCGGAAAACTGATTTCACATCAACTGTGTCGGAAGTGGCCAAAGAGTCAATTTACTTTTGCGCAACGGCAGCCTCGAAACACACTGACACCCCGTCCCCATCGAGTGCCGGAGCATTCTATCATTCGCTGTGCAGTTCCATGTGCACGCGGCGCCTTCCATTCCAAATGCCGCTCCGGCCCCATCACTGGGGTGAGGCCGTCGAGCGGCGCACGATCAGTTCAATCGGCAGGTCTGCGGCAAGAGCAACGGGGCGGTTTTGCAGGATCGCGACAAGTGTCCGTGCGGCTTCCGCCCCAATCCCGGCTGTGGGAATGTGCACGGTTGTCAGAGATGGCGCCAGATGCGCGGACATATCGAGATCATCGATCCCCGCGACCGAGAGATCTCCCGGCACCGCCATGCCGCGCGCCTGAGCTTCAACGACGCAGCCAATCGCAATCAGATCAATGCCGCCAATCAAGGCTGTCGGGGGATCAGCCAGCTCCAGCAGCTTGGCACAGCCCGCTCTCCCGCCAGCAATGGATGTCGGTTGCTGACAGGCGAGCGCCTGCGGCAAGCCAAGGCCCGCGCGCTCCAGAAAATCCCGCACGCCCTTCATCCGCGCCCGCTGCCTGTCGTTGAACTGGTGATGCCCGCTGATCATGCCGATCCGCCGGTGACCAAGCGCAACCAGGTGTTCGGCAACCAGCGCGCCGGCGCGCTCATTGTCGATTGTGACGGACGGCATGCCGGGCACGCCACACCAGGTGAGAATAACCGGCACGCGCGCGGCTTGCAGCAGGTCAAGCGTCTCGGGTGCGCGCTCGGCCCCGACAAGCATCAGACCATCGACGCCGCGGCCAAGCAGCGTCCGCACCGCCTCGGTTTCAGCGCGGCTGTTATAGTCATGCGAGGCAACCAGGAGCTGATAGCTCTCAGCGGCAAGGGCAAGCTGCATGGCGTGCAGCGCACGCGAGAAAATCGCATTGTCGAGGGTTGGCACAACCGCACCAATGGTCATCGAACGGCCGGAGGCGAGCGCCCGCGCCGCCGCATCGGGACTGTAGCCAAGCCGCCGCGCACTGGCGCGCACCCGCGCCAGTGTCTCGCCGGACAACAGCTCAGGCTGGGCAATGGCCCGCGATACCGTGGCGGGAGACACACCGGCATCCATGGCAACGTCAATCAGGCGGGGCTTGCGCGGTAAAACCATCCAGCCATGGTGAATGAAAAATCTTTCATAGGCAATATCGCCAGTGCGTGCCTACGCCACCCGAATGCGCGGTTTTGAGTGTTGACACGCCAGGGCAATCCTGAAACTTTACATGAAAGCGCTCTCATTAAAAGGGCGTGATGGGAGGCTGCGTGATGCTGGGCCGCCGTGGCTTGATCGGAATAGCGACAGTGATTGCCCTGGTCGCGATCTGGTTCGTGCTGACCACGGCCACCGGGCTTGTGACCGGCGCGCGCTTTCCTTCACCTGCGGAATTCTGGCTGTCCCTGACGCAGATCAGCACGCGCGGCTATGCCGGGGCGCAACTCTATTCTCATGCGCTGCACAGCGTGAAACTCGTCGCCTTCGGCTTTGCGGTCGCCATCGCCACAGGCGTTCCGCTGGGCCTGTGGATGGGCTGGGACCGTCGCGTTGAGGCGGCCATCAACCCGGTATTTCTCGTCATCCGCCCCATTCCGCCGCTCGCCTGGATTCCGCTGGCCATCCTGTGGCTGGGGCTGGGCGATGCGGCCAAGATCATGGTGATCTGGTTCTCGGCCTTCGTGCCCTCGGTGATCAACAGTTTTGCCGGTGTGCGCAACATCGACCGCCCCATTCTTGAAGCGGCAGCCATGCTCGGCACGCCGCGCTGGCGCATGGTGCGCGAAATCATCATGCCCGCCGCCTCACCGATGATCTTCACCGGCCTGCGGCTGTCCTTACAGGCAAGCTGGACCACGCTGGTGGCCGCCGAACTCGTTGGCGCGCTGGCTGGCGTTGGTTTCGTGCTCAACATGGCGCAGCAGGACATTTACCCCGGCATGATCCTGGTCGGGATGGTGACGGTGGGCCTTCTCGGCTTTGCGACGACGTGGCTGCTGACCCAGGTCGAGCGGCAGGCGCTGGCGTGGAATGTGGCGGCACGGGACTGATGCCATGAACGCAAAACCCCTGCTGCTGCGCCAGACAATCGCATGGGGCGCCCTTGGGGTGGTGATTTTCCTTGGCGTATGGACGTTTCTCTCCGCCACCGGCATCGTGCCGCGCCAGTTTCTGCCCGGCCCTATGGATGTAGCGGCGCGGTTCATCACCCTTTTGACCCAGCCCTTTGCGGGCGCGACGCTGCCGCAGCATCTGGCATCGAGCTTTCAGCGCTATGCCTATGGCGTCATGCTCGCCGCCATAATCGGCATTCCACTGGGGCTGATGATGGGCTGGTTCCGCCTGCTCGACGATATTGTCACGCCGATTTTCGACGGGCTGCGCTTCATTGCGCCAATTGCGTGGGTGCCCTTTGCCGCGCTGTGGTTTGGCACCGGCATCGGCGGGCCGATCATGATTATTTTCGCCGGTGCCTTTCCGCCTTGTCTGATCAATGCCTATCGCGGCGCGCGCTTTGTCGAGCCGCGCCTGATCGAGGCCGCGCGGATGCTGGGCACCAGCAATACGCGCACCATTCTCGAAGTTTTGCTGCCAGCGTCCGTGCCGTCGATCATTTCGGGCCTGCGCGTCTCTGCCGGGTTAGGCTGGCAATCACTTGTGGGAGCGGAGCTGATCGTGGCCGCTGCCGGGGTTGGCTTCATGATGGTGCAGGCGCAAGGCAATGTGGCCACCACAACAGTCATGTCCGGCATGATCGCCATCGGTATTGTTGGCATGCTGATCGATGTCCTGCTCCGGCAAGGCGAATCCTGGTTACGCCGCCGCCGCGGCCTTGAAGCGTGAGGACACCGCCGTATGGGTTCGATCCAGTTTAAAAATGTCGACAAAATTTTTGGTGGAACCGGCGGCGTGAAGGCGCTCGACTCCATCAATCTCGACATCAATGAAAAAGAATTTGTCGCCATTGTCGGCCCCTCCGGCTGCGGCAAGACAACCTGTTTGCGCATGGTTGCCGGGTTTGAGCCGGCAAGCGCCGGTATTGTCAGCGTCAATGGCAAGGCCGTGACAGCGCCGGGGCCAGACCGCGCCGTGGTGTTTCAGCAATTTGCCCTTTTTCCGTGGAAAACAGTGCGGCAGAATATCGATCTGGGCCTGCGCAATAAAAATCTGCCCGACGGCGAGCGCGCGGAACTCATCGCCAGCGCGCTCAAATTGATGAATCTCGAAACCCATGCCGATGCCTTTCCCCATCAATTGTCCGGCGGCATGCAACAGCGCGTCGCCATTGCGCGCGCTTATGTCCTCGACCCCGACGTGCTGCTGATGGACGAACCGTTCGGTGCGCTCGATGCGCAAACCCGCGTGGTGATGCAGGAGGAATTGGTGCGCCTGGCCCGGCGCAATCCGCGCACCGTGCTGTTCATCACCCATGCGGTGGAAGAAGCGGTTTATCTCGCTGACCGCGTCGCGATCATGACCAGGCGGCCCGGCCGCATCAAGGAAGTGCTGGATATTAAATCCGTGCGCGAAAAAGAGAAATGGGACCAGCATCCCAAAATTGAGGATGTGATGGATCTGGAATCGTTCGTGCATCTGCGCACACGAATCTGGAAATCGCTGCGCGAGGAAAAGGCGGCACAGAGTATCTGATGATGTGCAAAATGCCCCGCCTCACCCGTGACCTGACCGAGCCGGAACCGATACCGGAAGCGGGTATTGCGCGCGCCAATGAATTGATGCGCTCAGGCCGGCTGTTCCGTTACGGGGAAATGGGCGCAGACCAGCTTGATGTTTCGCTGCTGGAGCAGGAGTTTGCAGCTTTTGTCGGCCGCAAATATTGCATCGCCGTCAATTCCGGCGGCGGCGCGCTTTTTCTGGCGCTGAAGGTTGCAGGCGTGCAGCCTGGCGATGGCGTGCTCGTGAATGGTTTCACGCTCGCGCCGGTGCCGGGCGCTATTCTGCACGCGGCGGCAAAACCTGTCATTGTCGAAATTGGTGCGGATTACATCATCGACACGGATGATCTGCGCAAAAAAGCGGAAATATCTGGCGCAAAGGTGCTGATGCTTTCGCACATGCGCGGCCATATCGCCGACATGGACAAGGTGATGGCGGCTTGCAATGAACTTGGGCTGACATTGGTCGAGGATTGCGCGCATGCGATGTGCGCATCCTGGCGTGGCAGGACCATTGGCACATTTGGCGCGGCCGCGGCATTTTCGGCCCAGACCTACAAGCATCTCAATGCCGGCGAAGGCGGATTTTTAATCACGGATGATAATGACATGGCCGCCCGCGCCATTCTTCATTCCGGCAGCTACATGCTGCATGGCCAGCATCTCAGCAGCCCCGGCGCGGCGGCCCTCAAGGCCATTGCAGACATGACGCCCAATTTCAGCATGCGCATGAGCGCGCTGGCCGCAGCGCTGCTGCGCCCGCAGGTGGCGCAATTGCCGCGCCGCGTTGCACGCTGGAATGAAATTCACGACCGCATCAGCACGGGTTTGGCGCGCTCCCAATATGTGCGCCTGCCGCAACGCTCTGCGTATGCACGCTATTCAGCAACATCAGTGCAATTTTCGCTGCCCGGATTATCGGCAGCGGACATGCGCATGGTGCTTGATGCGGCGAAGGCGCGCGGCGTGCCGGTGAAATGGTTTGGCGCAGATACACAGATCGGCTTCACCAGTGCACCACGCCACTGGGCTTATGCCGGTGACCAGGGCGCACTGGCACAGACCCATCATATTCTCGCCACGCTGTGCGACATCCGCACACCCGTGACGCTGACGGATGAAGAATGCGACCTGATTGCGCAGATCATGCGCGAGGTCATTGAGACCATCGTTGCGGCACAAGCCGGAACGGGTGCAACAGGCCGGGCGGATCACCTCCGCGCAGCTTCATAAAAAACAGGGAGAGACACATGAAAAAGTTCTTAGCGGGTTTGGCTGTCGCCACAGCACTGGCCACCCCAGTGACACCCGCCGCAGCGCAGACGGCGATTGGCGTGAGCTATCAGCCTTCGCTCTATTGGGCCCTGCCGTTTCACTACGCGACCGTAAAAGGCTGGTGGAAAGAGGTTGGCCTTGCGCCCAATTTCACAACCTTCCCCGCTGGCGCGCCGCAGATTGCAGCCGCACCATCGAAATCATGGGATGTTGGCGGGACCGGTTCGGTGCCGGCCGTGCTTGGGGCAGTCCGTTTCAATATTCTCACCATCGGCATCACCAATGACGAGTCAAAAACAAATGCGATGATGGTGCGTGGCGATAAATACGACGCGATCAAGGCCAATCCACAGAGCCTGAAAGGCCAGCGTCTGCTGCTGACCACAAATTCCACGGTCGATTATGCCTCGCGAAAATGTCTCGTGAAAATGGGCCTTGCCGCCAATGACATGCAGTTCGTCAATCTTGGACAGGCACAGATCATCACCGCGCTGACCTCGAACAATGGCGATATTGCTGGTGTGTGGGCCCCCAACACCTACACGCTGGAAGACCGGGCTGGCGCAAAATATCTCTGCTCGGGCGGTGATGCCGGTGCCATCGTGCCCGGTGCGCTGATCGTGCGCGCTGATTTCGCCAAGGAAAGGCCGGATGATGTGGCAAAATTCCTCGCCGTATTTTTGCGCGGCTGGTCATGGGCCAATGCGAACCCGGCAGAAGCGCGCGCACTGGCGCTTGATTTCTACAAGCAGGGCGGGCTGGAAGTGACGCCGCGCGCCATGGATCAGGAATTTGCCCTGCGCCCAACATTTGGCCTGGCCGAGCAGCTCAAGCTGATGGATCGCGGCGCGTCTGGCTCGACTGTTGATGGCTGGTTTTCCGAGATCGGCAAATTCATCACCGATGTCGGGACCATTCCCGCCAACCCCGAAGCCAAGAGCTATGTCACCGACGAATTTATGAAGAAGGTGGCTGCCGATCCCAAGCTCAAGGCCTTCGCGACCGAATTCGACAAGAAATAATCCGTCAGAAATCCGGGCAGCGCCATGCTGCCCGGACTTTTCAAGACAAGAGCCGCAAGGAAAAAACCATGGCCGTCACATACTTGAAGCGCGCGACCAAAACGCCTGAAACCGAAACCGATGCCGCGCGCAAGGTGGTGACGGAAATGCTGGCTGCCATTGAATCCGGCGGCGAAAAGGCCGTGCGCGATTATGCGCTCAAACTCGATAAATGGGACGGGCCAATTCTGCTCGACCGCGAGACAATTGCCACCCATATTCGTGATGTGCCGCAATCCGTAAAGGATGATATCGCCTTTGCCGCCGCGCAGGTGCGCAAATTCGCCGAGGCGCAGCGCGATTCCGTCAAGGATTTCTCCCTCGAGATTTCGCCTGGCCTGCATCTGGGCCAGAAACTCGTGCCGGTGAATACAGCCGGCTGCTATGTGCCCACCGGGCGTTATGCTCATATCGCATCGGCCTACATGTCCGTCGCCACAGCCAAGGCAGCCGGTGTGAAAACCGTCGTTGCCTGCTCGGCCCCGTTCAGGGGCGGCAATATCCACCCCCATGTGCTGTATGCGATGACGGTCGCGGGCGCAGATATCATCATGTGCCTTGGCGGTGTGCAGGCCATTGCCGCGATGACCTTTGGCCTTTTCACCGGCAAGCCGGCGGATATTATTGTCGGGCCGGGCAATAAATTTGTGGCGGAAGCCAAGCGCATGCTGTTCGGCAAGGTCGGCATCGATGTTTTTGCCGGCCCGTCAGAAGTTCAGGTCATTGCCGATGAGACAGCGGACCCGCTGATTGTTGCGACCGATCTTGTTGGCCAGGCCGAGCATGGCCATGAAAGTCCGGCCTGGCTTTTGACCACATCACGGCGCATGGCCGATGAGGTGATGCGGCTGATGCCGGAATTGATCGCAAAATTGCCGCCGACGGCACGCGATGCCGCCGGTGCCGCATGGCGCGATTATGGTGAGGTGGTGCTGTGCGACAGCCGCGAAGAAATTGTCACGCTTTCGGATGAGTATGCGTGCGAGCATTTAGAGGTGCATTGCGCTGATCTGGACTGGTGGCATCACAATCTCAGCAACTACGGGTCGCTGTTTCTGGGGGAGGAAACGAATGTCGCGTTCGGCGACAAGGTTTCCGGCCCCAACCATATCCTGCCGACGAAATTTGCCGCGCGTTATTCAGCAGGGCTTTCGGTACATAAATTTCTCAAACCGCTGACATGGCAGAAAATGACGCGTGAGGCCTGCAAAGTGATTGCACCTGTGTCGGCCCGCATTTCCCGCCT
>JBOFCU010000072.1:0-5263 GCA_051646285.1 Beijerinckiaceae bacterium
ATATCAGCGGCAAATTGCGTCATGCCATAGAATTTCCCCGGCGCCCGCAGGCTGATTGAAAAATCCACGTCATCAGCAGCGCGCGTTACCGTAAACTCGCTCGCACCGAGAAACACGGGCGCGATTTTTTGCCTGACCGCATCAGCGGAAACAGAGCCGCCCGCTGGCGCGATCAATGTGCCGCGCGGAATGGCGACAATCCGCATGGCTTCGACGGAATCGCCTTCATCGGCTCCAAAGGAAAGGCACGCCACATCAGGCAATGTGCGGATAATCGCCAGCCCGGCAAGTTCGCGGCCCGCGCCGGTGTTGATGTCATATTCCTCTTCGCCACGGATATAATCAATGCGCCGCCGCAACACGCGCCAGCCATGCTGCTGCGCCACCGGTTGCAGCCATTCCGCCTTGCCGGCATCATACTTCCGCTTCAGCGTCACGGATGCGAGATTGGCGCCGGCAAACAAATCAAAAAAACACCCCGGTTTTCCCGTCAGGATGTTGTGCGTGCCCATGAGCGTGACTGGCGAGGTGCGCGCATTATCAAAGGTCAGTGTACCAGTCAGAACCCGCAGCTGATAAAATTCGCGCGCCTCGGCACTGATCACGCCATCCAGTGATTTCACACGTGCGTCATTGCGGCGGAAAACCGCCCGGAATTTCCGCGTGGCCGCATCATAGGAAATATCCTCAGCATTTTCGACGGGAAATTCCTGCTCGCCCTGCGCGGTCTTGACCGCCACGGTCATTGTGGAAATGGCCAGCACGCCGTCAGCACCGCCCTGCGGTTCAAGCCGCAAGCCGAGCGTGACCTGACTATCGGCCGTCCGGAAAAATTCGCCATCCAGACTGCGGGCAACAAACAGACCTTCATCGCCCGCTCCACCTTGGGCATGGGCTGCCGGCCCCGTTGAGACCATGCCAGCGACAGCCATGGCCGCTGCCAGACCACATCGGAGCCAGCAATATCGCAGGGGCGATGGAAATGTCGCAGCCTTGATCATGGCAGCCTCAGCTTCAGGGCGAATCGGCGTGCACACCCGCCCCATCAAACGTAGGCCAGCCCTGCCACCGCGCCAACCCTGAACAGGCACCAGCGCCATGCAGGCCAACCCTGTGCGTCCGGCCCAAAACAATGCATCCTTGACGGCGGGCATGATGTATTGTGCAACGCGGAACCCAATCGGCAGCAACGGCAGCAGCCAGTGCAGGAGAGCGTGAGCGTGCGCAGCTATCTCGATTTTGAAAAGCCTGTCGCGGAGCTGGAAGCGAAGATTGATGAACTGCGCGCCATGACCGCCTCTGGCGGTGTCGCCATTGATGAGGATGTGCAGCGCCTTGAGGACAAGGCCCGCCAGAGCCTCAATGATCTCTACCGCGCCCTGACACCCTGGCAAAAGACGCTTGTGGCGCGCCATCCCGACCGGCCCCATGCCGTGCATTATATAGCTGCCCTGATCACGGACTTTACGCCGATGGCGGGGGACCGCAGCTTTGGCGAGGATGAAGCGATCATTGGTGGCTTTGGCCGTTTCAATGGTGCGCCGGTCTGCATCATTGCGCAGGAAAAGGGCTCTGACACCGCCTCCCGCCTGAAACACAATTTCGGCATGGCAAAGCCGGAAGGCTACCGCAAGGCCGTCCGGCTGATGGAACTGGCCGACCGTTTTGGCCTGCCGGTGCTGTCCCTGGTCGATACAGCCGGCGCTTACCCCGGCATTGGCGCGGAAGAGCGCGGGCAGGCCGAAGCCATCGCCCGCTCGACTGAAGCTGGACTTGGCCTTGGCGTGCCAAGTGTGGCGCTTGTGCTGGGTGAAGGCGGCTCGGGCGGTGCCATCGCCATCGCCGCCGCCAGCAAGGTGCTGATGATGGAGCACGCGATTTACAGCGTCATTTCACCGGAGGGGGCTGCGTCCATCCTCTGGCGCGATGCAGGCCGCGCGCAGGAAGCGGCGACCAACATGAAAATCACGGCCCAGGATTTGCTGCGGCTCGGTGTGATTGACGCCATTGTGCCGGAACCGGCTGGCGGCGCCCATCGCGACCCGAAGGCCGCCATTGAAGCAGCCGGCAAGGCCATTGGTGATGCGCTGGCATCCCTGGCCGGGCTTGATGCGGCGGGCATGCGCAAGGCACGGGCGGACAAGTTTCTGGCGATTGGCCGCAGCGCGCTTTAGGCACTGGCACTGCTGGCCTAATGCCTCGCGGCAGATGCCTTGAATACGCCATGTTTCTGCTGCTTTTGCCGCGCGATCGAGCGTGAACACATCTCTGTGATGGCGTGGCAGGCAATGTGCCGGAAGGGTAGCGTTAACCGTTCATTGACGCTATGAGCAGGATTAGCCAGTGCAGGCTAAGAAACGTGTAACGATAATGCGCGTAAACGACTTCCGAACAAACCAGTAGGTTTCGGGATGATAATGCTGAAGCAGTTTGCCCCTCTCGCCACCGTTGCTGCCCTCGGCCTTGCTGTGGCGGGCTGCAATGAAAGCTCGACCGGTTCGCGCCACTGGGTGCCGATTTCCGGGGAAGTGCAGGCGCTGATGTCCGAAAAGGGCATGACCCGTCAAAGCCCGATTCTGATCCGCTCCTACAAGAAGGAAGCGGAGCTTGAGGTCTGGAAAAAGGGCGCAGATGGCCGTTACGCCCTGCTCAAATCATTCCCGATCTGCCGCTGGTCCGGCCAGCTTGGCCCGAAGGTGCGCGAAGGCGACCGGCAGGCACCGGAAGGATTTTACAACATCACCCCGGCCCAGATGAATCCGAATTCGAGCTTTCACCTGTCATTCGATACCGGCTTTCCAAACAATTTCGACCGCCAGCTCGGCCGTTCCGGCTCATTCCTGATGGTCCATGGCGCATGCTCGTCACGCGGCTGCTTCTCGATGACGGACAAGCAGATCGAGGATATTTATGCGCTGGTGCGTGAAGCCCATTCCGGCGGGCAGCGCACGGTGCAGATGCAGTCATTCCCATTCCGCATGACGGCTGAAAATCTCGCCAAGCACCGCTTTGACCCGCATATAGCGTTCTGGAAGCAGTTGAAGGAAGGCAATGACCATTTCGAGGTGACGCGCGCTGAGCCAAAGGTGAATGTCTGCGGTGGTCGCTACACCTTTAATACCAATGAGCGCTGCGACCCCGCTGCCACGCCATCGGACATCCGCACCGCCGTCGCCCAGAAAAAGGCTGATGACGAGGCCAGGGTGGCTGAACTCGTCAGCAAGGGCACCCCGGCTGTGCGGGTGCAGTATGTTGATGGCGGCCAGCACCAGTCGTTCCGCAACACCTCGCTGGCCTATGCAGCCGGTGCCGGATCGGAAAGCCCGATCGCCGCCTTGCAAAGCACCCGCCCGGCCACAGCTGTCGCCGAGGTTTCGCGCCCCGATGCCATTGATGCCCAGCAGGAGATTGCACTGGGTCCGGACGGCAAGCCGCTGAAGACTGTCGCCAAGCCAACCGCCGTCGCTGCGGCCAAACCAGCCGACGCAAGGCCGATTGAATCCAAGCCCGTGACAGCCACCGCGTCCGCACCGGCAAAGACACTGCCGGCCACCAGCCAGCTTGCACGCCAGCCAGCAGTCCCGGCTGCCGCTACCGCCTTTGCGCCAGCGCCTGCCGCTGCACCGGCAGCGGAAAAGTCTGACAAGGGCATGTTCAATCGCCTTCTTGGCTCTGTTGGTCTTGGCGAGAAGGAAGAGGCCAAGCCGGCAGAAGCCGAAGCAGCACCACCCCTGCCACCGCGCCGCGCCTCAACCGGCAATGCCAAGACCAGCGACAAGACCAGCGCCAACACCATCAAGGGTGCCTATCCCCCGGTATCGTCGCAGTTCTCCAGTTCAGCGGCACCGCTCCGCTGAGCGGCCCTGACGGGACGATGGTCACGCGCGCAAAGCGATGTTTGTCATTTGCGCTGGTGACCTTGCTCGCGCCGTATGTCGCGGTCAGCGCGGCCACGGCCGAAACGGTGCCAGCCCCTGCCGCATCGCCGGTCGAAACCTATCGCGCCATCGCCAGCCGCGAAGCAAATGCCCGCAACCTGCCCCCGGAAATCGCCGATGCGGTGATGAAGGTGGAAAGCAACTACAATCCCCGCGCCCGTGGCGGTGCCGGCGAATTCGGCATTATGCAGGTGATGCCGCCAACCGCCCGCCTGCTTGGGCACAAGGGCCGCAATGAAGAGCTGGCCGACCCGGAAACCAACATCAAGCTGGGGGTTCGCTATCTGGCAGAAGCCTATGCGCTGGCAAAGGGCGACCTGTGCACCACGCTGATGAAATACCGTGCCGGCCACAATGAAACCCGGTTCTCGGTACTTTCTGTCAATTATTGTATTGCCGCGCGCACCCACCTTGCCGCACGCGGATTTGCGCTCACTGGCACCGTGCCGCAGCCAACCTTCGGCTTCCGCAATGATGTCACCCGCATGGGCAGCGCCATCGGCACACAGCAAGCCGCGCGCCGCCTCGCCTCGGGCAAGAAACTGCGCAGCCGTGTCAATTGGAGCGGGTATGACAGCCGCATGAAAATGCTCGATGCAAAAATGAAGCGCATCAGCCTTTGACAAACGCGCCGCTGTTTCTACATCAACATCTGTAAATTCACGGCGCAGCAGGCGCATATGGGGGATAATGATGTTTGACTGGATGGTGGTGTTCAACGATCCGGCCAATTGGGCAGCATTGATTACACTGATCGCCATGGAGGTCGTGCTCGGCATCGACAACCTGCTGTTCATTTCCATTCTGACCAATAAATTACCACCCGAATTCCGTGAAAAAGCCAGGCTTGTCGGCATCAGCGCAGCATTGATCATGCGTCTGCTTTTGCTCAGCACTGTCTTTATCATTGTGCAATTGACCGAGCCGGTCATATCGCTGTTCGGAAAATCCCTGTCATGGCGTGATATTATCCTGATTGCAGGCGGACTATTCTTGTTGTGGAAAGCCACCAAGGAAATCCACCATCATGTCGAGCATGTGCAGGAGGAGGCCGAGGACAAGGCGCTTGGTGTATCCACCGCCGCCACCATCACCTTTGGCGGCGCCATTTTCCAGATATTGCTGCTCGATCTGGTGTTCTCGGTGGACTCCATTATCACTGCCGTCGGCATGACTGACCACATTTCGCTGATGGTCATCGCTGTGCTGGTGTCAATTGGCGTGATGATTGTCGCCGCCAATCCGCTCGCCAATTTCATCAATGCCAACCCCACCATCGTTGTGCTGGCGCTCGCCTTCCTGATGATGATTGGCATGATGCTGAT
>JBOFCU010000098.1:0-6406 GCA_051646285.1 Beijerinckiaceae bacterium
ACAATGGCTGCTGCCCCGGCCAAATCCATACCGCCGCTCAAGAGCAAAGCCCTTGTGGCGCAGGCAGTTGCTGATCCACGCGAGATGCCGGTCATTCCGCAATCGGTTGCAGTGCCATTGGCCTCAGGTACATTCGGTCCACGCTGACATGGCTTTGCCCAATCGCGTTCTGCCAGACGGTACGATCGTTTCCCTGACTGCGCGCGGCACCATGATGGGCAATCGTGGCGGGCGCATCCACGCACCTGACACACAGTCATTGCGCCAACGCCGCTGGGCCACGCCGCAATGGATTTGCTGCGTGTTGCAATTTCGTGGGCGGCAAAGGCAGGTGTGGGGCCGCAGTTACACGGAACTGTTTTTCTGCGATGAGGTCAGCGCGCTCGCGGCAGGGCACCGCCCCTGCTTCGAATGCCGCCACGCCAATGCGATGGCCTATGCGGCTGCGCTGCAAAAAGCACTGCAACTGCCGCACCGGCTCTCAGCACCGGCCATTGATGCGCGGCTGCATCAGGAGCGGCTTGCCGGGACAATAAAAAAATTGCACGCGCTGCCGGTCAACGGATTGCCTGATGGGGCGATGTTTATTCATGAAGCGCGCTACTATGCCATCCGGCAAGGCCAGCCGCTGCAATGGGATTTTGAAGGCTACACGCGCGCCATATGCGCCTTGCCGGGCATTGTCGATGTATTGACGCCTCCAGCATCACTGGCAGCGTTGGCAGGCGGCTATCAGCCCGGCTGGCATGACAGCGCCAGCGGCCTCTAGTTCAATTGCCGCAGCGTTTCACGCGCAATGATCAGACGCTGCACTTCTGATGTGCCTTCATAAATCCGCGTGATACGCGCATCACGGGCGTGACGCTCCACCGGATAATCCCGGATATATCCCGCACCGCCATGAATTTGAATGGCCGTATCTGTGGCGCGGTGCGCCATTTCCGACGCAAACAGCTTGGCCATGGAGGCCTGCTTGGCAAAATTCTGCCCCTGCTGCTTCAGATAGGCCGCCTGTAGAATCAACAGCCGCGCCGCTTCAATATCCGTCTCGCGATCGGCAATCATCCATTGCAAGCCCTGAAAATCTGCAATTTTCTGGCCAAACTGCGTGCGTTCGCGCGCATAGGCTTTGGCCGCGTCCATGGCGGCCCGCGCGATGCCGAGCGACAGGGCAGCAATGCCGATGCGCCCGCCAGCCAATTCACCCACCGCAATGCGGAAGCCATCATTCTCACGCCCAATCAGGGCTGATGCAGGCACGCGGCACGCATCGAAATGAATGATATTCGTGGCCGAGCCATGCTGGCCCATTTTGTGTTCTGCCTTGCCGATGGTCAGCCCTGGCGTTCCGGCTTCAACCAGAAAGCATGAAATGCCCTTGCCCTTCGGGGCATTCTTGTCCGTCACAGCCCACACAACAAAAACACCGGCATATTCACCGCTGGTGATATAAATTTTTGTGCCATCCAGAATATAATTGTCACCCTCACGGCGCGCAATTGTGCGCATGTTTGAGGGGTCGGACCCCGCGCTGGCTTCGGTCAGGCAAAAACCGCCAGCAGCATAATCACCGCTGGCCAGCAGCGGCAGATATTTCTCGCGCTGCTCTGGTGAGCCAACAGCCTGGATCACCTCGCCCACCATGTTTGTGACAGACGCGGTGCAGCCCGTTGATGCACAGGCATACCCCAGTTCTTCAATGGCCAGCGCAAAGGCAACCGGCCCTGCTTCTGCGCCGCCATATTCACCGCGCACATTAAGGGTCATGAAACCCGCTTGCGCCAGCCATTTCAGGTTCGCAAGAAATTCAGCCCGGCCCTCGCCGCGATCGAGTTTTTCCGCCAGCGGCGCCACACGCTCAGCCGCCATGCGGCGGGCCGTGTCACGGATCATTTCTTCTTCTTCAGTCAACGAGAAGAGCATCAGGCGCTCCGGGCTTGCGCAGTCTTGATTTAATGATTGGCCATCACACGGGTTGGCGGAAAAACGATCTCCACCAATGTGCCTTCATTTTTTACGCTGGAAATACGCATGGCCGCACGGTTGGCATCAACCAGCGCCTTTGTGAGCGGCAGGCCAAGCCCGGTGCCGCCAGCCCGGCGCGTTGCCGATAATTGCTTGAAAGGCTCCATCGCCTGTTCAACTTCCTTCGGCGTCATGCCAATGCCAGTGTCACGTACGCGGATGGCAATTTCACCCAGATCGCTGAGCGTTGTCGAGACAATCACCTGCCCGCCCGGATCCGTGAACTTCACGGCATTGGACAACAGGTTAAGCACAATTTGCTTCAGCGCCCGCTCATCCGCAACGATGGTTGGCAGTTTTGGGGCCATGGCCGAGCGGATAACAATGCGCCCACGCTGCGATTGCGGCTGCATGATGCTGACTGCGCCGCGGACAACGTCATTGACATTCACGCTGGTGAAATCCAGCTCCATTTTCCCAGCCTCGATTTTCGATAAATCGAGCAGGTCATTCACCAGACTGATGACGTGGCCGCCAGAGGCATGGATATCCTTCAGATAATCCTTGTAACGCTCATTGCCGATGGCGCCGAAACGTTCTTCGATCATGACTTCGGCAAAGCCGATGATCGCATTGAGCGGCGTGCGCACTTCATGGCTGATCTTGGCCAGAAAATCGGTTTTCTGCGCGGATGCGGCTTCTGCCGCCTTACGCGCATCAACCAGTTCACGCTCTGACTTTTTCCACGCCGTGAGATCGCGCAGCACCGCGCAGAATTTCTTCTCCGGCTTTTCCGCGATTTGACCAAATGACAGAAACACCGGCAGCCGCCCGCCCTGGCGTACACGGCCCGTGACTTCACGGCCATCATTGAGCACCGAGCGCACACCGCCAGATTTCAGGCCTTCAAAATAATCCAATACCGAGGCGCGGCTTTCCGGTGCCATCAATTCGGTCACAAGCTCTCCCGCCATCTCTTTCTGGTCATAACCAAACAACGCCTCGGCTGTGCGGTTGATGGAGAGAATGCGGCCATTTTCATCCAGCACGGCGACGCCATCCGTGGCCGTATCGAGAATGGCGCGCACCTCGCGCAGCTGCACTTCGCGCTGCTTTAACTCATGCTCGGCGCTGCGCAATTTCTGATTGATTTCGGTATCGGCCGACCGGCGGAAGCTGACGAGCGTGGCCGGTTCGCCATCCCAATGGATATTTTGCATCCGCGCATCAACACCGATCCGTTCGCCATCGCGCGCGGCCAGCAAAATGGCGCCACTCGGCCCATTGGCTTCACTGACGGGAATACGGCCCTTGAACAAAGCCGGTGTGCCGCCTGCATCATTCATATCGGCAATCGCATTATAATCGAGCAGATCGAGCAGTGTGCGGTTGGCAAAAAGCACACGCTCAGACCGGTTGATCAGAACGCCGACCGGCAAACGCTCAATAATATCGAGATAACGCGGATCAGGCACGCGCACGATATGCGTCACCGGTGCAGGGATCATGACGGGTGCCTGTTGTTCTCCACCATATGAAGGCGCGTTTGCACACTCTTCTTCAGCCGATGTTTTATCTTCGCCGGAATTTGGGGATTCTGGTGCTGACGGCAATGCTTCCGGCTGCACCATGCTGGCATCAGCCGCAGCTTCCTCGACAGCATTGATCACAGGCGAGGCGCTGTGTGCAGTTTCGCTGTCAGCCGGTGCCAGGGCAGGCACATGATCGGCAATGGCGGCCATAGTCTGCGGGGTTATCACTTCTGGCTGGCGTTCGCCTTGTGCAGGCTCAGCACCCGCAACAGCAGGTGTGGGCAAAGCGGGCGGCTCATGGTGCGCCTGTGCCGCTTCATTCTCCTGCCGCGCGCCAAGGGCCCGCGCCAATTCACGGAACGCCATGCGCTCTGATGGCGATAAAGTCGGCAGCGGTGATGATGCCGGTGCGGCTGGCATCTGCGTCTCGCCGTTTGGCAAAGCGACTGGCGAAACATGTGAGGCTTTTTCGTTTAATTCTGCCCGCGCGCTGCCGGGCGCATGGACCAGAAGGAATCCGCGCAGGCCGCGAAAGGCGCGTGCAGCATCAAAGACCGGCAGCGCAGACCATTCCACATCAACCGGACCGGGCAAATCATCAGCAGACCACAGCAGCGGAATTTTATTGGCGGTGGTGCGGCCCTCAAGCGCGGCCTGCAATGCGCCGGTGGTATCCATGAAAATATCATCGGCCAGATCAGCCCAGCGGCGTCCGACAATCGCACCGGAATAATCGCCGACAAGCGCCTTCAGCCGTGAGCCGGCCTGAGTGATTTTTCCATCGGCGTCACTCTGCCAGACAATGCGCACAGGCGCGTCCTGATGCACAGACCCATTGTGCGAATGGGGCTGCGGTGCAGCCTGCATTGGCAAAGATGATGGCACCGGCTTTGAATCAGTCACTTCGATTGGAGCGTTCATCGCCGTATCCATGGCTTGCGCAATCGCAGACATGCCGGAATGAACATCAGGCTTGATATTAGCCTTGGGCCGCTGCCCTTCGTCGCGGGCTGCCAAAGGCATGGCCGCACCGGGCGGCGGTGCAACAGCATCCTGCGTTGAAAATTCCCGCAGCGGAATGACAACAACAACGCGTTCGCCCTCGGTATTGGCCAACATGCGGCAGGCAACGGGCACCAGCGGCGCGCCCGCCCCCGCCAACGGAATATCCGCCAGCACAGCACCCGCTCCGGCTGTCATGCGATGCGCCATGTCCGCCAGCCGCGCCGAAGCCGCAGGCGGAAGCATCACGCCTGTGACGCTGGCGGCCTGCTGGGCGAACACGCCGCTGCCGTCACGCGCATCAACAGCCAGCGCCCGCCCCTCGCGCAGGAGCAATTCCAGTTCTGCCGGTAACTCGATGCCGTTTGCGCGCAAGGCTGCCTCTCTGGCGGGTTCGATGCACTGCGTTAACCCGCCATTAGCTTTAATGAAACCTTAACGCGCGCGAAAGGTGGGCGGCCAAACTTAGCCGTTTCGCCCACATCCCTTATCCCTTATGCTTAACCTGACGGCAGGCTGCTTGATTTTGCAGCGCAACAATGATATTGCAGTGCACAATTAGCGGCTCAGGAAAGGAAATCCCCATGACCCCGAAATTCCCCACATTCGAAGTGCCCACCGAAATGCGCGATTTTGCCGAGAAGAGTGTCGAGCAGGCCAAGAAGGCGTTTGACGGCTTCATGGGCGCTGCCAACAAGGCGCTCGACAATGTTCCGGCTGCCAGCAACCCGCTTCAGAGCGGCGCTGTCGATATGACCAAGAAGGCGATTGCCACGGCGGAAGAGAACATGGCCGCGTCTTTTGCCCATGCCCAGCGCCTGGTTCGCGCCAAGGACGCGCAGGAAGTGATGCAGCTTCAGACCGAATTCCTGCGTGAGCAGTTCGCCAAGTATCAGGGCCAGCTCAAGGATTTCGGCACGAACGTCCAGCAGACGATGCAGACGGCGGCCTCCACAGCCACGAAAAAGAAGTAATCAGCCAACCGGCTGTTTTCGAAACAAGGCAGGGTGAGATGAAGAAACCTGTTTCATTGGCACCGGCTGGCCGTTCTCTCGCAGACACGCCAGCCCGTGCACCCGTGCCAACCTTCACCGGTGCAGCAGCTTTGGCCGCACCGGTGCCGTCTGCCAAAACGCCATTTGTTGCTGAACCGGCAGCCAATGATTTGCCTCTGATACAGGCGATCACACAGGCGGCTGCCGTATCGTCTGCCTCCATCGACGCTCCTCAAGCGGAAGTGGCAGCGGAATTCAGCACCGCAGTGATGGATATGTGGACAAACCAGTCACAGGCGATGATTGCCCACAGCATCAGGATGGCGCAGGTCCAGTCCCTGTCAGAAGCCATCACGGTTCAGGGCCATTTCATTCGTGAACAAATGGAGGCAGCCCGCAGTCAAGCAGCGACCTTCACCAGCCTGCTGAACCAGACCATGGGCATCACACTGACAGATCGTTTGCCCGCCATGAAGATTTGGGCGCCTTGGCAGTCCACCATCTGCAAACCCGGCGGCTGATCCGGCTCAAGCACGGAAGACGAGCCTACCGCCATGCGCCGGAACGGAGCATGGTTTCATTTTGGCTTGCGTTATAATCGCTTCTTGAGTGTTTCGCGCTGGTGTTTTCCAACGCTTCGCTATTGCTTTTTGCCCCGGATCAGTCCTAAAGAGCGGGCGTGTGCAGCCATAGTTCAGTTGGTTAGAACGTCGGATTGTGGATCCGAAGGTCTCTGGTTCGAGTCCAGATGGCTGTACCATTCTCACCGCTCCCGGAGCGGTCAGTTCTACAAAAAAGGCGGGCTTTTCAGCCCGCCATTTGTTGCTGAACCGGCAGCCAATGATTTGCCTCTGATACAGGCGATCACACAGGCGGCTGCCGTATCGTCTGCCTCCATCGACGCTCCTCAAG
>JBOFCU010000120.1:0-1800 GCA_051646285.1 Beijerinckiaceae bacterium
TCACCATCGACAAGCGAACATACTGGATGCCGCTGCTGCTCGCCGCATTCCTGACATCGTTCTTTATCTGGGTCGCAGAAAATATCGGCACCTACACGGGCACCTGGCTCTATCCAGGCCAGACAACATGGCGGCCTGTCTCGCTCGGCAAGATGGGTGCCTGGTATCTGCTGATGATTATTTCGTTTGCGCTGGTCTGCCTCGTGCATCCACCCAACCGCGAACGCGAGCGCCTGAATGGCGCGAGTCCCAGCGCTTAAATCCGCACCTCGATGAGGTAGGGGCCGTTGATGGCAAGCCCGGCGCGCATCGCCCTGATCAGCGCATCGACATCCTCGACCGCAACCGCCTCGACCCCCATGCCCTTGGCGAGCGCCACCCAGTCGAGCGCGGGATTGTCGAGCGAGAGCATGTCATGCGCCTTGCGGCCAGGATTTTCCGCGCCGACATTCATGAGTTCGCCGCGCAGGATCGCATATTCGCGGTTCGCCCAGATCAGGGTGAGAATATTCAGGTTTTCACGCGCCTGCGTCCACAGCGCCTGCAATGTGTACATGGCCGAGCCATCGGCCTGCAGATTGACAACCTTTCGGCCCGGCGCGCCGACCGCCGCCCCCGTTGCAAGCGGAATGCCGCAGCCGATGGCGCCGCCGGTGATGGAGAGCCAGTCATGCGGCGGCGCGGTGTGTGTGCAAGAAAAGAAATTGCGGCCGGTTGAAACCGATTCATCGCACACCACCGCGCCTTCCGGCAGCAAGTGGCCGAGAATGTGGCCAATCAAATCCGGCGTCAGCGCGCCGCCGTTGGGTAGGGTTTTTTCCGCTGGCTCATTGAGCGTGGGATTATCTTTCGCTGCGCCGATATGGTCGCAGAGCCGCACCAGCGCATCAGCAATATCATCGCCAGTGTCTGCCAGCGTGAAAAATTCCGCATCAGGATGGGTCAAGGCGCTGGGCTTGTTGGGGTAGCCGAAAAACGCCACCGGCGGTTTTGCGCCCACAAGCACGATGCGCCGGAAATCTTTCAACCGCTCCACGGCGATGTCGACCGGGTAGGGCACGCGGTCGATGGCAACGCAGCCCAGACCCCGCTCGACGCGCTTGTTCGACATCGGCGCCAGCATTGCGCAATTCAGCTTTTGCGCGATGCGCGAAGCATTCTTGAGCGCACCAGCGCGCAAGCCCACATCGCCGATCAGCAGCAAGGCTGGACCACCACGCAGAAATTCCGCCGCCTCGCGGATTGCCGCGTCATCGACAGGCTGGCGTGGCCGCTGCTTCGGCGTTTTCACCGGCCCGTTGCTCCCGCCCCACGCCGTATCGGCGGGCAGGATCAGCGTCGCGATTTTCCCCGGATATTCCCGCGCCGCGACAATGGCGTCCGCGCCATCCTGCGCAATCGTTGTCGCGTGCGACCCTGTACGTACGAAATGCGAGAGCGGCCGCGCCAGCGCCTCGATGTCGCTTGTCAATGGCGCATCAAAGCGCTTGTGAAAGGATGTGTGTTCGCCGACGATATTCAGCATCGGTGTGCCGGCGCGCCGCGCATTATGGATATTTGCCAATCCATTCGCGAGGCCGGGGCCGAGATGCAGCAGCGTTGCCGCCGGCTTGTCCGCCATGCGCGCATAGCCATCGGCCGCGCCGGTCGCGCCGCCCTCGAACAGGCACAGCACGCAGCGCATGCCCTCGACCCGATCGAGCGCGGCGACGAAATGCATTTCCGATGTGCCGGGATTGGTGAAGCTGACATCGACGCCCGCATTGACCATGGTGCGGACAAGGGCTTCAGCGCCGTTCA
>JBOFCU010000149.1:0-6144 GCA_051646285.1 Beijerinckiaceae bacterium
ACGCGGGTCACGCCAATCGCAGTGTTGGCATGATTTTGCGCCGCCGCATTCCAGAACGCATCCGGGAAATGGTGCTGGCAGGTGAAAAATCCGCAGGCGGGGCTGAGCGGGTTCTGGGCAAAGGCCAGCGTGAGGGCGACATGGATGGGCGAGCCATCGGGCCTTGTGCCCTTGCGCTCGAAAAAGAAAGGGTCACCCCAGCCGATGCCTTTGGCGGCGAAATCCGCATGATCGGCTTTCGCATCCTCGCTGCGCAGCACGAGCATCGCCATGCCTTCGCGGCTTTTCAGAAAATCGCTGATGAAGCCGCCGAAGGAAAATTGGTCCGGCGTGACGGGTGCAAAGGATGGCTCATTCCCAATGGTGACGGGTTCCAGGAACGTATAATTGGAAAATTGAACGATATGATTTTCCGTGCCCCAGGGATGACGGTTGCGGCCGCCGACCTGAAAGCCGATTTTGCGCAGGAAGTCCGCCTGCGCGGTCAGGTCGCGGGAGGGCAGAACAAGGTGGTCGATGGATTTATTGTTCATATCCAGATGGGCTTGCTGCATGCGAACCGGCCCCCACTTCGCTTGTAAACCCTTTTGTCATCACACCAGCCGGCTCTGCTCTTTCGCTGCTTCAATAAAGCTCGCGAACAGCGGGTGTGGCTCGAACGGGCGTGATTTCAATTCCGGGTGATATTGCACGCCAATGAACCAGGGGTGATCGGGATATTCCACTGTTTCCGGCAAGAGGCCATCGGGTGACAGGCCGGCGAATTGAAGCCCGGCTTTTTCCAGCCGCTCGCGGTAGGCCATGTTCACTTCATAGCGGTGGCGGTGGCGCTCGGAAATTTCGGTCGCGCCATAAATATTTGCGATATGCGAACCGGCTTGCAGGGAATTGCGGTAGGCGCCAAGCCGCATGGTGCCGCCAAGGTCACCTTCGGTTTTGCGTTGTTCGAGCTGATTGCCCTTCATCCATTCGGTCATCAGGCCGACAACGGGTTCTTTCGCGGGTCCAAATTCGGTGGAGTTGGCATCAGGAATACCGGCGAGATTGCGCGCCGCCTCAATGCACGCCATCTGCATGCCGAAACAAATACCGAAGTAAGGCACCTTGCGTTCGCGCGCGAAGGTGACGGCGCGGATTTTTCCCTCAGCGCCGCGCTGGCCGAAACCGCCAGGCACGAGAATGCCGTGGACATGCTCCAGATACGGCGCGGCGTCTTCTTTCTCGAAAATATCGCTCTCGATCCAGTCGAGATTGACCTTCACCTTGTTGGCGATGCCGCCATGGGTGAGTGCCTCGATCAGGGATTTATACGCATCTTTCAGGCCGGTATATTTGCCGACAATGGCAATGGTGACTTCACCTTCGGGATTATGCAGGGTCTGGGATATGTTCTGCCAGCGCGCCATATCCGGCGTGCGATTATCCTCGATGCCGAAAGCAGCGAGCACTTCGCGGTCAAGGCCCTCTTTCTGGTAGGCCAGCGGCACATCGTAAATCGACGGCGCATCGAGGGCCTGAATGACCGCGCTTTCCCTGACATTGCAGAATTGCGCCAGCTTGCGGCGCTCCTCGGCGGGAATTTCCCGGTCGGTGCGGCACAGCAGAATATCAGGCTGGATGCCGATGGAGCGCAGCGTCGCGACCGAATGCTGCGTCGGCTTGGTCTTCAATTCGCCAGCACTGGGAATGTAGGGCAGCAGCGTAAGGTGAACATAAATCGCGTTGTTGCGCGGCAGATCGTTCTTGATCTGGCGGATCGCCTCGAAAAACGGCAGGCCCTCTATGTCGCCAACCGTGCCACCGATTTCGACGAGCACGAAATCATACTCGTCATTGTTGCTGACCACGAAATCCTTGATGGCATTCGTCACATGCGGAATCACCTGAATGGTCGCGCCGAGATAATCGCCGCGCCGCTCCTTGGTGATGATGTCGAGATAAATCCGCCCCGTGGTGATGTTGTCATCGCGCGTGGCGGAGCGCCCGGTGAAGCGCTCATAATGACCAAGGTCGAGATCGGTCTCGGCCCCGTCATCGGTGACGAACACCTCGCCATGCTGATACGGGCTCATCGTGCCCGGATCGACATTCAGGTAGGGATCCAGTTTGCGGATGCGGACCTTGTAGCCGCGCGCTTGCAGGGTCGCGGCCAGTGCAGCCGCAGCGAGACCTTTGCCAAGCGAGGAGACCACGCCGCCAGTGATGAATACATATCGCGTCATGGGAGTTGTGGATTAGCCATCGACTCAGGCTTTGGCCAGAGCCTCAATGCAGGGCTGCCCGCTTTTTCTGTGGGGCGTGCGAAAAAGTTTTGCCCGGACAAAGAAAAAGGCCGGACTGTGCCGGCCTTCTCATCGTCTTTTGCATCCACCGGCACGTTAGCGCGACTGCGGCACGGCCGGCTGGCCCGGTGCCGGCTGCTGCATCTGGCGCAACTGGTCGAGCACACCGCCCTGCCCGGAACCGATCGGCGCGCCTGCCGGAGCGCCGGGGGCCGGAGCCGTCACAGGCGCTGCACCATCAATGATGGAGCGCGGCGCGCGGTTGACACCGGCCATAATTGACAGGATCAGGCTTGTGGCAAAAAAACCGGCAGCAAGAATGGCGGTCGTCCGGGTCAGCGCATTCGACTGGCCGCGCCCGGTCATGAAGCCCTGCACGCCGCCGCCGCCCATGCCAAGCCCGCCCCCTTCGGAGCGCTGGAGCAGAATCAGCACCACAAGGGCGAGCACGATCATCAGGTGAATAACGATAATAACGGTCTGCATTGGGTCATCCAGTGAGCGGCGAACCGCTGTCAAAGGCGCAGATAAACGTGCCGGGCCTGTTTTGCAAGGAACAGGTGCGTCACAACAGTGTTGCGCTAAGCGTTGCCCGCGAAGCATCATCGCCAAATGTGGCCATGTCTGCCATTCTCGCCCCGTTCCAGCGCCAATGCGCGGCGGTGGAAGCCGGTCACGATCCAGCAGTTATGAAGCCTTGTGAAAAAGTCAGCCCTTTATTGCGCGATTGCTATTTTTGGAGCGGCCCTGTTCTGGCCCGCCGGCGCTTCTGCACGCATTCCGGATGGGTATGCTGCCGGGCTGCGGCTTGCGACGCGGCATCACGTTTTACAGCCACGTTGCTATGCTCAGGTGTTCGCCCGCTATGCGGTGCTCAACCGCCATGGGAAATGGCGCTGGCCGGCTGGCCGGCGCAGCATGGCGGTGCAATCAGCCTACAGGCAGGAGTTGTTCAACCTGTGCGGCGTGTCAGCCTGAATAGGCCGACGCGATTCCTAAAAAATCATCCGCCTTGAGCGAAGCACCGCCGACCAGCGCGCCATCGACATTGGCAACGCTCATCAGTTCTTTCGCGTTGGATGGCTTGACCGAGCCGCCATAGAGCACGCGCACGAGATCCGCCTGCTGGCCAACCTGATGATGCAGTACATCACGGATCAGCGCGTGCACTTCGGCCACATCCTTCGCTGTCGGGGTCAGGCCGGTACCGATGGCCCAGACCGGCTCATAGGCCACCACAATCTGGCGGCCCTGCGCGCCGGGAGGAACCGATCCCTCAATCTGCTTTTGAACCACGTCCAGCGCCTTGCCAGCCTCACGCTCCGTGCGGGTTTCACCGACACAGATGATGGGCACCAGACCGGCCCGCAGCGCAGCCCTGGCCTTGGCCTGCACCTGCGCGTCGGTCTCGCCATGTAGGGTGCGGCGTTCGGAGTGGCCGACAATGACGTAAGTGCAGCCTGACTCGGCAATCATTTCGGCCGACACATCGCCGGTGAAAGCGCCAGAAACTTCCGCATGGCAATCCTGGGCGCCAATGGCGATGCGGGTGCCAATTGCGGCAGCGGAGGCCAGATAGATATAAGGGGCCGGCGGGCAAATCGCGAGATCGACGTGAGTCCATAACCGGTTTTCGCCCAGGCCCTGCCCCATCTTCGCCAGCTCGTTGAGCGCGGCTTTTGACCCGTTCATTTTCCAGTTTCCAGCGACAAGCGGGCGGCGGGCAGTCATCATGGCGGCACTCCTTCAGGCTGCGGCGGCGTTAGCAAATGCTGATCAGCGCGTCCATGCGGTTTGCGGACCTTGTTGCGGCTCGTGTTGCCACTCTTGTTGAGGTCCTTGGCTTTCGCCTTTGCATGGACAGATTTTCCGGCTATCTCGCGGACCGACTTCACACGCGAACGGGACAGATCGCTGCCATGATGATGCAAGGACTGCGCAAGGCCGGACAAACCTGGCTCGGCAAGCTGGTTGTGGGCGTGCTGTTTGGCCTCCTCATCCTCAGCTTCGCTGTCTGGGGTATTGCAGACGTGTTCCGTGGCGGCAGCGTTGCGCCCGTGGCAACGGTTGGCAACACGTCGATCACGACCGAACAGGTGCGCACCGCGTATCAGACCGAGTTGCAAAATCTCTCACGGCGCTTGCGCCGGACGGTGACCACGGAGCAGGCCCGATCCCTTGGCCTTGACCAGCAGATCGTCGGCAAGATGGTGGCGGAAGCCGCCCTTGACGAGCGTATCAGCCAGCTTGGCTTGTCGATTTCTGACAAAACCATTGCGGATGCCATTACCAACGACCCCGCCTTCAAGGGGATCAGCGGCCAATTTGACCGCAATGTCTTTGCCCAGAACCTGCGCGATAACGGATTGACCGAGCAGCGCTTTGTTGCCGAGCAGCGCAAGGTGTATCTGCGCCAGCATCTGGCAGAAGCGCTGACCGGCGGAATTGGCGTGCCGGTGGTGATGAAAGAGGCGCTGCACCGGCTGACCTACGAAACGCGGGCGCTTGACTATGTTGTGCTGCCTGCTGCGGGCATTGATCCCGGCCAGCCTGATGATGCGGCGCTGCAAGCCTTCTTCAACGATCGCAAGGCGAGTTTCCGGGCACCGGAATATCGCACCGTCAATCTGGTGACATTGACCCCCGATGCGGTGGCCAAGCCCGATGCGGTGACAGATGCCGATGTGCGGAAGTTTTATGACAGCGTGAAAGCCCAGCGGTTTGGTACGGCTGAACGGCGGCGGATTCAGCGCATCGGATTCAAGTCCATGGATGATGCGAAAGCAGCAGCCGACAAGATCAAGGCCGGCACATCTTTCGAGGCCATTGCGGCTGAGCAGGGTGTCAAGGATGCCGATCGCGATCTGGGTATGCTGGCCCGCACGGAAGTGCTCGACAAGGCCGTGGCCGAGGCCGTGTTTGCACTGGCCAAGGACATTGTCAGCGAGCCGGTGAATGGTGATTTCGGGCCGGTGCTCCTGCGCGTCACGGAAATCCAACCGGAAGCAATTCAGCCCTACGAGCAGGTGTCAGCGACGCTGCGCACCGACATGGCGGTGTCTGCCGCGCGCCAGACATTGCGCGAGATTCACGATAAAGTTGAAGATCAGCGCGCCACGGCAAAGCCGCTGCCGGAGATTGCGGCGGCTGTCGGGCTGAGCGTGCGCGCGGTCGAAATCGACCGCCAGGGCCGCGACCGTTCCGGCAAACCCATTGAAAACCTGCCGGATGTGGACAGTGTTGTCCGGGCCGTTTTCGCTTCGGATATTGGCGTTGACAATGAAGCCGTTTCGCTGCGCGACAGCGGTTATATCTGGTTCGACGTGACAAAAATCGACGCGGAAAAAGAGCGTCCGCTTGCCGATGTGCGCGATCAGGTTGTAGCCGGATGGCGGACTGCCGCACTGGCCAAAACATTGTCGGATAATGCCAACGCCATTGTCAAAAAAGTGGAAGCGGGCGAGACATTGGCGGCGGCCGCTGCGCCGCTCGCGGTGAAGACCGTTGCGGATCTGAAACGCGATACAGCGCTGGGCGATATTTCGCGCAGTGCTGCGGTGCAGGCGTTCAATCTGCCTCAGGGCAAACTGTTCACGGCTCCTGCCGCGAACGGAACAGACCGCCTGATTGCCCGTGTCACTGCCATTACCGTGCCGCCCTTCACCAATACATCGCAGGAATCGGTGCAGATGGAGGAGCGCATCCGCCAGAGCACGGAAAGCGAGCTGCTGGCGCAATATATCAATCGCCTGCAAACCGACTTGCGCGTGCAAACCAATGAACGGTCCTTGCGTCTGGCGATTGGCGGCGAACAATAATGCAGGTGACGCCGCCTGAAGCCGATGTGATCGCATCGCTCAAC
>JBOFCU010000188.1:0-9595 GCA_051646285.1 Beijerinckiaceae bacterium
TGCTGGCGCTGGCCGCCTGTGAAACTGTATCGCCCCTGGCCAGCAACACCGGCCCCCGCGTGGCCGAGGTGGAAACCGATGAAAGCGGCTCGCAAGCCACAAACATCAGCTCCCTGGCAGACAAGATTTCGCGCAGCCCCAACGACGCCGAAAACTACAACACCCGTGGCGCTGCCTATGCGCGCGTGGGCCGGTATCGCGAGGCCATGGCGGATTTCGACAAGGCGATTGCCCTGAACCCCAATCATGCCGCGGCCCTGACCAATCGCGGGCTGGCCCACCGCCAGAGCGGCCGTAACGATCAGGCGCTCGGTGACTTCAGCCGCGCCATTTCCGTGAACCCCAGTTACGCCGCAGCCTATCTGGCACGCGGCAACCTGTTGCGCACCCAAGGCGATTCGACACAGGCGATGGCTGATCTCAATCAGGCCATCAAACTCAATCCGGAAGGTGCGCAGGCCTTCCATGCCCGTGGGCTGCTGTATCAGAAACAGAACCAGCATACCTTTGCGATTTCGGATTTCGATGCCGCACTTGACCGTGACCCCTATGCCTCCGCGCCCTATGAGGCGCGCGGGCAGAGCCTCATCGTGGTCGGCAAGCACGAGAAGGCGGTCGAGGACTTCAATGCGGCGCTGAATGTCGATAACCGCCTGGCCAATGCCTGGGCCGGCCGTGGGCTTGCGTATGAGCGCCTTGGGCAGAAGCGGGAGGCGGGTGAAAGCTATCAGCGCGCACTCAGCATCGACAGCAACAATGCCATGGCCCGTGCCGGCAATGCCCGCGTTGGCGGCGGCATTTTTCGCGGCTGATGATGCCGGCCTTCGAGGCGGCTTTGCAGACCCACTGGGCTGATATACTGGCCCTGTCGCTGTTTCTTGCGACGTGGATCATTTACAATATCGTTGTGCAACGGCGGTCGCGCACAAGGCCAGCGCTCAACCGGCTGATGCATGTGCAGCGCCGGCGCTGGATGGAACAAATGGCCGCGCGCGATGTGCGCATTGTGGATACGGCCATTACATCGACACTGCAAAATGGCACCGCTTTTTTTGCGTCCACATCGTTGCTTGCCATCGGCGGTGCAGCCACCGTGCTGCGTTCGACGGATGATATTTTGCGCCTGTTTGCCGATTTGCCCTTTGGCGCAACGCCCAACCGCGCCCTGTGGGAATTAAAAGTCATCGGTCTTGCCGTCATTTTCGGCTACGCGTTTTTCAAATTCGCCTGGTCTTACCGGCTGTTCAATTATTCCGCCATTCTCATTGGCGCGACACCCGCAGCCGATGATCCTGACGCGCAGGAACGGCAAATGGCCGCAGGACGGGCAGCGGAAATGAACACGGTCGCGGCCTCCCATTTTGCCGCCGGCCAGCGCGCCTTCTTTTTCGCATTTGCCTATCTCGGCTGGTTTGTCGGCCCGCTGGCTTTCATTCTCACCACAGCGCTGATTGTTTATGTGGTTTATCGCCGCCAATTCCATTCTGATGCGCTGGCGGCACTGGTCCCCTTCGATCTCGACGAGCGGAAATAAAAAGCGGCGGGTCATGCCCGCCGCCTTGTGTTGAACATCGATGCAGAGCCATGGCCGCTCAGCGCGGCAGCAGACTGGTCCCCATCAGAAATTCATCGGCCGCACGCGCCGCCTGCCGCCCTTCCCGGATCGCCCAGACCACGAGCGACTGACCACGCCGCATATCGCCGCAGGCAAACACTTTCTCCTGCGATGATTTGTAGTCCAGTACATTGGCCGCCACGTTGCCGCGCGCATCAAGCGACACGCCAAGCTCTTCAATCATGCCGTCCTTGACCGGCGCAACAAAGCCCATCGCAAGCAGCACCAGATCAGCCGGGATTTCAAACTCCGTGCCCGCAATGGGCTGCATTTTTTCATCAATGCGCGTCACGACAAGTTTTTTCACCTTGCCTTTGGCACCCTCGAATTTCGTGGTCATCACCGCGAAATCACGCTCGGCCCCTTCTTCATGTGAGGAAGACGTGCGCAATTTCAACGGCCAGTTCGGCCAGCTCATCGCCTTGTTTTCCTTTTCCGGCGGCTTCGGCATAATTTCGAGTTGCACGACAGACAAGGCACCTTGCCGGATCGACGTGCCAATGCAGTCGGACCCCGTATCACCGCCTCCAATAACGACGACCCGCTTGCCGCTGGCCAGGATAGGATTTACATTATCAAGCTGCTCATCACCGACACGGCGGTTCTGCTGCGGCAGAAAATCCATGGCGAAATGCACGCCATCAAGCTCGCGGCCAGGAATGGGCAGGTCGCGGCCTTTTTCTGCGCCGCCAGCCAGAATAACTGCATCATACTGCGCCGTGAGGTCCTTCACCGGACGGGTGACGCCGATATTTTCACCATAGTGGAAGGTCACGCCTTCCTTTTCCATCTGCGCAACACGACGGTCGATCAGATGCTTTTCCATCTTGAAATCAGGGATGCCATAACGCAGCAAGCCACCAGCCTTGCGATTTTTTTCATACACATGCACGTCATGGCCAACGCGCGCGAGCTGCTGGGCGGCAGCTAGGCCAGCCGGACCAGAGCCAACGATGGCAATTGTCTTGCCCGTTTTTGCTGCCGGCACCTGCGGGACGATCCAGCCTTCTTTCCACGCCCGGTCCACAATGGCGCACTCGATGGTCTTGATGGTGACGGGCGTATCCTCGAGGTTGAGCGTGCAGCTCGCCTCGCACGGCGCGGGGCAGATACGCCCCGTGAATTCCGGGAAATTGTTCGTCGAATGGAGGTTGCGCGACGCCTCTTCCCACTCGTTGTTGTAAACGAGATCGTTCCAGTCCGGAATTTGGTTGTTCACCGGACAGCCGGTGTGGCAGTAGGGAATGCCGCAATTCATGCAGCGCGCGGCCTGATCGCGCGTGCCGCCTTCTGACAGCGGAATGACAAATTCCTTGTAGTGGCGGATACGATCCGACGCCGGCGCATATTTGCGGTCCTGCCGGTCGATTTCAAGAAAGCCTGTAACCTTGCCCATATAAAAAACTCTCTGTGCTGAATGGCGCTTCGCTATCGCTCCGCGCGTTCGTCATTCGGATCGATTCACTGGATCGATCCGTCGCGGCGCAAGCGCCGCGACCATTCCTCACTCCGCCGCGACTTTCATCGCCTGTTCCATTTCCTGAAGCGCGCGGCGATATTCCACTGGCATCACCTTCACGAATTTCGGGCGATAGGTCTGCCAATTGTCGAGAATGACGCGCGCACGCTCCGAGCCGGTATATTTGAAATGGTTAGCAATGAGCTGCATCAGGCGCTCTTCATCATGCCGCGACATGTCACCGAGCAAGTCAATGCGCCCCTTGGTTTCCAGATCACCGGACTGATGCGACCGCTGCATCAATTCCTCTTCTTCCGGCACCGGCTCAAGATCAACCATCGACATGTTGCAGCGCTTGGCAAAGTCACCCGCTTCATCGAGCACGTAAGCCACACCTCCCGACATGCCGGCTGCGAAATTGCGCCCGGTCTGGCCGAGCACCACAACAATGCCGCCGGTCATATACTCACAGCCATGATCGCCCGTGCCTTCAACAACGGCAATGGCGCCGGAATTGCGCACGGCGAACCGCTCGCCCGCCACGCCGCGGAAATAGCACTCACCGAAAATCGCGCCATACAGAACAGTATTGCCGACGATGATGGATTTCTCCGGCACGGCCTTTGATTTCGGCGACGGCTTGATGATGATTTTACCGCCAGACAAACCCTTGCCGACATAGTCGTTGGCTTCGCCCGTCAGATCGAGCGTGATGCCAGCCGCGAGGAAGGCGCCGAAACTCTGCCCGGCTGTGCCGCGCAGGCGGATGCTGATCGTGTCATCCGGCAGCCCTTCATGGCCATAACGCTTGGCCACTTCACCAGACAGCATCGCGCCAGTGGTGCGATCCACGTTGCGAATGGTGCTTTCGATAACAACCGCCTCGCCACCTTCCAGCGCCGCCTTGGATTTTTCGATAAATCCACGATCGAGAATTTTCTCAATTGGATGCTGCTGCCGGTCGACATGGCGGATCGGCACATCCGGCCCAACATCCGGACGGTAAAACAGACGGCCAAAATCGAGCCCATGCGCCTTCCAATGCGCAATGGCCTTGTCGGTATCCAGCAAATCCGCACGGCCCACCAGATCGTCGAATTTGCGGAAGCCCATCGCCGCCATCATTTCCCGTACATCTTCTGCAATGAAGAAGAAGAAATTCACGACATGCTCAGGCGCACCCTTGAAGCGCTTGCGCAGCACGGGATCTTGCGTCGCCACACCCACAGGGCAGGTGTTCAGATGGCACTTGCGCATCATGATGCAGCCTGCCGCAATCAATGGCGCGGTGGCACAGCCAAATTCGTCTGCACCAAGCAGCGCGCCGATAATGATGTCGCGGCCTGTGCGCAAACCGCCATCAACCTGCAAGGCCACGCGGCCACGCAAACGGTTCATCACCAGCGTTTGCTGTGCTTCCGCCAGCCCCACTTCCCATGGCGACCCCGCATGCTTGATGGAGGTCAGCGGCGAAGCCCCGGTGCCGCCTTCAAATCCCGACACGGTGATGTGATCAGCACGCGCCTTCGCCACACCTGCCGCCACGGTGCCCACACCAACCTCGGACACGAGCTTGACTGACACGTCGGCACGCGGATTGACATTCTTCAAATCGAAAATCAGCTGTGCCAGATCTTCGATCGAATAAATATCATGATGCGGCGGCGGCGAAATCAGACCGACACCTGGTGTGGAGTGGCGCACTTTCGCGATCACCGCATCCACCTTGTGGCCAGGCAACTGGCCGCCTTCGCCGGGCTTTGCACCTTGCGCCATTTTAATCTGCATCATGTCGGAATTGACGAGATATTCCGTCGTCACGCCAAACCGGCCTGAAGCCACCTGCTTGATGGCCGAGCGCTTGGAACGCCCGTCTGCCAGCGGCTTGTAGCGTTCCGCCTCTTCACCGCCTTCACCCGTATTGGATTTTCCGCCCAGCGAATTCATGGCAATGGCCAGCGTCTCATGCGCCTCGCGCGAGATCGAGCCAAATGACATCGCACCCGTGGCGAAACGCTTGACGATTTCCTTGGCTGGCTCAACCTCTTCAATCGGCACCGGGAGGCGGCCAATTTCTTTTGCCGTCTTGATGCGGAACAGGCCGCGCAGCGTCGTCAGCCGCTCTTCCTGTTCATTGATGAGGCGCGCATAATCACGATATTTATCCTGCGCATTGCCGCGCACCGCATGTTGCAGCAGCGACACCGTTTCCGATGTCCACACATGCGCTTCACCGCGTGTGCGGTAAGCATATTCGCCGCCCACATCCAGGGTATTTTTGTAAATCGGCGAATTGCCAAATGCATCGGCATGACGCGCGACGGTTTCGCGCGCGATTTCATCAATGCCGGCCCCTTCAATGCGCGACGCTGTGCCGGTAAAGTATTTCGCGATGAATTTGGTGTTCAGCCCAATCGCGTCAAAAATCTGCGCGCCGCAATAGCTCTGATAGGTGGAAATTCCCATTTTCGACATCACCTTCAGCACGCCCTTGCCGATGGATTTGATATAGCGCTTGACGACTTCCTTCTCGTCCACTTCCTTTGGAAATTCGCCACGCTCATGCATGTCTTCCATGGTCTCGAAGGCGAGCCAGGGATTGATCGCTTCCGCACCAAACCCGGCAAGGCAGCAGAAATGGTGAATTTCGCGTGGTTCGCCGGATTCAAGCACAAGGCCGACTGACGTGCGCAGCCCCTTGCGGATGAGGTGATGATGCACTGCTGCCGTCGCCAGAAGTGCCGGAATGGGAATCCGGTCCGGCCCCACCATGCGGTCGGAAAGAATGATGATGTTGTAGCCGCCGGCCACCGCCGCTTCTGCCCGGTCACACAACCGCTCAAGCGCACCCTCCATCGCAGAAGCGCCAGCGTCAGAAGGATAAGTAATGTCGAGCGTCTTGGTATCGAAGCGGTCTTCATAATGACCGATGCAGCGGATTTTTTCGAGATCCTCATTGGTCAGGATCGGCTGGCGCACTTCCAGACGCTTGCGGCGCGACGCCCCTTCCAGATCCAGAATATTCGGACGCGGCCCGATGAACGACACGAGGCTCATCACGAGCTCTTCGCGGATCGGATCAATCGGCGGGTTCGTGACCTGCGCAAAATTCTGCTTGAAATACGTATAAAGCAGTTTTGACTTGTTGGAGAGCACCGAAATCGGCGTATCCGTGCCCATCGAGCCAATGGCTTCCTGCCCGGTCACCGCCATCGGCGCCATCAGCAGCTTGGTGTCTTCCTGCGTATAGCCAAAGGCCTGCTGCCGATCGAGCAATGACACATCCGTGCGCGAGGCGCGCGGTTCCACCGGCTTCAAATCTTCCAGCACAATCTGCGTGCGGTTCAGCCACTCCTTGTACGGCAGCGCTTCGGCCATCTGCTTCTTGATTTCGTCGTCAGAAATAATCCGGCCCTGATCAAGGTCGATCAGCAGCATCTTGCCGGGTTGCAGACGCCATTTTTCAATGATCGTTTCTTCTGCAATCGGCAGCACGCCCATTTCTGACGCCATGACAACGAGACCATCAGTGGTGACGAGATAGCGGGCAGGACGCAAACCGTTGCGGTCCAGTGTGGCACCGATCTGGCGGCCATCGGTAAAAGCCACAGCGGCCGGGCCGTCCCACGGTTCCATCAGCGCTGCGTGATATTCATAAAAGGCACGGCGGCTTTCATCCATCAACGGATTGCCTGCCCATGCTTCCGGCACCAGCATCATCATGGCATGGGCCAGCGAATATCCGCCACGCACGAGGAATTCGAGCGCATTGTCGAAGCAGGCAGTATCTGACTGCCCCTCGTAGGAAATCGGCCAGAGTTTGCCGATGTCATTGCCGAACAATTCGGAATCAACCGAGGCCTGCCGCGCCGCCATCCAGTTCACGTTGCCGCGCAGCGTGTTGATTTCGCCGTTATGGGCGACCATGCGATAGGGGTGAGACAATTGCCAGGTCGGGAACGTGTTGGTGGCGAAGCGCTGATGCACAAGCGCCAAGGCGGAATCAAAACGAGAGTCCTGCAGATCGCGGAAATAATCACCAAGCTGCGTGACCAGCACCATGCCCTTGTAGACAATGGTGCGGCTCGACAGACAGACCGGGTAATATCCCTTCGTGCGCTTGTCGCCGAGATCGTAGATCGCGTTGGAAATCACCTTGCGGGCGATGAACAGACGGCGTTCCAGCGTTTCCTGATCCATGGCCGCAGTGGGCTTGCCGATAAAAATCTGGCGATGCAGCGGTTCGGTGGCGAGCACCATTTCGCCGAGATCAGAATTATCGACCGGCACTTCGCGCCAGCCAAGCAGTGGCAGGCCTTCTTCCTGCAATGCCTTTTCCACCTGCGCGACGGCGATGGCGTAGCCTTCCTTGTCGCGCGGCATGAACAGATGACCGACGCCATACTCCCCCGCCGCTGGCAGGGTGACACCCAGTTTCTGCATTTCCTCGGCAAAGAAACGGTGCGGAATTTGCGTGAGAATACCGCAGCCATCCCCCAGCTTGGGATCAGCGCCGACAGCGCCGCGATGATCAAGGTTCCTCAAAATCTGAAGCCCCTTCTCAACAATCGCGTGAGTCTTGCGGTTCTTCATATCCACGATGAAGCCGACACCGCAGGAGTCTTTTTCATGGACGGGATCGTAAAGGCCCTGCGCATCCGGCAAGGAAGGATCGCGCACCGGCCTGAGTCGCGGCGGCTGGATGTCCCGGAATGTCACAGCATCACGGCTAGGCGCAGCGCCGTGAGCGCCCGCATCATCCAGCCCGGTTCCCGTTACCTTTGCCATCACACACCTCTTGCCTGAACACTGCCAAAGAGACAGCAATCCTGTCCTAAATTGCAGGAGTGCTAAAGCAGACTACTCACCCATCGACAAGCACAAATTGAAGATTATGAAATTTTATTTCAAAAAAACAGAGATGGAGGTAATTTATGAAATGATAATCGTCAATTCGAGCATATTGATAACGGACTTTTCGCCAGCCGCAACATTTGCAATGGTGTTGGCATGAGTCAGATTCTCGATTTTGCCAGTGACAACGCTGCCGGTGTCAGCCCGGTCATCGCCGCAGCCCTCACGCAGGCCAACACGGGCTATGCGCCCGCTTATGGCGCCGATCCCCTCACCGCCGAAGCCGTCAGCCGTCTGCAAACCGCCTTCGGCACCACGCTGGCGGCTTCCCTTGTTGCTACGGGCACAGGAGCCAATGCACTGGCGCTGAGCGCGATTGTGCCGCCATGGGGGGCTGTGCTGGCCCATGAGGAAGCACACATCATGGAAGATGAGGTCGGCGCGCCTGAATTTTTCATGCATGGGGCGAAGATCATTGGCATCCCCGGTGAAGGGTGCAAGATCACGCCAGAGCGGCTGACTGCTGCACTCGCCCTGTTGCCACGCGGTGCGGTGCGCAATGTCCAGCCTGCGGCCCTGTCGGTGTCGCAGGCGACCGAGGCTGGCACGCTTTATACACCCGACGAGGTGCGCGCGCTCAGCGCCGTTGCGCATGCCCATGGCCTGCTGGTGCATATGGATGGCGCGCGCTTTGCCAACGCCATCGCTGCGCTCGGCGTCTCTCCGGCACAAATGACATGGCAGGCCGGCATCGATGTCTTGTCCCTCGGCGCGACAAAAAATGGCTGCTGGGCCTGTGAGGCCGTGATCTTTTTTGATCGGGCGCGGGCTGAGCATTTTCCCTTTCAGCGCAAGCGTGGCGGCCACACCCTCTCCAAAGGGCGCTTTCTGGGCGCGCAAATGAATGCCTGGCTCAAGGATGATCACTGGCTGCACCTGGCCCGCCATGCCAACGACCGCGCCGCAGAGCTGGAAGCCGGGCTGCGCGCCATCCCGGGTGTGCGGTTTGCCTGGCCGCGCCAGATCAATGAGGTTTTCCCCATCATGCCCGCGCACATCGAAACGGCGATGCGCGCTGTGGCACGCTTTTACCCGTGGGCAGGCCGGTCGGTTGCACCGGCCAATGCGCCCCGCAGCGGCGAAGCATTCATGCGCCTGATCACATCCTTCCAGACCCGGCCAGAGGATGTGGCCGCGCTGGTGGATGCAGCGCGGCGCGCGGCATGACTCCAAAGCGCAGCCTCAGGAACGGGCGCGGCCACTGAATCGCCTTGAAAAAATATCGCTCTGCGCCCGCGCACGCCTTGCGCATGCCGCAATCATTACCAGAATCTTGATGGCAGAGGCTGCCCTTCCGCAGTCTGGAGAATGACGGATGATCCGCCGAATTGTTTCGATTGGTGCCTTGACCGGCACGACGCTTTTGTCTGCATCTGCGCAAGCGCAGTTCTACTGGGGTCCGTTTGGCGCCCGCCCGCCAATTGTGGATGACTATTATTACCGCCGTCCGCCGGGCCGCATTCCCGCACCGGTGGAAGACGTGGAAGACGCTTTCAATGCTGGCGAGGTCATCGGTATCCTGCGCGACAGCGGTTATCGCACCTTGACCCGGCCACGGCGCACCGGCGGCGTGTTTGTTGCCAACGCTGTGGACAGGAATGGCAACC
>JBOFCU010000189.1:0-20475 GCA_051646285.1 Beijerinckiaceae bacterium
TCGGGCGCATGGATATTGTGATCGCCGATATGGTGTCCATCGGACTGTTCGGCTACCTGTCAGACCGCGCCATTGTGGCAATCGAGCAGCGGACATTGCGCTGGCGTCATCTGCAATCTTTCAACGCGTGAGAGCCGGCATGGGAACGATTGCATTTTCCGACATTTCAAAATTTTACAGCGGGCGTGGCGGCGTGCAGGCGCTTGCCGACGTCGATTTTCACGTTGGAGAAGGCGAATTTGTCGCGCTGCTTGGCCCTTCTGGCTGTGGAAAATCCACATTGCTCAATATCGTTGCCGGCTTTGAAAAAGCGACGGGTGGCGATGTTCTTTTCGACGGCATACCGGTCGATAAACCCGGCCCCGAACGCGGTGTGGTGTTTCAGGAAGCCTCTCTGCTGCCGTGGCTCAATGTCTGGGACAACGTGATTTTCGGCCCCAAGGTGCAAGGTGTGGCGCGGGATATCTACGAGCCGAGAGCGCGGCGCATTCTCGAAATCGTCGGCCTGTCACAATTTGGCGATGCCCTGCCGGTGCAGCTTTCGGGCGGGATGCGCCAGCGCGTCGGCATTGCCCGCGCATTGGTCATGGAGCCGCGTGCGCTGCTGATGGACGAACCGTTCGGCGCGCTCGATGCGCAAACCAGACTCTCTATGCAGGCCTTGCTTCTCGAAGTCTGGCAGACCCTCAAGACCACAGTGCTGTTTGTCACGCATGATATTGACGAAGCCATTCTTCTCGCCGACCGCGTCTGCGTGATGACAGCGCGGCCTGGCCGTATCACGCGCGATATTCCGATCACACTGCCGCGTCCGCGCACGATTGAGGCACTGACCGATCCCGCCTTCATCGGCTTCAAGGCGCAGATCATGAGCGAAATGCGCGGCGTGCATCATCCACACTGAACAGAGGGCGACATGGCCAATCCACGCATACCCTATCGCATGACATCAGAGCGCGTGGCCCTGCCGCCCATGCAAGGCAAACGCATTCTCGTGCACCTTGTCGTGAACGTCGAACATTGGGTGTTCGAAAACAGTATGCCGCGCACCATCATCACGCCCCCGCATGGCAAGGAAACGGTGCCGGATGTGCCTAATTTTTCGTGGGCTGACTATGGCATGCGCGCTGGCTTGCCGCGCATCCTCAAATTGTTCTCAGACCGCGGTGTGCCAGCCTCAACGAGTTTCAATGCCGGCGTGATCGACGCCTATCCGCAAGCTGCCGAAGCGATGTTGAAAGCAGGTTGGGAATTTATCGGCCACGGCATGCACCAGAAGGCAATCAACCACGCCGAAGGCGGTGAAGAAGCGCTGATCGCGGCTGCCCTCGACAAGGTAGCGGGATTCACCGGAACCCGGCCGCGCGGCTGGCTGTCACCGGGCTTGCGTGAAACAGTGCATACACCCGACCTGCTGAAAAAACAGGGCATCGATTATGTCTGTGACTGGGTGGTTGACGACCTTCCCGCATGGATGCGCACGGCGCACGGGCCGCTCGTGGCGATGCCCTACAATGTCGAAATCAATGACTCGATTATTTATGCCATCGAGCGGCATGCCACCGGTGAGATGGAAAAGCGGCTGCGCCATACGCTTGATCTGTTTACGCAAGAAACCGCTGCGGATTGCCGCATTCTCGCCATCGGGTTGCACCCGCATCTGATTTCAGTTCCGCACCGCATGCATGAACTCATCGGCATGATCGATGCCTTGCTGGCCCACCCCGACGTGCTCTTCACCACCGGAACCGCTCTGTGTGACTGGTTCACAGCTGCCTCGCCTCCTCCCGCCACACTCTGAGTTGCACCATGGACCTCAAAATTTCAGGACGGAAAGCCCTCATTACAGGCGGATCAAAAGGCATCGGCCTGGCGGCCGCCCGCGCCTTTCTGGCAGAAGGCGCGCATGTCGTGCTCGTCGCGCGCGATGCAGCGCGCCTCGCCGAAGCAACCCAGAAACTGGGCAGCAACCGGGTCGAAACTTATGCCGCTGATTTATCGCAAGGCGACGCGCGAGCAGCCCTGGCCGCGCGCTTTCCGGATATCGATATGCTCGTGAACAATGCCGGGGCTATTCCTGGTGGCGGCCTCGAAACAATCGACATGGCGGCGTGGGAGCAGGCCTGGTCACTCAAGGTGATGGGTTATATTCACCTCACACAGCTTTATCTCGCTCCCATGCGGGCGCGCGGGTCCGGCGTGATTGTCAATGTTATTGGCAGCGCAGGACGTACCCCGCGCTATGATTATATTTGCGGTGGCACGGGCAATGCAGCCCTGATGGCTTTTACCGGCGCACTCGGTGGGCAGTCGGCAGACTGGGGCGTGCGCATCTTCGGCATCAATCCGGCCGCGACGCGCACGGACCGCATCGTGACATTGTCAAAAGCGCGCGCGCGTGAAGCGCATGGCGATGAATCGCGCTGGGAGGATATGCTGACGGGATTGCCTTTCGCCCGTCCTGCCGAGCCCGAGGAAATTGCTGCGGCCATTGTTTTTCTCTCATCACCCGCCTGCGGTTATGTCAGCGGCGCGACACTCGATATTGATGGCGGCGGCGCGTTCAGGAAAGGCTGATCATGGGCGAAGTAATACCGGGCTGGAATGGACGCTTCTTCGAGGATTTCGTGCCGGGCGATATCTACAAACATCCGCTCGGGCGCACCGTGACCGCCACCGACAATGCCTGGTTCACGATGCTCACGCACAATACGGCGCCGATCCATTTTGACGTCAATTACGCGGCGCATACTGCGTTCGGCCGCCCGCTCGTGAATTCCTGCTTCACGCTTGCGCTGGTAACAGGCCAATCCGTTTCGGACATTTCTCAAAATGTCTTCGCCAATATGGGCTGGGATGAGGTGCGCATGCCACTTCCTCTTTTTGAGGGCGATACGCTTTATGCGGAATCAGAAGTAATTGAGAGGCGGGACTCAGCCTCGCGGCCAGATGTCGGCGTGCTGTCAGTCCGCACCATTGGCTATAATCAGAACGGCGATATCGTCATCAGCTTTCGCCGTACGCTTTTGGTGTACAAACAAGGAAAGGGGCCAGATGGCCGCCACCGCCCCAAACCTAAAAATTGATCGAGGCAATTAGAATCCAAATATGGTGTGTCACGGACAAACAGTCGCTGGATTCCAGCATTGGAAAAATCACTCACACCATATTGTCCCGCAGGAAAATCTCGATACGGATACGTTCCTGATCAGCCAGAATGGGCGTATGCTCGCAGCGTGCCATGAGGATGCGTGCAGCAGAGCGCGCTTCATGACCCGCATCCTGATTAATGATGGCAGAAGCAACACCAGACATCAGCCAATCCCGCGCCCCATCGGTCAGCTCATGCGCAATCCATGTCAATGACTTTGACCTGCCGGAATTGACAATCGCGGATGCCACTCCCTCATTGCCAGCCCCAGCATTATAAAGCCCGATCATGTCGGGATGCTGGTGCAACAATTGCGCGACAAGCGCACCATTGCGCCTATCATCATCGCGCCCCTCCAGCGCCGGCAATATCGTTAATCCAGAATACTCTCCGGAAATGACTTGCTGAAATCCAAAGCATCGCTCGGCATGGTCCCGCAACCCCATCGAACCAATGATGATGCCGACTTTGCCTTGCCGCCCGGCCAGAAAGCGGCCCATCAGGGATCCTGCAGTGCGGCCGGCCGCTGGATTATCAATGCCCACATAATGTGTGCGCAGCGACAATGGCGCATCAGAAACAAGTGTCACAACGGGCAAACCGCGCGCCACCAGCGCATCAATCGCTGCGCGCACAACCGGATGATCCAGCGCCACAAGTGCAACGCCATTGTACACATCAGGCAAGGTCAGCAATTCATTCGACACCGCAACAGGATCGAACACATCCGCATGGCGTACATCAATAAAAGCCTGCTGTGCCACCAGCCATTTTGCCGTCGCACTCACCTGCGCTTCAAGCTGCACCATGAAGGGGTTGGCCGTTGACGGCAGCAAAAATAAAAATCTGTGGCTTTGATTGCGCGCCAGCCGAGCCGCAGCAGGATTGGCACGATAGTTGAGTTTTGCGATGGCACGCTCAACCCGCTCAACCGTTGGCGCGCGCACGCCGGAACGCTGATTGACCACACGGTCAGCCGTGGCAAGCGAAACCCCCGCCTCGCGCGCAACATCTTCAAGAGTAAACCGGCTGACAGACATGCAGCCCCTCTAACATTATCAGCGCGCCGCCCACAACATGCCGCGCACCATCATTGTGCGAATCTCCGGCACATCCAGCTCATAGGCGCGATGGCCAAGTGCGGAATAGAACACACGGCCCTGCCCATACATTTTTTTCCAGACTTGCGGCATCACCACGCCCTTCGTCCATGGCGCGTGCTCACCAGAAAACGTTGTCGTCGCCAAAACCTCAACACCCGGATCGACATGCATGTAATACTGCTCCGAACGGTGCTCGAAACTTTGAATATCCTTCATCACCGGATCATCAGGCCGCGTGATGTCAACACGATAATCAATGATATTGCCAGGATGAGCGACCCATTGCCCGCCGCACATGAACTGATAATCAACAGAATCACGGAAAGCATCACACATGCCGCCATGATGACCTGCCAGACCTACGCCGCCTTTGACCGCGTCACACAAGGCCAGCGCTTCCGGCTTTTCGATTTTCGACATCGTATAAATAGGGATAATCAGCGAATAATTTTTGATATCAGGATCGAGAAACACCTCCGTTTTTGTTTCCACCCGCACATCGAAACCTTCGGCCTTCAGCCATCCCCGTACCATGGATGCGCATAAATCCGGATCGTGGCCATTCCAGCCGCCCCATACAATCATTGCCGTGCGTGTCATGGCTTGCCCCATCAATCCAGTTGGCCGTCGGATAATCCGGCAGGCATCATGGCCGGACGTGCAACCGTTGTTTCAAGCACCACCCGGCGCCCCTCATCTGAAGATATCTGAAACGCCTCCATGGCTTCCAGAGCGTGCAGGGCCAGCGCGCCACTGGCGCGGTGCGGCCGGTTATTCAAAATTGCAGCCGCCATGTCAGCCACACCAATGGAGCGGAATTCACCATCTGTGTGCGCATGGGTATGCGATTGCGATTCCCACTCGCCACCCGTTTTGGCAAACAGGACCTCACCACCAAATCTGTTGGGATCAGGCACCAGAAGACTGCCCTGTGTACCGTAAATTTCAATCGGTGTATGCTTGTGCTTCGGCACATCGAAACTCATCAAAATGGAGATCACCGCGCCGGACTGAAATTCCAGCAGACCTGCCACATGCGTCGATACTTCAACAGGAATGGATTGCCCATTCAATGGCCCATTTCCAACAATGCGCTCGTTGCGCGGCCGTGTTGCTGCCCCCATAACAGAGGCAATAGGCCCGAGCAGTTGAATGAGATCAGTAATATAATATGGCCCCATGTCGAGCATCGGCCCGCCGCCGCGCAGATAATAAAATCCGGGCGCAGGATGCCAGCGTTCATGGCCGGGGCAGGCGAAAATGGCTGTGCCAGCAACAGGTTTCCCAATCACGCCATCATCAATCAGCTTACGCGCTGTTTGATGTCCGCCACCAAGAAAGGTATCCGGCGCGCAACCGACGCGCAGGTTTTTTTGCGCCGCAAGATCCATGACCTTGCGGGCTTCAACCATGTTTACGCCAAGCGGTTTTTCCGAATGAACATGCTTGCCTGCATTCAGCGCCGCAAGACTGACATCGGTATGCGCCAGCGGCACTGTGAGATTGACGACAATTTCGACATCATCACGCTTCAACATCTCATCGACGCGCATGCCCGGCACGCCAAACTCCTGCCCGCGCGCTTGCGCCGGTGCAGACCGCATATCGGCAACGGCCTTCAATTCGATATTGGAAAAGCGCTTCATGGCCGTCATATAGGCTTTGGAGATTACTCCGCATCCAATGACGCCGATACCGATTTTTCTCATATGACACTCCGGGTATACATTATGTTTCTGAACATGATCAGCCTTTCACCGCGCCAGCCGTCAAACCCGCAACGATATGCTTCTGCGCGAAGAGGAACAGCACAATGGTTGGCACTATCGTCAGCGTAATAAATGCAAGAATGAGGTGCCATTCTGATGAATACTCGCCCTGATAAACCATGATACCAAGCGGCCAGGGATACAGGCTGTCGGAATTCAACATCACCAGCGGCACAAGATAGGCGTTCCATGAATGAACGAACGAAATGGTACCGACAGTCGCCAATATGGGGCGTGATAAGGGCAGCGTTACGAAACGAAAAAAATTGATATAGCTGCAACCATCCACCAGCGCAGCCTCCAGCAATTCCTCCGGCAGATCGCGGAAAAAACGGCGCAGCAAAAGAATGCTCATGGCCAGGCTGAACGCGACCTGCGGCAGCACAACACCGAAATAACTGTCGAGCAAACCGAGATCGCGCACCTTGATAAACAGCGGCAAAATGGCTGTAGCTGCCGGAAACAACAGACCCATGGTGATATAATTCAACATCATGTCACGGCCATAAAACTTGATATGCGCAAATACAAATGCTGCCATGGACGCCACAACCAGCGTCAACACAACGGTCAAGGTGGCAATGATCATTGAATTGCGTAACAATATCCAGTAGCGGGGCGACGTCAGAATGCCTGCATAATTCTCCCATTCCCAAACCCTGGGCAGGCCAAACGGATTGGTGCGCAGTTCACCCAGCGACTTGAAACCGCCCAGCACCGTTGCCAGAAGCGGCGTCAACACAAAAATCACGACTGCGCCCAAGAACAATGTTTTGAACAGGGCATAACGGTCAAAACCACGTTCGCTGAATGCAATGTCACTCATGGCGCATGAACCAGCGTTTATACGTGAATGCAAAGATCACGCAGATGAGGAATAGAATGACGCCGACTGCAGAACCAAAACCGACCCGTATCCTCGTCACACCAAAGGTATAGAGAAAGCTCACCATGGTGTGAGATGAATCAGCAGGCCCGCCGCGCGTCAGGGGCATGACAAGATCAAACAATTGCAGTGACCCGACAATCGCAAAGAAAATTGACAGGCGAATTGTTGGATACATCAACGGAATGACTACATGGCGCAATACTTGCCAGCGTGATGCGCCGTCAATGCGCGCCGCCTCGATGATGTTCTTGTCAAGGCTTTGCAGCGCGGCAATGAACAGCATCATATGAAAACCAAAATACTTCCACACCACGACGATGAGAATGGCCAGCATAGATGTTTTCGGATTAGCCAGCAGATGCGGCGCTTCCGCACCAAACCAGCCATAGATGGCTGCCAGCAGTCCATAATTACCATCATAGACAAAGCTGAAAATCAGGCCTGTAGCAATTTCTGCCAGAATATAAGGCAGGAAAAACAGCATGCGCAGAACCACGGCGCCACGGAATTTTTCTGCCAGCACAATGGCCAGCGCCAGCGCCAGAGGCAATTGCACGATCAGTGAAACGGCAATAATCAGAAGATTATTGCGAATGGCCAGGCCGAAGGCCCGGTTCTCCAGAACAAAACGGTAATTGTCGAGGCCAATCCAGTTCTTCGGGCTGCCAAACCCATTCCAGTTAAAGCCGGAATACCATGCAGCCTCACCGATTGGCAGCACCACAAAAAGCGTGAACAGCAGCAATGCTGGCGGCAGAAACAGCAGGATGGCTGTCATTTTCCCGGAATCAGCGGAGCGGGAGACATGCGCAGGCATCATCACTCCATCCATCGGGCGTGAAAAGAAGAAGCGGCATTAAGCCGCTTCATGGATCAATGAAATCAGTTGCCCTGCTTGAAAGCATCCTGAATGGCTTTCGCTGCCTGCTTTGGCGTCATCGAACCGCCGGCAATTTCTGCGGTTGCATCATTCACCACGCGGCCAACGCTGGGGCCAAGATCCTGATCATAGAAATTCTGATGGTATTTTGAGGACGCGATATTGCGCGCAATATTACGCATGAATTCGCTGCCAAGCCCGGCTTCGGCACCCTTGTAGGTTGGGATCAGGAAATTGCCGCCTGCCAGACGTTTCTGCACATCCTCGGAAATGAAATGTTTGACGAAAGCAACAGCTTCTTTCGGCGCACCCTTGGTGACGAGCCAACCATTGATGCCGCCAAGCGTGTCTGTTGGTTCGCCCTTGCCGCCGGCTGGCATCGGGAAATTAAACCAGCCAACCTTGTCATCTGACAGGCCGGCCTTATCGGCCGCCAAGGCCCGCTGTGTATGATAGAAAGATGAAATCGCCAGCATCATGGCCGCCTTGCCATCGCCGAAAAAGCCGACAGCCTGCGGGTTTTTGAACCCGAGGAAGCCATTCTGAAAGGGCTGCAAATCAACCAGTTGCTTGAACAATTCGCCAGATTTCTGGAAAACCTCGCCTTCGAAACCGCTATTTTCGCCTTTCAGCGCAGCCTGGAAGGCAGGCTTACCACCAAGCCGCACGGCCAGATGCGTCCAGTAAAAATGCAGCGGCCATTTATCCGCACCACCAACAGCAATCGGCGTGATACCTGCGGCTTTCAGTTTTTTAACGCCTTCCAGCAACTCATCCCAATTGGTGATTTTCGCACCGTCAACACCAGCCTTGGCGAAGAGCTCCTTGTTATACATAAAGCCAACTTGCGAAACCGTATGCGGCAAGCCGTAGATTTTTCCATTCACAGTAAAGGCTTCGACTGCAGCAGTTGAGAGTTTGCCCTTATGGTCCGCGACCTGCGCCGTAATATCCTCCAGCACACCGGCTTCCACCTGTGCCTTCAAAACACCGCCAGCCCAGCTGTAAATAATGTGCGGCTTGTCCTTGGATTGCAGCAATGTCGGTGCCTTGGCCTTGTAAGCCTCGTTTTCAAGGAACGACATTTCAACCTTTGTGCCCGGATTTTTGGCTTCGAAATCCCTCGCCACCTCTTCCCAGATTTTCACCTGGTTCGGATTGACCTCGATATGCAGCCATTTGACGGTGGTCTGCGCGAGAGCACCACCGGCGGAGAAAACTGTTGCCGCCGCGAGCGCAAGAATACGTCCAACACGTGTCATTGTTTCCTCCGTCCATTGCCCTTGATTGTGGTAAGCCTAGGTGAAATTTTTGAGGTGCGCAACTCAAATTTTGATGCTAATGCCGCAGTGCGCGGTTATGAGGAAGAGTGGCAATGGGTGCAATCTATCCGGACTTGAAGGCCAAGCATGTGCTGATCACCGGCGGCGGCAGCGGCATTGGCGAGGCCATTGTGCGCAGTTTCTGCGCTCAGGGGGCGCGGGTGTCGTTTATTGATATCAAGGCCGGGGAATCCGCACAGCTGGCCGGGGAATTGCGCAGCGCAGGTGCAGCCATTCACTTCGAGCAGGCCAACCTGACGGATGTTGAGGCACTGCGCGCCGCCATCACAAATGTCCGCGCTGTGTTTGGCCCTGTGCAAATTCTCATCAACAATGCGGCCCATGACGAGCGCCATGCGACACTGGATGTGACGCCTGACTATTGGGATGAACGGATAGCCGTGAATCTCAAGCATCAGTTTTTTGCCGCACAGGCAGTGCTGCCAGATATGGTGGAAGCACGGGCCGGCAGCATCATCAATTTCGGCTCCACCTCCTGGATGGTGGGCCAGGGCGGCATGGCAGCCTATACCGCCGCCAAATCGGCCGTGCTGGGGCTCACCCGGTCGCTGGCGCGCGATTTCGGCGTCCACAATATCCGGGTGAACGCCATTGCGCCGGGCTGGATCATGACCCAGCGCCAGATCGACCTCTGGCTCAATCCGGAAAGCGAGAAGGAATTGATGCAGCGCCAATGCCTGAAGCGCAAACTCGTTCCGGATGAAATCGCCAAGGCAACATTGTTTTTCGCATCCGATGAAGCCAGCGCCTGCACGGCACAACACTATGTCATTGATGGCGGCTGGGTCTGACTGGGCGCAGCGTCCGCAATGATAAGCATATACCGTGCCGCAATGTTGCACACGCTCCCGGGAAACGCTGACGAATGACGCCCGTGCCAGCAGCACGGATATGAATACAATTTGAGACGCTCGTAAATAAATGCTGCATAACAATACGTTGGTTGAGAATTCCAGCAAAATTCAACCTTCAATATCAGTCATGCTGATAAACATCACAAGTTCGGTTGTATCCCCTCTGATGCGTGCGTAAGCTCCGCTCCAGACGGGAAAAAAAGTCCCGCAGGGAGGAAATGATGAAACGCATTCGCTCCATGCTGCTGGCAGCATCGGTGTTGGCTATGGGCGCGTTCAGCGCGCCAGATTCATCCCAGGCACAGGGTATTCCCCAGAATATTCCGCGCAAGGAACTGCTGATCCTCGAAAATCCGGAAGGCACGATCAAGAACGCAGGGTGGTTCAATATCTGGGCCATCAATGCAGGCAGCCAGTCCAACGGGTTGCAGCAGGCTGCACTTGATACACTCTGGTATATCGACCCCGAACGCGGCCTCGATGGCGCGTGGGATAATTCTCTCGCCGCAGACAAACCGGTTTACAATGCCGATTTCACGGAAATGCGCGTGAAGCTGCGCAAGGGGCTGTTCTGGTCCGATGGTGTTGAGTTTTCTTCCGCCGATGTGAAGGCGACCGTTGATATTCAGCTCAAGCATCCTGGCATGCGCTTTTCTGCCGTGTTGGCCAACAATGTCGCTTCTGTCGAAGCGCCTGATGCCGAGACGGTTATTTTCAAACTGAAAAGGCCGAATTCACGCTTCCACGCTAATTTCACGGTGCGGTGGGGCGCAATCTGGATTCTGCCTAAGCATATTTTTGAAAAAGTCGAAGACCCGCTGAAGTTTGACTTCAACAAGCCGGTATCGCTTTCCGCATACACGCTCAACAGCTTCGATCCGGATGGCAAATGGTATATCTGGCAATTGCGCGAGGATTGGCAGCGCACATCGCTAGGCCGCTTCGGCAAACCCGGCCCGAAATATCTGGCTTATGTCGATCCCGGCCCGCCGGACAAGCGCGTGATCGCCCAGCTCAATCATGAACTCGATGTCATTCATGATATTGCACCGGAGGGCATGTTCACGCTGGCCAAGCAGGGCAAGGCAACAAAAGCCTGGTTCAATGGTTTCCCCTATGGCCATCCTGATCCAACCCTCGCCAGCGTGGTTTTCAATACACAGAATGAATATCTGAAAAATCCGGATGTGCGTTGGGCCCTTGCGCTTATGATCGATGTCAAGGGCGTGATGATGGCGGCGTATCGCGGGGCAGCCACCATTTCTGCCATCGCTGTGCCGCCAACCGGCGTTCACCCCGAAGCCTATCACAAGCCGATGGAAGACTGGGTGAAGAATTTCGAGATTGATACGGGAAAATCGAAAATCAAACCGTACGATCCCACGGTCGGCAAACAGCTTGCCGATATGCTGCGCCCATCCGTCGGCGATGCAATTCCCACCGATCCGAAGGTCATCGCCAATTCCTTTGGCCTCGGCTGGTGGAAATCGGATGTGAAAGCGGCGGGCGAATTGCTGGAGCGCGCCGGTTACAAAAAGCAGGGAAATCAATGGATGACGCCCGATGGCAAGCCCTTTGTCATCAGGCTGATGGTTGAAGGTGATCTGCGCCCGGTCATGACACGCGCCGGCTCAATGATCGTGCAACAATGGAAACAGGCCGGCATCGACGCCCGTGTCGATGTGGCGCAAGGCACATTGCTGACGAGACGCGCCGCGGGTGATTTCGATGCGTTCATCGGCTGGTCTGTCGAAACATGGGGCGGGCATAATGACCTCAGCTATTTCATGGATAGCTGGCATTCCGTGTTCGTTGCAGAGCCGGGGAAACCGCAACCCCTTCGCAACTGGCAGCGCTGGAAAAATCCTGAGCTCGATCGCATCATCGAGGAAACCCGCAAAATCGGCTTTGATGATCCAAAGGGTATTGAACTCGGCAAGGATTATGTAAAGCTGATGGTGAAGGAAATGCCCATCATACCGCTGATGTCTTATAACGTATTCACGGCGATGGATCACACCTACTGGACGGGATTTCCGACCATCGACAACCCATATGCCAATCCGGTCACAAACTGGGGCAATTCGCGCTACATGTTTGTGCGCCTGAAGCCAGCGAACTGACACAAAGCACGACGTGTCATCACATGCAGCCTCCCGCCCATGCGGGAGGCCGGGAGTCAGGCGGCCATGAAAGCCTACACACGCTACATTCTGAAGCGGCTTGGCCAGTTTGCGCTCGTGGTCTTCATCGGCGTGAATCTCGCCTATGTCGTAACCCATGCCACGCCGATCGACCCGGTCGAGCAATCCATTTCTGCGGTAACTTCCTTTGGCAATACAGCGCCAGAAGCAATCGCGGAAATGCGCAAGTCGTTGCAGGAATTGTATGGCCTGACGGGAAGCTGGAGCGAACAATATTATACATTTTGGAGCCGCATCCTGCGCGGCGATTTCGGCCCGTCCATGTCGGCCTTTCCAACCCCGGTCTGGACCCTGATTGCACGCGCGCTGCCCTGGACCATCGGGCTGCTGGTGACAGCAACCATGATAACCTGGGTGCTTGGTAATTTTCTCGGTGGACTTGCCGGATATTATCAGAAAAACCGCACGCTGAAGGCTCTGGGCATTCTCTCCATGGGCCTGCATCCGGTGCCCTATTATATCGTTTCACTTGTCTTGCTGATTATTTTTGGTTTTATCTGGCCTATACTGCCGATAAACGGCGGATCAGGGATGAATATTCAGCAGGGCTGGAATTGGACATTCGTGATCAGTGTCATCAAACACTCCATATTGCCGCTCACATCGCTGGTGCTGATCGGCCTTGGATCATGGTTTCTCGGCATGCGCTCCCTTGTATCGAACGTGATTACCGAGGACCATGTGGTATATGCCGAAATTGCTGGGGTCGATTCCCGCCGTATTCTCTCATCCTACATCATGCGCAATGCGCTTGCACCTCAGCTCACAGGACTTGCCATGTCGTTGGGCGGCATTTTCAACGGTGCGGTTATCACTGAAAAAGTTTTCGGCTATCCCGGCGTGGGCACATTGCTGGTCGATGCTGTTTATGCCGGTGACTATGGCCTCGTACTGGGAGTCACAACCGTTTCAATTCTTGGCGTATCGCTTGGTGTGCTTCTGATTGACCTGCTCTATCCGCTTATCGATCCTCGTATCGAGGTCCGGTAATGCTGGCCATTATCAAAGACCTCCTCAAATACAATATCGAATTTCGTATTGGCGCCTTTATGATCCTGATTGTGGTCGTGATGGCTGGCCTTTCCTTTGTCTCACCCTACGCGCCCGATCTCACTTATATTGTTGCGCCAGATGTGCCGCCCAATGCCAGCAACTGGTTTGGCACCACATCGCGCGGGCAGGATGTTTTCTGGCAATTGACATTCGCCATTCGTAACACGCTGACCTTTGGCCTGATCGTCGCATTTTTATCGCGCATTCTCTCGCTGCTGATCGGCCTTGTGGCTGGCTACAAAGGCGGGTGGGTGGATCGCATTCTGATGTCGATCAATGACACCTTTATCGTTATTCCACTCTTTCCAATCCTGATCCTGTTCTATTTTGTTCTGCGCGATTCCATGTCGACGCTGCTGTTGGCGATTATCATGGCCTCACTTGGCTGGGCCTATGATGCGCGCCTGATCCGCTCCGTTGCCATGAGCCTCAAGTCACGGGACTTCACCCAGACAGCAATCTTCTCCGGCATGTCGACGCGGCAAATCCTGACGCGGGAACATATGCCCTATGTCATGCCCATCGTATTTTCGACGACCATGAACAACATGAACTGGTCGATTGGGCTTGAAGTGACTCTGGCTGTGCTTGGCTTCATGGATATCAACACCCCGACGATTGGCGGCATGCTGTATTGGGCCAACCAGCACACGGCCGTTGTTGCCGGCATCTGGTGGTGGATTGCAGCGCCGGTTGGTCTGATCGTGATGACCTTTGTCGGATTATATCTGCTGGCCGTCTCAATGAACGAATATATTGATCCGCGTTCGCGCTTGGCGCGCATGGGCGGAGGTGCGCGGTGAGTGAAGCGCCTATCCTCCATGTCGATAATTTACAGGCCCATTTCCGCACGCGCTATTTCGGTATCAATCGAGAAGTGCGCGCTGTCGATGGCATTACATTCGATGTGCAGCGCAATGAAATTTATGGCCTCGCCGGCGAATCATCATCTGGCAAGACAACGCTGATCAAGACCATTGCAGGGCTGCTCAAGCCGCCGCTGGAAATGGTTGGCGGCAAAGCACAATTTTCTTTTATGCCCGGCCATGATGCGCTGGCGCGTGCGCCAGCAGACGAGGTAAGCCGCATTCGCTGGTCAAAACTATCCTACATCATGCAGGGATCGATGAATGTGCTGAACCCGCTGCGGCGGATCGGCCGGACATTTGAGGATTTTGCCTGGCGGCATATCGGCGGCGACAAGAAAACGTTTCTCGGCCATGCCGCCAGCCATCTCGCACGCGTGCGGCTTGATGCCTCGGTGCTGCGTGCCTATCCGCACGAATTGTCCGGTGGCATGCGTCAGCGTGTGACGATTGCTCTGGCAACAATCTGCAAGCCAGAATTTATTATTGCTGATGAGCCAACAACAGCCCTTGATGTCGTCGTGCAAAAAGATGTTCTTGCCATGATCAGGCAGATGCAACAGGAAATGGGTTCGTCTGTTCTGTTTGTCACGCACGACATGGGTGTGCATGCGGCACTGACAGACCGTCTCGGCATCATGTATGCAGGCCGCTTGGTCGAGGAGGCGCCGACTGCACAATTATTCACCAGCCCGCAGCATCCCTATACAAAACATTTGATCGGCAGCTTGCCGCGCATCGGTGATAAGGGCGAACGCAAAAGTCTTGAGGGGACACCGCCCAGTCTTGCAGATCCGCCACCGGGATGCCGCTTTCATCCCCGCTGCCCTCTGGCGCGGCCCGTTTGCAGCCAACATGTGCCACTCATGAAAACGCTGGCACCCTCACATCGCGTCGCATGTCACGTCGTGAATGGGGATGCCTCATGAGCGCCGTGCTGGAACTTCGCCATGTCAGCAAACGCTTTTCACGTGGCGGATTATTTTCCAGCCAGAGCGTGACAGCAGTCAAGGATGTATCATTCTCCGTCGCACCGGACCGGCCTGAGATATTCACGATCATTGGCGAATCCGGTTCAGGAAAATCGACGCTGGCACGGATGATCCTTGGCATTTACGCGCCCACTTCCGGGGAATTGCTGTTGGGCGGGCATTCCATTGCTGAACTCGTCCACACCGATCGCACGGCATTCATGCGCGAAGTGCAGCCCATCTTCCAGAACCCGTTCGAAGCCTTCAATCCGCTGACACAGATTGACCGGTATCTCTTTCTGACCGCCCAACGGTTCGGCGGGGCAAATTCAGCTGTAACGGCAGAAGCACTCGCTGATGAGGCGCTCCGGCAGGTTGGCCTGTCGCTGGCAGAAATTCGCGGCCGGTTCCCGCACGAAATGTCCGGCGGGCAATTGCAGCGCACGGCGATTGCACGGGCATTGCTGGCCAAGCCGCGCCTGATTGTCGCTGATGAGCCGGTCTCCATGGTTGATGCGTCCCTGCGTATGGCGATCGTCAATCTTTTTGGCACATTGCGCGACCGGCTTGGCTTGTCGATTATTTACATCACGCACGACCTCGCCACCGCCTATTATATTTCGGACCGCCTGATCATCATGCAGAAAGGCGAGGTGGTAGAATCGGGCGAGGCACGCACAGTGCTGGCTGCGCCTCAACATCCTTATTCGAAAACGCTTCGTGATGCGGTTCTGACACCCGATAGCATCGGGCTTTTTCGACCCTTAACCCCAGACAGCGCCAATCCGTTGGAGACGTGAAATGATTAAAGCTTCCATCATGTTTGATCGCGATTTCGCCATCGGCGAAACAGACCCGCGCCTGTTCGGCGCGTTCGTCGAACATCTCGGCCGCTGTGTGTATGGTGGAATTTATGAGCCAGGACATGCCACAGCCGACAAGCGTGGCTTCCGTAAGGATGTGCTCGCACTTGTGAAAGAACTGGCCCCAACAATCATGCGTTATCCCGGCGGAAATTTTGTTTCTGGTTACAATTGGGAAGATGGCGTTGGGCCCGTAAAAGACCGACCGGCGCGGCTCGATCTGGCCTGGTTTACAACCGAACCCAACACATTTGGCACCAATGAGTTTATCGACTGGTGCCACGCAGCGGATATCGAACCGATGCTCGCCGTCAATCTCGGAACCCGCGATGGCGATGCGGCGCGCAACCTCGTTGAATATTGCAATCATCCGGGCGGCACGGCCTGGTCAGACATGCGTATCAAACACGGCTGGAAAAAGCCTCACGACATCAAATTTTGGTGCTTGGGCAATGAAATGGATGGTCCTTGGCAGATGGAATATAAAACTGCTGACGAATATGGCCGCAAGGCTGTGGAAGCAGCGAAAATGATGCGTTGGATTGACCCCAGCATTGAACTGGCAGCCTGCGGCTCATCAGGTCGTAACATGCCAACCTATGGCAAATGGGAGGACACGGTACTCGAGCATACGTTCGATCATGTCGAATTTATTTCTCTTCACACCTATTTCAATAATTATAACGGTGACACAAAGGCTTTTCTCGCCAGCCCCGATATTATGGATCAATTTATCGAGGAGGTTGTCGCTATTGCAGATGGCGTTGCAGCGCGCCGCCGGTCAAACAAGCGCATCATGCTGTCGTTCGATGAATGGAATGTCTGGTATCGCACCCGCCGCAAGCGCGCAGATCGCGTGAAAGAAGGTTGGCCGGTTGCTCCGCCAATTCTGGAAGAAATCTATTCCATGGAAGATGCACTGGTATTTGGCGGCGCCTGTATTTCGCTGCTCAACCATGCTGACCGGGTGAAATCGGCCTGTCTGGCGCAACTCGTGAATGTCATTGCGCCGATCATGACTGAAACAGGCGGGCCTGCATGGCGGCAAACCATTTTCTGGCCGTTTGCACAGATGAGCCGTCTTGGCCGCGGCAATGTTCTGCGCGCGAATGTCCAATCAGATACTTATGCAGCCTCCTATTATGACCCGCGCGGCGCGCAGGATTTATTCTACCCCATTGATGCGCCATACCTGAAAGCGTCCGTAGTTGCTGATAAAACAGGCATCACACTTTTCCTTCTCAATCGCAATCTGGATGAGAACATGAGCGTTGCCATCGATGCACGCGGCTTTGCCGGTCTAAAGGTGAAAGAAGCAACGGAATTGCAGAATGACGATCTGAAGGCGATCAATGACAAGAAAGATCCCATGCGGATCAGTCCGCTGCCTTTGAAATCCATCAAGGTAAATGGTGGCAAGATTTCGCTTGAATTGAAACCTGCCTCGTGGAACGTCGTGCGGCTGGAGATGTAAATGGGCCGAAGCAGGCAGGACAGCGAGCGCAAAGAGAGTAGCGACGCGGCCGGATTGGAGTTGCCGAAGCGCAATGCCGACCGCTCCTATCTCGTTGTCAATGCCGATCGTCAATTCCAGTTTTTGCGTGGATTGGCATCTCCGGTGCGCCTGCGCATCATGCGCCATTTGTTGCGCCACGGGCCTTGCAATATCAATCAAATTGCCGAGGCCCTGGCGTTGCCGCAATCGACCATTGCAACGAACGTGCAAATTCTGGATGAAACAGAGCTGATCGCCACCACGCTTTCCAAGGGGAACAAAGGGCAACAGAAAATCTGCACCGCCCGCTATGCCGAAATCGTGGTCAATCTCGATCCAGAGGACGTCAGCCGCAAGAAAAACGTCATTGAAGTCGAAATGCCATTGGGACTCTATACAAACTCGAATGTATTTGCGCCATGCGGCCTCTGTTCCATTGAGCGTATTCTCGGTGTGCTGGATGTTCCTGAACTGTTTCTTGATCCGAGCCGCGTGCAGGCTGCATTGATCTGGTTTGGTCGTGGCCACGTGGAATATAAATTCCCCAATAATGCGAAAATTCTCAAATCGAATATCAAGGCGCTGGAATTTTCGATGGAGCTGTCATCAGAAGTACCAGGAACAAATCCTGATTGGCCGTCTGACATCAGTCTGTGGGTCAATGACCGAAAGATCGGAACATGGGCTTCACCGGGCGATTACGGCGACCGGCGCGGCATTTATACGCCGCCGTGGTGGAAGCTGGAAGGCTCGCAATATGGCGTGCTCACCCATTGGCGTGTCACAGCGGAAGGAACGACGCTGAATGATAAAATCATCAGTTCTGTCACACTGAAGGAACTTGATCTCGAAAAGCATCATTCCATACGGCTGAAAATTGGCATCGAAGAAGGCTCGGGGCGGCCGGGCGGGGTCAATATATTCGGCCGGGGATTTGGCAACACAAACCAGGATATAAAGATGCGGCTGCACCTTGTCTGAAGCCACCATCAGATCATTCCACCGCTATTGCAGCCGCCAAGATCAATTCAAATGCGGAATTATAAATACCCTAAATAGATCCTCATTCATCTGAGGCGATAGTTTTTTGGATTTAAGATTTCTACTTAAAATTGATATTCGGCTTGGAGCAACTGAAACGCAGCAGGGCAAGCCACCCCCTCGAATTGTCACGTCTTTGTGAAAAATTGGGGAGCTGTCCGCAATCCTGTGCTTGCCTTCCTCCGACGTTGACTGCTGCGTCAGCGCTGGCGGCGGTCAGCAGCGCCGGGGTCTTTGGCCCATGTTTCAGCCGACATCGTCGGCAGATCAAAATAATCGCGCGTGCTGGCATAACCATGGCCGCCCATGCGCCCGACAGCATCCAGCGCCACCGGATCAGTATAATGTCTGGCCGCATCGACGACATCATTCCGAAAATGCGCATACAGCACTTCGCCCAAAATAATTTCGCGCGAATTGCCGATGCCAAGCGTGGTATGATGACGGCATTCGAATGCGGCGGGCGCTTCGCCTATCCACGGGCAGGAAACCTTGATGCCGGGCTTGGGCGTCAATCCCGCCTGTGCCAGTTCATCAACGCCCGGCTCAAAAGGCACCGCGCAAATATTCATGCCCCGCATCAGCGCGTCTGACACGATATTCACCGTGAAACACAATGTCTCGCGCACATTGCGTCCCGTATCCTTCTGGCCACCGGTTGAGCGGTATTCGACGCCGAGGGCAAGGATAGCCGGATCAGCAGAGAGGCAATTGAAAAAGCTGAAGGGCGCGGCATTCACAACGCCTTGCTTATCGGTCGTTGTAACCAGCGCAATAGGGCGCGGGACCACGGCGCCAATCAGCAGCTTGTAGCGTTCGCGCGCCGACAATTGCGCAAAATCAAACGTTACGGTGCCATGCGCAGGGTGATGCGATTGCTTCGGTTGAGAGTCAGTCATCATGGCACATTCAATCCTTCACGCGAGGCATAGGCTGTCAGCAGATCGAGGCCATCAGTATCGGCACGCGGCGCCAGCAGCGCCCGTGTCGCGACAGCCTGCAAATGATGTTCCATGAGGTCCCCAGCGCGCGCCGCATCCCCTGCCCGCAAAGCATCAATCAATTGCCGGTGCTCAGAAATCGCACATTCAGAGGAATGGGGGCGGCCATAAATGGCAAGGATCAGCGAGCAACGCGAACTGACCTCCTGCACATAGCGCAGCAACAGGGCATTGCCTGTCATTTTTGCCAGCGCGATATGAAATTCTCCAGCCAGCCGTATCGACTCCGGGCCATCTCTGCCAAGCGCCGCCTCCTCTTCGCGTACATGCGCTTCCAAAGCAGCAGCCTGCGTTTTTGTCAGGCTCCCGGCCAATGTCGTGGCCACAAGCCGTTCCAGCCCGCGGCGCACGGCAAACACGTCGCGCGCCTCTTCGAGTGTGGGATAGGCAACAGACGCGCCGCGATTGGGCTTGAGCTCCACCAGCCCCTCGATGGCGAGGCGCGACAGGGCCTCGCGCACCAGAGTGCGGCTGACGCCGAGTTTTTCGCCAATGGAATCTTCAGGCAGTTTCAAGCCCGGCCGCAACGCCTGTTCGATGATGGCGCGGCGCAGCGTGCGATAAACCCGCTGGGCGCGCACACCTGGGCCATAAGGCAACTCGGCCACTTCGATGGTTAGCGAACCGCGTGGAGCCTTTCTGCCGTTCAATGCCATTCCCTCACCCTGCCCGCCTTGGTCTGCCCCCCATGGCACAGCTTTTGCGGCGACCCAAGCAGAAGCGGTCAATAAACTACGCCTTGCACACAATGATAGCATACAATAGCGTATCAATATCGCATGCAACTTTGCTGCGCAATTGTGCAGAATGCGGCGCTTGATTAGGCTTTTCCGCTGAAAAATGGGCAGTATTCATAACGTACAGACATCGGAGAGTGAAATGACGGGAACAATGGTGAAGGCGAACAGGTCGCGAGCGCGCCAGTGGCTCGGCGGTGCAGCTCTCTCTCTGGTGCTGCTCGGTGCAGGCATCAGCACGGCAGCCGCGCAGGG
>JBOFCU010000193.1:0-9184 GCA_051646285.1 Beijerinckiaceae bacterium
TTCTGCCATGCCCATCGCATATTCAGCCGCGAGCACGTCGAGGTCTTCTGGCAAGGGGGCGGGGTTCTGCTTGGTCATGATGCATCTCCCAGACATGTGCGCAGGGAGAGCAGTGACCGGCGGATCCAGCTTTTCACGGTGCCGAGCGGCACGCCGATGCGTGCGGCAATTTCGCCGTGCGACAGGCCTTCAGTGTAGGCGAGCACAATCATCTTGCGGCGGGCGGCATCCAGTGTGTCAAGGCAGCGGCGCAAGGCGGAATTGCCGGCCATGATGAGCAGGGCCTCTTCCGGCGTCGGGTCTTCGCTGGCGGTTTCAAAGGGCGTGAGATCATCCGTCAAATCCGTGCGGGCCTCGCCGCGCAGGATATTCAGGGCGCGGTTGCGCAAAATCGTATAAATCCATGCCTTGCCATTGCCGCGCGCACTGTCGAAGGTCGCGGCGGCCTGCCAGATTTTCAAAAAACTGTCCTGCACAATTTCTTCCGCCAGCGCGCGGCGCTTCACAAAGCGCATGGCGACGCCAAGCATCCGCGCTGCCTCCTGGCTGTAGAGCCATTGCAGTGCTTGCTTGTCGCCGGTGGCGCAGGCCTTCAGCGCGGCTTCGATGGAAAGGTGCGGGGCCATCATGCTCCTGATACGTGTTGCGAATCTTGCGGGCCGTGTTTCTGGCGTGCAGCGGCAGAATGCCTGTGCCGTGCCCTACTGTCACGCGGCAAGACCGTGCTGTCACGGGTTAAAACATGGGCGTTTCCGGCCCGATACACCATCTCATACACAGGCGCAGCCGCATTGGATGCAGATGCCCGGATTGGCCGCGTAAAAATGCCGAGATATTTTTTTTCCGCCGCTGCATCCGGTTGGGCTTGTGATGGGTATCGGCAGCAGAGCACCGCTGCTCGCTGCTTTTTTGGAGGATACCCCATGCTCAAGACATCGCTTCTCGCCGCCGCTGCCACGCTCGCACTTGCTGCGGGTGCGCAGGCCCAGACTGTCGCCGCGCTGGTCGGTGACAATCAGCTTCAGCATATTGATGCCAAAACCTGGACTGTGACGAAAACCGTCAAGATCGACGGCGTGTCTGGCCGTATTGCCGGTATTGATGTGCGCCCGGCCGATGGCATGCTCTATGCGCTGGTTGAAGATGGCACGGTCGTGACGGTTGATCCGGCCACCGGCAAGGCAACGATGAAGTCGAAGCTCGAAACCATGGTGAAAAAGGGCGCCACTGTGACGGTGGATTTCAACCCGGTGGCTGACCGCATGCGCGTGATCGGCTCGGATGGCATGAACCTGCGCGCCAATGTCGATGATGGCAAGGTTGCCGTTGATGGCGCGATCAAGTTCAAGGAGGGGGATGCAGCGTCGGCCAAGCCAGCGATGGTGATTGCGGGCGCTTATTCCAATTCGGTGAAGGGCGCGAAGGAAACGGCCCTGTATGATATCGACATCAGCGGCACCTTCACCAAGCAGGCCCCGCCGAATGATGGTGTGCTGTCGTCCATGGGCGCAACCGGCATCAAGGGCAAAATTGTTGCCTTTGATATTGTGGCCGGAGCGGATGGCTCCAACACCGGCTGGCTGGTCGATGAAGGCATGGCCTATAAACTCGATATTGCCACGGGCAAGGCCACGGGCGCCGGCAAAATTACCGGGCTTGCCGGTGATGTGCGCGATATCGCCGTGCTGAATTGATTTTCAGCAGTTTCCGTCGTCATGGCCAGACCTGATCTGGCCATGACACGCGGCACGTCCATTATTTTTCTTCGCTGCCTTATTTTTTTGCTGCCTTATTTTTTTGCCGCCTTGGCGCGCTCGATGGATTCAACAATCAGCCGCTTGGCTTCGGCCGCATCGCCCCAGCCATCGCATTTCACCCATTTGCCGGGTTCGAGATCCTTGTAGTGGGAAAAGAAATGCTCAATCTGCTTCCAGGTGATTTCCGGCAGGTCGGTATAATTCTGCACGCCGGCGTAGCGCTGTGTCAGTTTGGGTGAGGGCACGGCGACAATTTTTTCATCGCCACCGGCTTCATCGGTCATCTTCAGCACGCCAATGGGGCGGACGGAAATCACCGCGCCGGCAATCAGGGGCCGGGTGTTGGCCACCAGCACGTCGCATGGGTCACCATCTTCCGACAGGGTGTGCGGGATAAAGCCGTAATTTCCGGGATAGCGCATGGGGGTATAGAGAAAGCGGTCCACCACCAGCGTGCCAGCCTCCTTGTCCATCTCATATTTGATTGGCTCGCCGCCAATCGGCACTTCAATGATGACATTGACATCGTCGGGCGGGTTTTTGCCGATGGAAATGGCGTCGATGCGCATAGCTCTGCTCCAATGGAAGTTGGCCTGTGGTAGGCGCGCGCGCTGGCCAGAGCAACCCCGGCTTTCGGGCTATGAATCAGCAGCATCAGGCCACCGGTGAAACGCCCATCTTGCCCGCAGCCGCCTGGTCTGACAGCTTGCAGCAAAGGCCCGGCAGCGGCGTTCATTCTTTGGGAGGCGTGTATGATGAAACGTAGTCTGGCCCGCGTGGCCTTCAGCGCAATTTTGGCCGTGGCAGGCTTGTCCGGCGCCGCCGCGCAGGATTGGCCCAACAAGCCTGTAACGGTGATCGTGCCATTTGCCGCTGGCGGCAATGTCGATGCGGCTGCGCGGATTTTCTCCGAGCGGCTGGGCGCGCATTTCGGCAAGCAGTTCATCATCGAGAACCGGACCGGCGCAGGCGGCACAACGGGCGTCAATGCCATGACCAAAGCGCCGGCTGATGGATATACACTGGGTGTCGTATCGGCGGGGACCTTGTTCATCCTGCCGCATGTTTACCGGGAAAAACTAGGCTACGACACATTTCGTGATCTGAAGCCGCTGGCGCTGGTTGCGACACAGCCGAATTTTCTGGTTGTGCATCCGAGCCTGCCGGTGAGCAATGGCAAGGAGTTCATCGCTCATCTGCAGGCCAATCCCAACAAATTCTCGTATGGATCATCCGGCATCGGCACATCCCAGCATTTGTGCATGGAACTGATCGCGCAGAAAACCGGCATCAAGGTCACCCATGTGCCCTACCGGGCTTCGAACCAGATCATGCAGGATCTGATTGCCGGCAACATCCAGATGAGCTGTGACCAGATTTCATCGGCGCTTGAACAGGTGAAGGGCGGCAAGGCCAAGGGCATCGCCGTGACATCGCTCAAGCCTTACAGTCTGGCGCCGGAATTCCCGGCCATGGCCGAGTCTGTGCCAGGTGTGGATGTGACGTGGTCGGCGGTGTTCGTGGCGCCAGCTGGCATTCCCAAGGATGTGGCTGACAAACTCATGCAGGCGCTCAAGCAGATTGCCGAAGACGGCGAGATCAAGAAGCGGCTGCAGGGCATGACGGTGACGCCGGTTTTCCTTGCCGGTGAAGCGCTTGAAAAACAGCTCCGGGCTGATTTCGATGCCTGGAAGCCGATTGTTGAGGCCGCGAAGATACCAACGCCCTGAGTCTGGCCCTCCACACCACGCCTCGCTGAAATAGGGGTCGTGTGCGGGTCTGCCGCCACGGCCCGCATCGTTTTGGACGGCTGGGTGTTCTGGCGGCCCGGCCAGGCCGCTGGCGGTGCTGGCGCGGCCCTGCGCTCTCGCCGTGGTGGCCTATTCCTCAATCCCCGTTCCCCAGCCCTTGACGCCGCAACGGCATCGCCGCATCTTATTGCGAATGAGTTGCAAAAGCATTTGGTGCCCATGTCGGTGCATCAGGCGGCGTGCACGGGCAGACCATTGCAATGATCAAGCATGTCAGCGAAGTCGGCGGACCAGCCGGGGTATCAGCAGGAGGCTGGCAGCGGCCCGTTGGGGAACCGTCGCTGGCGGAATCCTTCCGCTCCGTGCAGGTGCAGAAGGGCGGCTCGTTTTTCCGCAAGCTCCTGGCATTTCTCGGGCCGGGCTATCTTGTGGCCGTGGGCTATATGGATCCGGGCAACTGGGCGACATCGCTGGCAGGCGGGGCGCAGTTTGGCTACACGCTGCTCGCGGTTGCGCTGATCTCCAACATCATGGCCATTCTGTTACAGGCGCTGTGCGCGCGGCTTGCCATCGGCGCGGGGCGCGATCTGGCGCAGGCCTGCCGGGATGCCTATCCGCGCTGGGTGGCGTGGCCGTTGTGGGTGCTGGCGGAAATGGCGATCATTGCCACGGATCTGGCGGAGGTGATCGGCACTGCGATTGGCCTGCAATTGCTGTTTGGCCTGCCGCTGGCGGTTGGCGTGGTGATCACGGCGCTGGATGTGTTTCTCATTCTGTGGCTGCAATCGCGCGGCTTCCGCTGGATTGAAGCGTTTGTGATCACGCTGCTGGCGGTGATTGCGGTGTGCTTCGCGATTCAGATTGCGCTGGCCTCGCCCGATTGGGGCGGCGTGCTTGGCGGGTTTATCCCGCGCCCGGAAATCATCACCAACCCGGCGATGCTGTATATCGCGCTTGGCATTATCGGCGCGACGGTGATGCCGCATAATCTGTATTTGCATTCCTCGATTGTGCAGACGCGCGCCTATGGCGACACGCTGCCGGAAAAGCAGGAGGCATTGAAACTCGCGACGATTGACTCCACCGCCGCGCTGATGTTTGCGCTCACCATCAATGCCTCTATCCTGATTTTGGCGGCGGCGACGTTTCACAAGACCGGCAACAGCCATGTCAACGAATTGGGGCAGGCGCACCACCTGCTTGCGCCTCTGGTCGGCGCTTCGATTGCGCCGATGCTGTTTGCCATTGCGCTTTTGGCATGCGGCCTCAATTCAACCGTGACCGCGACCATGGCCGGGCAGATTGTCATGGAAGGTTTTATCAATATCCGCCTGCCGGCGTGGCTGCGGCGGCTGATCACACGGTCGATTGCGATTGTGCCGGCGGCGCTGGTGACGATTTATTACGGCGAGTCGCAGACAGCGAAATTGCTGATCCTCAGTCAGGTGATCCTGAGCCTGCAATTGCCATTCGCGATTATCCCGCTGGTGATGTTTACCGCCTCGCGCCAGAAAATGGGCGCGATGGTGGCGCCGCGCTGGCTGACCGCCGCCGCCGCCCTGATTGCGGCCATCATCGTCTCCCTGAATATCAAGCTGCTGGTGGATTTCGTGACGGGCTGAGTTTTTGACGGGCGTGTGGTGTCATGGCACTGATCCTGTCTGGAGATGCCCATGCCCGATGGTTTCAGCTTTCTGACATTTCTTGCTGCCGCGACGGTGATTGCCGTCACGCCGGGGCCGGGTATTTTTTATGTTGCGGCGCGCACCCTTGCGGGCGGGCGGGCCGAGGGAATGGCGTCGAGTTTCGGCACTGGGCTTGGCGGCCTTGTCCATGTGGTGGCGGGCGCGCTGGGTGTGTCGGCCCTTGTGATGGCCAGCACGCAGGCTTTCACGGTGATGAAAATCACCGGCGCGGTGTATCTGCTCTGGCTTGGCTACAAAACCATCCGGGATGCGCGGTTCGCCATCCAGAATACGGATGCGGCGGCGACAGGGGCCGGGCCTGCTTTCCGGCAGGGTGTTCTGGTGGAAATGTTCAACCCGAAAACGGCGGCGTTCTTTCTGGCATTCATTCCGCAATTCATTGATCCGGCGGGAGCGGTGGCGTGGCAATTCATTGGGCTGGGGCTGCTCTCGGTGACGCTGAACACGCTCGCGGATGTCGTTGTCACGATCATCGCGGCGCGCGCGCGGGAAGGCTTGTCGCGGCGGCAGACTTTGGTGCGGCGTCTGCGGGAGGCCTCTGGTGCCGTGATTGGCGGGCTGGGGCTGACGCTGCTGTTTGCGCGCCGGACGGGGTGACGGCGCAGGATTACCCGTTGGTGCGGGCGGCGGTTTTCTTTTTCCTTTTGCCCTTGGCGTTTGGCATGGGCTGATCCTGTGCGACGGTGGATTTGAAGGCGGGGGCAGCGCCGTCAATATCCAGCCATGTGGCCTTGCGGCCCACACTGGTCAGGCTCGATTTCGTGCAGCCCGCGTGACGCGACAATTCCGCATCGGAAAAAATCTGCCGGATTTTTGCATCATCGCCGGAGGCCATCAGGGCGATGCGGTCAATGAAACAGGTGAGCATGGCCCGGTCGACCGGCTTTTTCTCCTGACCGCAGGCCAGCCCACTGATGGTGAGCATCCCGTCGCTGGTGACAATGCGGAATGTCAGGCAGGCGCGCTGCTTTTCGCCGTCTTGCCCATGGGCCTGCACCTGCGCATCGGCCACGGCAGCCGGCCCGAATTTCGTGCGGTGCTGGTCGGTGGCGGCGACGCGCACAACGGTCATGCCGTCATCGGCGGCGCGGCGCACGGTATCAATATACAGGGTGCTGTCGGGAGCCTTCTCGCCACCAGGGCGGTAGAGCCGGACAGCGTAATACAACTGATCGGTTTCGAACTGGCCAACGGTGAAACGGTCCTCGCGGCCATTGCCGGTGGCATGGCGGCGGGCGTGATGCTGTTGCGGCAACCGCGCAAATTCAGGCGCATCAATGCTGTAGAGCATCAGTGGCTTTGACAGGCGCACCCACTGGCTGATGCTGGCGACCGTCTCCGGTTGTTTCGTCTCGATCGCGGCGGTCGCTGGCGCCGGTTTCTCACCGGCAAACAGCACGGCGCCGGCCATGATGATCAGCGCAGCCGCCATGGCTGGCATGGCGAGATGGCGGGCTGCGAAACGTGCCGTTGCACGGGTGATACGCTGGGTGGTGAGCGGCGGGGTGCGGGGATTGGCAGCGCTGCGCAGGCGCGTGCGGATGGCCTCTGCGGCGGCTTTGGCAACTGTATTCAGACGGGCGGCCGTGGTCAGGCCCGATGCCTTGAGAACGGCACCAGCCGCAGCGAGGCGGGGTTGTGCCGTGAGGGCCTGCCAGTGGCGCAGCACGACTGATATGCAGCGCGCGGCCAAGCGATGCAGGGATGCGCTGGCAAGAGATTGATTGGCAAGCGATTGGTTTGGAGGAGAATGGCTCGGAAGGGGTGGCCCGGAAGGAGATGAGGTGATCTTGGCCGCTGCCATTTCCGTTGCAACCGGCTCGCCGCCGATGGTCACGGTGATGCGGGCCGGCATGGACGCGCTGGCGGATATGGGTGCGGGCGGGGTGGAGTGATCCGGCCCGGTCTGGTCATCGCTGAACGCAATACTCGCCATTGACCCTTCAGCCCGTCGCGGGCCTGTCCCTCATCGTCCCTTATTGGGCGGGACCATGCGGGTGCTGGTGAGTCAGGCGGGTTAATGGCGGTTCATGACTTCGTGAGAGGGTAAACCGCGGGTTACGATTGGGATGATGCGTGGCTCTGCGTGCCTATGGGCCGGGGCAGCCTTGCAATGGCCGGATAGACTGTTGGCCAGTTGACTTTACGGCCATCCCGGTGTTTCTCCCGGCCATGTTCTCACGTTCGAAAACGACGACGACCAAAACGGGTGCCGGCAAAACCGGCACACGCTGAACGTCGTCCGCGTCACGGAACTCCTCCGGCGGGACATGCGACGAGGCTGAAAAGCTGACGCACCCGGAGGAGAACAGACTTCCAAACAAGCAGGATTTACAACGATGGGTTTCAAGGTTGCGGTTGCCGGGGCGACGGGCAATGTCGGTCGCGAAATGCTGGCCATTCTGGCCGAGCGCGGATTTCCAGTCACGGAAGTGGTGGCGCTGGCCTCGCGCGCCAGCGTCGGCAGGGAAGTCTCGTTTGGAGACAAGATCCTCAAGGTGAAGGCGCTGGAGGATTACAATTTCTCCGACACCGATATCTGCCTGATGTCGGCTGGCGGTGCGGTGTCGAAGGAATGGTCGCCCAAAATTGCGGCAGCGGGCTGCGTGGTGATCGATAATTCCAGCGCGTGGCGTTATGACTCTGATATTCCGCTGGTGGTGCCCGAGGTCAACGCCGATGCGCTGAATGATTTCCGCCGCCGCAACATCATCGCCAATCCGAATTGCTCGACAGCCCAACTCGTCGTGGCGCTGAAGCCATTACACGACAAGTTTGGCATCAAGCGCGTGGTTGTCTCGACCTACCAGTCCGTTTCCGGCGCGGGCAAGGACGGCATGGATGAACTCGACCGCCAGACTAAGGCGCTTTATTCGCTGCGTGATCCGGAAACGAAGAAATTCACGAAGCGCATCGCCTTCAATCTCATTCCGCATATCGATGTGTTCATGGAAGATGGATACACGAAGGAAGAGTGGAAGATGATGGTCGAGACCAAGAAAATTCTTGATCCGAAAATCAAGCTGACCGCAACCTGTGTGCGTGTGCCGGTGTTTGTCTCCCATTCCGAAGCGGTGAACATCGAGTGTGAAAAGCCGGTGACGGCGGATGAAGCGCGCGCAGTGCTGCGTGAGGCGCCGGGCGTGCTCGTGATCGACAAGCGCGAGAATGGCGGATACGCCACGCCGCTCGAAGCGACGGGCGAGGATGCCACTTATATCAGCCGCATCCGTGAGGATATCACGGTGGAAAATGGCCTGACCTTCTGGTGCGTGTCCGATAATCTGCGCAAGGGTGCTGCGCTCAACGCGATCCAGATTGCCGAAGCGCTGATCAACCGCAAGCTGCTGGTGCCGCGCAAGGCGGCGGCGTAAATGTTGCGCTGAATAGCTGAATAAAAGCCGCTCTCTCGAGCGGCTTTTTTGTCATCGAAACGCTCCGGCGCGCCGTCATGGCCGTGACAAGCACGCTCATGACGGACCCATGCCAATCAGATGATTTTTCCGCAGGGCGGGGTTTCTGCTTCAAAATCAACGCCGGCGTCTTTGGCGACCTTGCGCAAATCCATGTCGCGCAGCAGCACCACATAGCCCGTGCCAGCATCGGGTTTCAGATAGGTGGTGGCGACAACCGGGCCTGCTTCGCCCTCGCCGCGGCGGCAGCCCTTGATGTCACTGGTGAGAATGACCTCGCGTTTGGGCGTCTGCGCATTGCTGGCAGCCCGTATGGCGCGGGCCTGCGCCTGAATGGCGCGCAGCCGCTCCGCCTCCTTTTTGCCAAGGCGGAAGGCCCAGATGCGTTCACCCTTCTTCTCAAATTCCTTGAGCTGATCCAGCTCACCGCCTTCGCCCGCCGGTTCGAGACTGAAACGCTCCTTCAGCAGCGGTTCGGTGCTGCCCTTCTCCTTCGCAATCAATTCGATGGAAGCGCCGCCAGGGACTGGCTCCAGCCAGTCAGGCGCCCGCATGGC
>JBOFCU010000197.1:0-5819 GCA_051646285.1 Beijerinckiaceae bacterium
GGGAGGCTGGATATTCTGGTCAATGCCGCCGGCGGCGTGCGCGGTCAGACCGGCGGGCCGGTCGATGCTGTGACGCCGGAAAAATGGCGCGCCATCTTCGAGGCCAATGTCGATGGTGCGTTCTGGCTCGCGCAGGCGGTGAGCGGGCCCATGCAGGCGCAGGGCCATGGCCGCATCATCAACATCGCCTCCGGTGCCGGGCTGCGGCCAAGCCTCACCGGCATTCAGGCCTATACGGCAGCCAAGCATGCGTTGGTCGGGCTGACCAAGCAGCTCAGCCAGGATCTTGGCCCGGCGGGCATCACTTGCAATGCCGTGGCCCCCGGCTTCGTTCGCTCGAACCCGAGCACGGAGCGTCAGTGGCAATCTTACGGTGCCGAACGGCAGGCCCGCCTGATCGCCAGCATCCACACGCGCCGGCTTGGCACGGCACAGGATATTGCCAATGCCGTGCTCTTTCTGGCCAGCGAGCAGGCAAGCTGGATCAGCGGGCAAATCCTGTCAGTGGATGGCGGCGGATCTGCTTCATCGTCGTGACCGTTAAGGCCATTGGTCACGGCCAAAGCCGATGCTCCGGCCAAGAAGCGTCGGCCTTACACAAGACCGTCCAGCAAATTGCAATTTGAGACACTACCCGGCACGCGCATGCCTTTGCTGCACGCCGCAATGCTGGCACACTGGCGCGATGAATCATCGCCTGAAATCCATCTGCCGCCGCAGTATCGTGAGCCTTTCGCTTGGTTTTCTCTGGATCGCATCGTCAGCTATCGCGCATGACGGGCATGATCACGGCGCGCCGCCACCGCCAGTTTCAGCCACGATTGCGCCGCGCGCCGATGCCTCCTCAGCTGATTTTGAAATCGTGGCGGTCGCGCGGGGCGATACGCTGACACTCATCCTCGACAGCTTTGCCGGCAATGCCCCGGTGCAAGGGGCCGAGATCGAAATCGATACGCCGCAGGGTACGCAAAAGGCGGTGGCCGAAGGGGACGGTGTCTACCGTCTTGCCGCGCCGTGGCTGGCCAAGCCGGGTGCCTATGATCTCGCGATCACGGTGCACGCAGATGGTGCTATCGATGTGTTGACGGCGACCCTGACAATTCCGGCTCAATCCGCAGCAGGGTCTGGCAAAGAAGCGCCGGGCGGCGCCCGCGATGTGGCGCAGCGTTTTGCTGACGGAGCCTTGTTTGTGCCTAAGACGACCCAGCGCATTCTGGCTCTGCGCACGGCGTTCACCGAGGTGAAGACCTATGCGGGCTCCGTGGAACTGCCGGGACGGATCATTCCCGACCCCAATGGTGTTGGCTATGTTCAGGCCTCCGTATCTGGTCGTCTGATGCCGCCTCCGGGCGGTTTCCCGCGTCTTGGAACACCGGTGAAGGCCGGCGATATACTCGGCCATGTCCATCCCGGCGTTGGCGCCGCAGATGTCACCACGCAGCAGCTGCAGGCGCGCGAACTGGAACAGCAGGTGACCATCGTCACCCGCCGTCTGGATCGTCTGCGCCAAATTCAAACCGTGGTTCCCCGTTCGCAAATCGAGGATGCGGAACTGGAACTGGCTGGCTTGAATGCCCGGCGCGCCAATCTGGATCGCGCGCCCCGCCATACCGAAGACCTTGTCGCTCCGGTGAGCGGCGTCATTGCTGCCGTGCAGGCCACGGCCGGGCAGATTGCAGACCCCAACGCCATCATCTTCCAGATCATCGATCCGGGCAGATTCTGGGTGGAAGCCCTGAGCTATGACGCGCAGGCCATTGCCGGGGCGGCAACCGCACGGCTTGCCGACAACCGGACCATCGCGCTGGCCTATCGCGGCATGGGGCTTGCGGAACGCAACCAGTCCATTCCCATCCATTTCGGCATTGAAGGGGAGACGAAGGGCTTGCGCGCCGGCCAGTTCCTCACTGTTCTGGCGACCACGGTGGATGAGAAATCGGGCGTCGCAGTTCCCCGGTCCGCCATTCTGCGCGGCGCAAACGGGCAGTCCTTGGTATTCGAACATACCAACGCTGAACGCTTCGTGCCCCGCGAGGTGCGGGTGGAGCCGCTCGATGCGGGCCGTGTGCTGATCGTGTCCGGCATCGGTGCGGGCAAGCGCATCGCCACCCAGGGCGCTGAACTTCTGAACCAGATCCGCTGATGTTCACAGTCCTCGTCACCCAGTCGCTGCGTAACCGGCTGTTCATTCTCGCCCTTGCCGCCATTCTGACGCTCTATGGCGCGCTGACCGTGACCAGGTTGCCGGTGGATGTATTCCCCGATCTCAACCGGCCCACCGTCACCGTTATGACCGAGGCCGAGGGGTTGGCTCCGCCCGAGGTTGAACAGCTCGTCACATACCCGATCGAAGCGCAGATGAACGGCCTGCCTGGGGTGACGCGCGTGCGTTCGGTCTCCGGCGTCGGCCTGTCGATCACCACTGTCGAATTCGATTGGAATACGGAGATTTTCCGCAACCGCCAGCAGATCGCCGAGCGGCTGGCGCTGATTCAGCCGCAGTTGCCGGCAGGCGTGGTGCCGCAGATGGGGCCGATCAACTCCATCATGGGGCAGATTCTGCTGGTCGCTGTGACCGGGCCAGATGGCGTTTCGCCTATGGACCTGCGTGAAACGGCCGATTTCATCCTCCGGCCACGCCTCCTGTCCATTCCGGGTGTCGCGCAGGTCATCCCCATTGGCGGTGAGGTGCGGCAATACCGCGTCTCTCCCAATCCCGCCGCGTTGCGCGCATTGAAGGTGCCGTTCGCCGATGTTGAAAAGGCGCTTCAGCAATTTGGCGCCAATACAGGCGGCGGCTTCACCGATCAGTATTCCCGCGAATTCCTGATCCGCAATATCGGGCGCACCCGCAGCCTTGACGATCTCAAGCGCGTCGTTGTTGCCACAGTCGGCGGCCAGCCCATCGCCTTGGAACAGATTGCAACAGTGGAATTCGCGGCGCGCACCAAGCGCGGCGATGCCGGGTATCAGGGCAAATCGGCTGTCATTGTCTCGGTCGAAAAACAGCCTGGCGTTGATACCATTCCATTGACGCGCCAGATCGAGGCCGCATTGGCAGAGATCACCACCACGTTGCCCGGCGGCATCAAGGCGGACCAGATTCTGTTCCGGCAGGCCGGGTTCATCGAGGCGTCGATCAGCAATGTCCGCACTGTCCTGTTCGAAGCCGTTGTCGTCGTAGCCATTGTGCTGTTCCTGTTTCTGCTGAACACGCGCACCACGCTGATCTCACTGACCGCCATCCCCGTTTCGGTGCTTGTCACTGCCATCGTGTTCCACTTGATGGGCCTGTCGATCAATACGATGACGCTTGGCGGCCTCGCTATCGCTATTGGCGAGCTGGTGGATGATGCGGTGGTGGATGTGGAAAACATCTTCCGCCGTCTGCGCGAAAACCGCGAGGCTGGTGATCCGCGCAGCGTCTTTGACGTCGTGGTTTCTGCCAGTCAGGAAGTTCGCTCCGGCATCGTCTATGCGACAATGGTGATCGTTCTCGTCTTCGTGCCGCTATTTTCGCTCACTGGCATTGAGGGGCGTTTGTTCGCTCCGCTGGGCCAAGCCTACATCATCTCGATCCTCGCCAGTCTCCTGGTCTCGATCACCCTGACGCCGGTGATGGCCTATTACCTGCTGCCCGGCCTCAAGCGGCTGGACCATCGTGAAAGCGGCATGATCCGCATACTGAAGTCCGTCAATCGGGCGCTGTTGGCACTTGCCTTCCGTTTCCAGAAAATGCTGATGGCGAGCGTAGTCCTTGCTGTGGTTGCGGCAGGCGTGTTCGCCGCGCAATTGCCCCGCGCGTTCCTGCCGCCCTTCAACGAGGGCACGCTGACGATCAATCTTTTATTCAATCCCGGTATTTCACTGGCAGAAAGCCACCGTGTCGGCCTGATTGCCGAACAGTTGATTATGGATATTCAGGATGTGGAGCGCGTAGGCCGGCGCACGGGTCGTGCCGAATTGGATGAGCACGCGGAAGGTGTGCATTCCTCCGAAATCGAGGTGGCGCTGAAAACCAGTGGGCGGGCCAAAGACGCGATCATCGCTGACATCCGCAGCCGGTTGTCCGTGCTGCCAGTGGCGACAAACATTGGCCAGCCCATTTCGCATCGGCTCGATCACATGCTGTCGGGCGTGCGCGCCCAGATTGCGTTGAAAATCTTCGGCGAAGATCTCGACACCCTGCGCGCGCTGGCTGAGGAGTTTCGTGGCAGGTTTGCTGCCATCCCCGGTATTGTCGATCTTCAGGTCGAAAAGCAGGTGCGCATTCCGCAATTGGAAATCATCGTCGATTATCGCCGCGCTGCGCTTTATGGCGTGCAACCCGCTGCGGTGACCGAGCAACTCGAACGCCTGTCTAACGGTCGCGTCGTGTCGCGGGTCATTGATGGCAACCGCCGTTTTGATGTGGTGCTGCGGTTGCAGGATCAGCGCCGCACGACGCAAGGCCTCGGTGATCTATTAATCGAGACGCCGGTGGGCTGGGTGCCGGTGCGCCAGATCGCCGATGTGGTGGAAACCGACGGGCCGAACCAGATTCTGCGCGAGAACGGCCGTCGCCGCGTTGTCGTTTTCGCCAACACCGATGGCGCGGCCGATATGGCGCGCGTGGTGGCGGATATACGCACCGTGCTTGCGGCTGCAAAGCTTCCCACCGGCTTTTCCACCGTTCTGGAAGGCACGTTTCAGGCGCAGGAAGAGTCGATGCGGACCATTGGCCTGCTGTCACTGGTATCGCTGGCAATGATCTTCGCCATTCTCTACAGCCGCTATCGCTCGGTTGTTTTTGTGGCGATCATCATGGCGGCCGTTCCGCTGGCGCTGATTGGTTCGGTCGCAGCCCTTTGGATCGCCGGACAGCCCTTGTCTGTGGCGTCAATGATCGGCTTCATTACGCTGACCGGCATCGCCACCCGCAACGGCATTCTCAAGATCAGCCACATCATCAATCTGGCGATCCACGAGAAGCTGCCATTCGGGCCAGACCTTATCATGCGCGGCAGTCTCGACCGGCTGACGCCCGTGCTGATGACGGCGCTATCCGCTGGTGTCGCTCTGTTACCGCTGATGATCGACGCCGGTGCGCCGGGCAAGGAAATCCTTCACCCTGTCGCCATCACGATTTTCGGTGGTCTTGTCACCGCAACACTGCTGGACGCCGTGCTGACCCCTACACTGGTGCTGCGCTATGGCCGCGGCGCACTCGAACGATTGGTGGCTGATGCGCACGCCGAAACCCTTGCTGCACCGCTAAGCCAGGCCGGACACCCCGCGACATACTGACCCAACGGAGATTCCCATGCGCATTCTGACCGCCGCTATCCTGCTGGCCGCCAGCGTTCTCTCAGCAACGGCACACGAGCCGCGCAAGGGGCCGAACGGCGGCGCGCTGGTTGATGCCGGCACCCGTTTTCATGTCGAACTGGTCGCCAGGGGCAGTGACGAGGTGGTTGTGGTTCTATCCGATCTCAACGACAAGCCGGTTGCCTCCGCTGGCTTCAAAGCCAATGCCATCATGATCGTCGGCGGCAAGACCCAGCGGTTCGCCCTTGAACCGGCTGATGGTTCGCGGCTCGTCGGCAAGGCCCCGGTCGCGATTCCGGCGGGCACGAAAGGCGTGGTCCAGTTGACCGCGCCCGATGGCGCTACCGCACAGGCCAAGTTCTGAAATCCTGATACCCGGTTCTAAAAATCCTGATACATGAAGGCTTGCCATTCATCGTCTCGTGGTCGGGCACAATCCGGCAATGTCAGCACGGTTGATCATCGCTGGCGCGCGGGTGTGAAATCCGACGTGTCGAGGGCCAGCCTGATCG
>JBOFCU010000202.1:0-2766 GCA_051646285.1 Beijerinckiaceae bacterium
TGCCAAAAAAGTCGGCTGGTCCACCACATTCAAGATCAGCCGCGTCAGGGCATGGGCCGAGACGCATGGCGGCTTTGAATATCTTGGTTCGCAAAACGCTTTCCCGGCCGGATATTTCAAGATGATCCGGTTCAGGAAAACCGGCTGATTTTTATTTTTTGCATTTTTTGCCGCACAGCTGGTGGTGAAGTTTTCCTTCACTGTGCGTGCGCGCACGCCGGCTCATCATGCCGATGGTAGGATGCATGGATAACGGATAGGGTATTCCCATGATATGCGGTCAGGCATCGCGTATGCCTGTCTGTATTCATGCCGCGCAACGAAAATGATGGCGCGCATATTGTTGCAGGAGCTTTGCCATGCCTCTTCGCGGCCGAGTCGGAAAACACCTCAGCACCGGGCGCCAGTGCCAGAACTGGAAGGCGGATCAGCAAACGGTGATTGCACTTTTGAACCGCATACCATCGGCCGACGCTGGCACTGAAGGCAAACTGACCGGACCTGTGATTGGAGGTCTGGCAAACCGCACTTTGTGCGAGGCAATCGTCCAATTTGAGAAAAAGCATTTTGGCACAGTCACAAAAGGATATGTTGATCCGGGCGGCTCGATGCTGCAACGCATGGAAATGCTCGCAGCCCGGCCAGCGCCCGCACCACCGCCAAAGCCGCCCGGCCAGTGGGATTCGCTGGTCAGCAAGCAGGTGACGAAATCCTTGCGTGTCAGTTTGCTGGATGATGGCTTCATAAGCCACGAAGAGGCGGTGAATATCGTTCGCAGCACGCTCAGCGATGGCAAGATCACAGCCAATGAAATCAAGGATCTGTATGAGATTTCGAAAATATCGCGGAATTTACCGCCTGCATCGAAGCTGATGTTTGAGTCGCTCTACAATACAGCGCAACGCATCAGCGGCGCGGGACCATTTTATTTGCCCTCAGAGCAGCATCGCTTTGCAGCAGGCATGGCCTGCGATTTCATGGAACGGCAGAGCGCGCGGCATTTTCCCAAGCTCAATCGTTACGAGGTTGGCGTTGGCATTCTCATGCGCATTGCCAATCCGGGCCTCATGAATCAGGACCAATCCAGCTTGTGCGGCCCGACAGCGTTGTTGTTTCATACGGCCAGTGACAACCCCATCATGTATGCGCGCTATGCGATTGACCTTTATGAAAAGGGCCGCGCCAATATCAACCGGCTTTATATCAAGCCGGGTTCCGATGTGCGCAACTACAAGCCGCCGGCATCGATGGATCAGGTTGACTGGATGACGATGGCCAGCATCCGCGATTCTGAAAATGCCTTTCTGGATTATGACACGGTGGACAAGGCTTTTGCCGGTATGACGCTGCCGGGAGAATTGGCGGACTGGTTCCGCCGGGCCGGATATTCGGATATCCGCAACGTCACCAACGTCTCCATCGACAAGGGCACTGGCACTGTTGATGCCGCCACGCGGCTTTTCAATCAGGGCTATCGTGTGTGCCTGTTTATTGCTGCCAATATGCTGAAGGAAGCCGACCAGACCGATGGCGATTGGCTGGCCGATCATTGGGTTGTGCTCCGTTCACCGATTGACCGCACCAATGATAAAGTGAGGATGAAGGTCTTCACCTGGGGCAATGGCGAGCATCAGGTGCCAAACGGCAGCAAGGATTTGTCTGTGAGTGACTTTCTCGACAACTTCTATGGCTATGTGGCGGCAAAACCGTAAACCTGACCGCTGGCGCGGCCCCTTTCCTTGACACTCACCCCGCGCCTTTCTATATCCGCGCCACTGTTGCTTGCCGGGCCTTGCTGTCCGGCGGAGGCGGGGTAGCTCAGCTGGTTAGAGCACGGGAATCATAATCCTGGGGTCGGGGGTTCGAGTCCCTCTCCCGCTACCAACAGTCACATCCGTGGGGCCAACCATCCCCCTGCTTCGCGGCGTTGTCAGCAGCCCGCAAAAGGTTTCCTGACCTGCCATCCTGAAAAATCAGCCAACTCCCTGTGAGTCTCTGCGGCTTTTGGCTGGAATGGCTTGCCTTTCGGGCATGTTCGGGTGCATTGCACCGCAACATGAGCCGCTGCCCCGGCGGACTTTCAAGGGATTTGCCCCATGGCGCACAAGCCCCGCCGCGTTATCCGCGCACTCATCTCTGTCTCCGACAAGACCGGCCTGATCGAAATGGCCACGGCCTTGCATCAGCGAGGTGTCGAGCTTGTATCCACCGGTGGCACCTGCAAGGCCATTGCGGCGGCGGGTCTGCCGGTGCGCGATGTGTCGGACCTGACCGGCTTCCCGGAGATGATGGATGGCCGGGTGAAAACGCTGCATCCCGCCGTGCATGGCGGCTTGCTGGCCGTGCGGGGCAATCCAGAGCATGAGGCTTCGATGCTCGCGCATGGCATTCAGTCCATCGATGTGCTGATCGTGAATCTCTATCCCTTCGAGGCGGCCCTGAAGAAAGGCGCGGGGTTCGATGACTGCGTCGAGAATATCGACATTGGCGGTCCGGCCATGATCCGCGCTGCCTCAAAGAATTTTGATGGCGTGGCGGTGATCGTTGATGCCGAGGATTATCAGCCGTTGCTCGATGAAATGCAGGCCAACACGGGCGCCACCACGCTGGCCTTCCGCCAGCAGCTCGCCGCAAAGGCTTTCGCGCGCACCGCCGCTTATGACACCATGATTTCTGACTGGATGATGAGCCAGAGCGGCATCGAAACGCCGAGGCGCAAGAGCTTCACAGGGGAATTGGCACAAACCCTGCGCTATGGCGAAAATC
>JBOFCU010000221.1:0-4123 GCA_051646285.1 Beijerinckiaceae bacterium
GGCGCGTTTCATCAGTATGTGCCGCTCGATGCGCCGCCCTTTGCACAGGCCTTTCTCGATCATTGGCAGCCCGATTGTGCGGTGTTTGCGGAATCGGAATTGTGGCCCAATTTAATTCTGGCCACCCATGCGCGCGATATTCCCGTCATCATCATCAATGGCCGCATGTCGGAGCGCTCTTTCCAGCGCTGGCAGAAAATGCCGGCCATTGCGCGCGCCATTTTATCGCGTGTCGATGTCTGCCTTGCCCAAAGCCATGACGACGCCTTCCGGTTTGGCGCGCTGGGCGCCCACCATGTGCAGATGCCGGGCAATCTGAAATATGATGGGCCTGCCCCGCCGGATGATCCGGTCCGGCGCGCGCAATTGTCCGGCAGCGCTGCGGGCCGTCCGCTCTGGCTTGCGGCCAGCACCCATCGCGGTGAGGATATGGCGGTGTTGCAGACCCATCAGCACGTGGCACAGCGCGCCGCCGATGTGTTAACAATTATCGTGCCGCGCCACCCCGAACGCGGCGCTGAAATTGCAGCCCTGGTGCGCGAGGCAGGGCTGACGGCGGTGCAACGGTCTTCAGGCGCACCGCTGAATGCGGATACACAGATTTATATTGCCGATACGATTGGCGAACTGGGCATTTTTTATCGCCTCGCGCCGCTGGTGTTCATGGGCGGCTCGCTCATTGCCCATGGCGGGCAAAATCCGATTGAACCGGCCAAGCTCGGCGTGGCCATCCTGCATGGCCCGCATATTTTCAATTTTACCGAGCCGTTCGGCTTGCTCGATAGCCGTGACGGCGCGCTGGCCGTGCGGGATGGTGAGGCGTTGGCGCAGGCGGTGGCGCAACTGTTATTTGATCCCGCGCAGATGCGCGCCATGGGCCAGCACGCAGCGCAGGTCATATCCGGGCAGGCCGGCGCAACCCAGCGCACATTGAAGGCGATGACGGATGTGCTGGCGCAACGGGCCCATCACCACCGGGCGCAGGAGCACACGCCGTGAGCTGGCGCGCGCCCGCATTCTGGTATGACCAGCGCAGCGAATTTGCGCGTGATATTGCCATTGCCCTGTCGCCACTGGGTGCGCTGTATGGCGCGATCACCGCATGGCGCATGAAGCAGCGCGGCACGCGCGTGGAAAAGCCCGTGATCTGCGTTGGCAATTTTACCCTGGGCGGTGCTGGAAAAACACCGGTGGTGATGGCGCTGGTACGCATGCTGCAAGACCGTGGCGAAATGCCCTTTGTTGTGTCGCGCGGATATGGCGGCAAGGAAAAAGGCCCGCTGCGTGTCGATGCCCACCAGCACAGTGCCGGCGAAGTCGGCGATGAGCCGCTGGAAATTGTCCGTGCCGCACCTGTCATTGTTGCGCGGGACCGTGTGGCCGGTGCGCGCATGGCAATTGCGCAGGGCGCAACCATCATTGTGCTTGATGATGGATTGCAGAATCCGAAACTCGCCAAGGATGTATCCCTCGCGGTGATTGATGGCGAGGCGATGTTCGGCAATGGCCGCTGTTTTCCGGCCGGGCCCTTGCGTGCGCCCCTGAAGGATCAATGGCCGCATGTGCAGGCCGCGATTGCCATTCAGTCCAATGCATCCACAGCAACGGCCTATGATATGCCCAAGCCGGTGCATCGTGCTTCATTGCAGCCTGATGCGCGCGCGGTTGAGGTGTTGCGTGGCGCCCATGTGCTCGCGTTCGCCGGCATCGGCCGGCCTGAAAAGTTTTTTAACACGCTGCAAGGCTTCGGCGCGCATATCGCGCAGAGCCGCGTGTTTGGGGATCATCACGATTATTCAGATGATGAGCTGCTGGCTCTGGCAGCCATGGCCGCGCAGCAATCGCTCTATCCGGTGACAACCGTGAAGGATGCGGTGCGCATTGGCGGTCAGCGTGCGGACGTGATTTTCAAGGGCCAGCTAGGCATTTTGCCGGTGACGCTTGAATTTGAACAGGAGGCCGCCATTGCGGCCCTGCTCGACACGGTGCTGCTCAGGCCTTGATTTTTGGCGCACCCTGCATGGTCTGCAATTCCCGTGTGAGCGAAGCCTGCGCATCCACATAGGCTTCCTGCCGGTCCACGGACCAGTAGCGCAGATCATCCAATAAAATATGTTTGCCGGTGACGGCGCAGCGCACGAACTGGCCGGGCTTGATGACCCGCAAATCAGCATCAAGATATTCCAGCGTCGCTTCGCTGGCATGGGGCGGTATCCGGTCGTGGCGGTTCATGGCAGCCCTCACATATTCGGATAATTCGGGCCGCCGCCACCTTCCGGCGTCACCCATGTGATATTCTGCGCCGGATCCTTGATGTCGCAAGTTTTGCAATGGACGCAATTCTGCGCGTTGATCTGGAAGCGCGGATTGGTTTTGGCCGCCTCATCTTCATAAATGATTTCATACACGCCCGCCGGGCAATACAGCCGCGCCGGTTCGCCATACAGCGGCAAATTGCTTTGGACCGGAATGGACGGGTCTTTCAACACCAGATGGCAGGGCTGGTCTTCTTCATGGTTGGTTGAGGATAAAAACACCGATGACAATTTGTCGAAGGAAATCACGCCATCCGGCTTGGGGTAGGTGATGGGTGTAACCTCGCTGATTTTTTTCAAGGAAGCATGATCGGCCTTGCCATGCTTCATTGTGCCAAAGGGTGAAAAGCCGAACAGGCTGTTGATCCACATATCCATGCCGCCGATGGCGACACCGAGCATCGTGCCGAATTTCGACCAGAGCGGCTTGACATTCCGCACTGTCCACAAATCCTTGCCGATGTCAGATGCGCGCCAGGAATTTTCATATTCCGGCACTTCATCGTGAGAACGGTCAGCGCTCAATGCGGCAAAGAATTTTTCGGCAGCCAGCATGCCCGAGAGCATCGCATTGTGCGATCCCTTGATGCGCGGCACATTCACAAAGCCGGCGGCGCAGCCCAGCAGTGCCCCGCCGGGAAATGTCAGTTTCGGCACCGACTGGTAGCCGCCTTCGGTGATGGCGCGCGCCCCGTAGGAAATGCGTTTGCCGCCCTCGAAGACGTCACGGATCATCGGTTGCGTTTTGAAGCGCTGAAATTCATCAAACGGTGACAGCGTTGGATTCTGATAATTCAGATGCACCACGAAACCGACAACGACCTGATTGTTTTCGAGGTGATAGAGAAATGAGCCGCCGCCGGTGGTGCCATCCAGCGGCCAGCCGAAGGAGTGTTGCACCCGGCCGGGATGGTGCCTGGCCGGATCGACCGTCCAGAGTTCTTTCAGCCCGATGCCGAATTTCGCCGGCTCGCGGCCATCGGCCAGATGATATTTCGCGATGATCTGTTTCGAGAGATTCCCGCGCGCGCCCTCGGCAAAAAATGTGTAGCGCCCGCGCAATTCCATGCCGCGTGTATAGGCGTCCTTCATATCACCGTCGCGGCTCACGCCCATATCGCCGGTGGCCACGCCGGTGACGGCGCCCGTGTCATCGAACAGAATTTCCGAGGCGGCAAAGCCGGGATAGATTTCCACGCCAAGCGCTTCCGCCTTGGTGGCCATCCAGCGGCAGACATTGCCGAGCGAGACGACATAGTTGCCGTGATTGTCCATCAGCTTCGGCATGGCAAAATTGGGCAGCCGCACACCGCCGGCCGGGCCGAGATAATAAAAGATGTCTTCCGTCACCGGCGTTTTCAGCGGCGTATCGGCATCTGTGCGCCATTCCGGCAGCAGCGTGTCGAGCGCGACCGGATCGATCACCGCGCCGGACAGGATATGCGCGCCCACCTCCGAGCCCTTCTCGACGACCACAACCGCAAGATCGGGGGAAAGCTGTTTGAGCCGGATCGCGGCGGCAAGCCCCGCAGGCCCCGCCCCAACAATCACAACATCATAATCCATGCCTTCGCGTTCTGGCCGTTCCATGGCGGTGCTCTCATCCCAGTTTTGTGACCATTGTCCATGGCCCATCTTGTGCCGGCTCTCAAGTCCCTGTCTGGCTTCAGGCCCGGCAGGTTACTGTGTCACAGGCTATCAGCGTGATGCAGGCCAGGTGATGCGGGCCAGGCCATGCCGGCAAGGTGATGCAGGCAAGGCGATGCCGGCAAGGAGATGCGGAAAAGCGGCGCTTTGCCGGTGGCGGG
>JBOFCU010000233.1:0-2413 GCA_051646285.1 Beijerinckiaceae bacterium
TTTTTCACCGCGTAGGTGACGAGATGCATATCCTCGATATTGAGGACGAGCGCGATATCGGAGAGGCGCTTGCCCTTGTTGCGATGATGCACCGTGTGCATGATCAGCACCTCCAGCGCCGAGACATCCGGCACGCCGGCAGCGGCCATGCAGCGCACCATCCAGCGATGAAACGCGTGGCCTGCGAGGATGAGGCCGAATTCGAATTCGGACAGCGCCGGCATCGCACCCGCCGCCAGATGCGCCGATGACACAATCGGGCCGAGTTGCAGTTCTTTCGCCATTGCACAAAATCCTTGCGGCAGCGCACAAACTTCAATCACGCAAAACATCGATAAATTATAGGTTTTTTGTTGACAAGGCTTCTGCCCCGGAGTCAGCCTGCTGGTGCCGGTCGCGATGCCTGCCGGTCCTGGCGGCGGGCATGCTTGCGCCGGTGGCGCGCGGCGGTCCAGAATTCGCCTTGGCGCGGATGGCGTGCGGTGGCTTCCGGCGTAACGCCGGTCTGGCGCTGGATTGGGGTGGGGGATGCTGCGGAAAACGCTGGACGGGCTTTATCTGGCCGCCGGATGGATGGCGGGTTTTTTTCTTGTCGTCATTTTCGTGCTGATGATGGGCCTGTCGATCGGGCGTGAGATCGGCGTGAATATTCCGGCTGGCGATGAATTCGCCGCGTGGTCGATGGCGGCGATGTCATTCCTTGGGCTGGCCCACACTTTCAAATCCGGCGAGATGATCCGCGTCGGCCTGCTGATCGACCGGTTCGCGGGGCGCAAGCGCTGGTTCATGGAAATTGCTGCGCTGCTGATTGGCGTTGCCTTCACCGGCTATTTTTCGTGGCACGCCATCCACTTCACCTATTATTCGTGGCTCACCAACGACATGGCGCAGGGCGTGGTTCCGGTGAAGCTGTGGATTCCGCAACTGGGCTTTTCTGGCGGGCTGACGCTGCTGACCATCGCCTTTCTGGATGAGCTGGTGCGTGTGTTGCGCGGTGAAAAGCCTTGCTACCATGTCGATCCGCCGAAGACGGCGGAAGAAGCCATCGAACGTGCTGCGTCCAGCGCGGTTTAGGACTGAAGCATGTTTTCCGGTCTCCAACTTCTCGAAATCGCCGCGCTGCTGTTTGCGGTTCTGGCCGGCCTGCTGGCCGGCGGCGTGTGGATCGCCATCAGCCTGATGGCCGTGGGCTGGCTCGGCATGCTGTTTGTCGGCGGCATTCCTGCCGGTTCGGTGCTGGCGACAACCGTTTGGGGCAACAGCGCGTCGTGGGAGCTGGCGGCGCTGCCGCTGTTCATCTGGATGGGTGAGCTTTTGTTCCGCACGAAACTGTCGGAAGAAATGTTTCGCGGCCTCGCGCCCTGGCTGGGGCGCGTTCCCGGCCGGCTCATGCATGTGAATGTGCTGGCGTCGGGCCTGTTCGGATCGGTGTCAGGCTCATCGGCCGCCACCACCGCGACGGTTGCCAAGATCGCGCTGCCGGAACTCAAGCGGCGCGGCTATGATGAATTGCTGAGCCTTGGCTCGCTGGCCGGTGCGGGCACGCTTGGCATCCTCATTCCGCCTTCGATCACCATGGTGGTCTACGCGGTGGCGGCCAATGTCTCGATCATCCAGCTTTTTCTGGCCGGATTCCTGCCGGGTTTTCTCGTCATGGCGCTGTATTCCGGCTATATCGCGGTGTGGTCCGTCCTCAACAAGGACAAGATGCCGCCGCCGGAACCGAAGATGACGTTCCGCGAGAAAATGCGGGAGTCCGCCAACCTGATCCCGCTGGCACTGCTGATTGCGCTGGTGTTCTTCACCCTCATCATCGGCTGGGCGACGGCAACGGAATGCGCGGCGTGGGGCGTGCTCGGCTCGATGGGGCTTGCGGCGTGGAATGGCGTACTGAACCGCAAGACGATGGTGGACAGTGTGATGGGCACGGTGCGCGTGACCTGCATGATCATGCTGATCCTCGCCGGCGCGTCCTTCATGAAACAGTCAATGGGGTACACCGGCATTCCCAACGCTCTGGCAGCGTGGGTGGACGGGCTGGGGCTCGGGCCCTACGGCCTGATCGCTGCGCTAACGATCATGTATATCGTGCTGGGCGCAGCGCTTGATGGCATTTCGATGATTGTTCTGACCACGGCTGTGGTGTTGCCGATGGTGCAGAAAGCCGGTTTCGACCTGATCTGGTTCGGCATCTTTGTGGTGCTGATTGTGGAGATGGCCGAAGTCTCCCCACCGGTCGGTTTCAACCTCTTCGTGCTGCAAACCATGAGTGGCAAGGATTCCAACACGGTGGCGCGCGCCGCCCTGCCCTTTTTCCTGCTGCTGGTTGCCGCTGTCGCGATCATCACCGTCTTTCCGCAGATCGTGATGTGGCTACCGGAATACGCGTTTTCAAAGTAAGCTTAACCCCGCC
>JBOFCU010000245.1:0-3884 GCA_051646285.1 Beijerinckiaceae bacterium
TGAGACTGTCTGACCGGACGCTCACTTTTCCTCGCCGCCCCGCCAAAACAATCACACCTATTTTTTACCCCACCCCGGCGCTGCTGCGCCGGCCCTCCCCCGCAAGGGGAGGGTGCAGAGGAGCATCCCATGCCCACCACTAACAAACCCCGCGTTCTGATTTCCGACGCATTGTCTCCCGCTGCCGTGCAGATTTTCAAGGATCGCGGCATCGACGTGACGTTTGATCCAGCCCTTGGCAAGGACAAGGACAAGCTTGCTGCGATCATTGGTGACTATGACGGGCTTGCCATCCGCTCTGCCTCGAAAGTCACGGCAAAATTGCTGGAGAGCGCAAAAAATCTGAAAGTGATCGGCCGCGCCGGCATTGGTGTCGACAATGTCGATATTCCCGCCGCGACCGCCAAGGGCATCATCGTGATGAATACGCCGTTCGGCAATTCCATCACCACCGCGGAACATGCGATTGCCATGATGTTTGCGCTGGCGCGCGAATTGCCGGAAGCGGACCGCTCGACACAGGCGGGCAAGTGGGAAAAAAACCGCTTCATGGGCGTTGAAATTACCGGCAAGACGCTCGGCATCATCGGCTGCGGCAATATCGGCGGCATTGTTGCCGAACGCGGCGTGGGCCTGCGCATGCGCGTGATTGCCTATGATCCGTTCCTGACGCCGGAACGCGCCATGGAACTGGGTGTGGAAAAGGTCGAGCTTGAGGAATTGCTGGCGCGGGCTGATTTCATCACCCTGCACACGCCGCTGACGGAAAAAACAAAAAATATTCTCAGCCGCGATAATCTCGCGAAAACCAAAAAGGGCGTGCGCATCATCAATTGCGCGCGCGGCGGCCTTGTTGATGAAGAGGCACTGGCGGATGCGTTGAAATCCGGCCATGTCGCCGGCGCAGCCTTCGATGTTTTCTCGGTCGAACCGGCGCAAACCAATCCGCTGTTTGGCCTGCCGAATGTGGTGTGCACGCCGCATCTGGGTGCCGCGACAACAGAAGCGCAGGAAAATGTCGCATTGCAGGTGGCCGAGCAGATGTCGGATTATCTCCTGCGCGGTGCCATCACCAACGCGGTGAATTTCCCCTCCATCACGGCGGAAGAAGCGCCACGGTTGAAACCCTTTGTATCACTGGCAGAAAAACTCGGCTCCTTCCTTGGCCAGTTGACCGAAGGCAATGTGAAGGGCGTGCGCATCGAATATATCGGCGCTGTCGCCAATCTGAATATCCGCGCACTGACTGCGGCTGCGGTGAAAGGCGCGTTGCAGCCGTTCATGCCAGAAATCAACATGGTCAATGCGCCGCTGATTGCGAAGGATCGCGGGATTCTGGTTGAGGAAGTGAAATCATCTGCCACCGGCAATACCGAAAGCCTGATCCGCATCACCGTTGATGCCTCGGACATGGCCCGCCATGCGTCGGGCACGGTGTATCAGGATGGCAAGCCGCGCATCGTCGAAATCCGCGGCATTGCCATGGATACGGAATTTGCGCCTTACATGATTTATGTGCGCAATGCGGACAAGCCGGGCTTTGTCGGTAAATTCGGCACGCTGCTGGGCGAAGCCGGTGTCAATATCGGCACCTTCGATATGGGCCGCGAAACACCCGGCGGCAACGCCATTTCCTTCGTGGCAGTTGATGTGCCGGTGTCGACGGAATTGCTGGCACGCATTGAGGCGATCGAGCAGGTCAAGCGCGCCCGCTTCTGCCAATTCGTCTGATTTTGATCTGATCCCTACAAAAGCGCGGCTGATAAAGCCGCGCTTTTTATTATGCCGATTTTGGCTTTTTTGCCTCCGCCAAGGCGATACCACCCAGCACCAGCGCCAGCGCAAGGCCATGATACCAGGCGAATGTTTCACCCAGAATCATCACCGCCAGAAACGAGCCGAACACCGGCACAAGATTGACAAAAATGCCGGCACGGCCGGGGCCAATCAACTCCACCCCGCGCATGAAGAAAATTTGCGCCAGCATGGACGGGCCAATCGTCACATAAATTAAAATCAGAAAGCCCTTCCACGTTGGCCATATGGCCGTGCCGGCCTGAACTTCCCACATGACGAGGACAAGCGACCAGCAAAAGGCGGCAACGGCCAGTGCGGTAAAAAACACGAGTGGCGGCAGCGGCGGGCGGCTGCGCAGGGCCAGCGTATAAATGGCGTACAGCACACAGGCGATCAGCATCAGCATGTCGCCAAAATTAAAAGCGAGTGTCTTGATCACCGCCAGATCGCCTTTGGCGGCAATGACAAAAACACCAAGAATTGTCACCATCACACCAATCATCTGCAAGGGCGTGATCGGTGTGCGGTACACCGCCAGGGCACCGAGCAAGACCAGCACGGGAATGGACCCCTGAATAATGCCGATATTGATGGCGGTGGTGGAGTAGGCCGCCACATACATCAGACCGTTGAAGGCGGTGAAGCCCAGCAGGGCCAGCAGCACAATGGTTTTACCATGGGCGCGCAGCACCGGCGCGTTGGCGGCAATGTCGCGGCGATAGAGCACCGGCATGACCAGGCAGACGCCGAGCCAGCGCAGGCAGGTCAGCATCATGGGTGAAATTTCGCCGATGGCGAGACGGCTGGCGACGGCGTTGCCGCCCCACAGCAACGCTGTAAATGCCAAAAGAACATAGGCGTTGGACCAGAGACGGTTCACGGAAATCCTTGCAGTGATCCTGAATGGCGCGGCAGCGGTGCACCGCATGAATGGTGATGGCGCAGGTCAGTGATAGCGCAACTGAGCGATGCCATGATAATGGTGCCCGAACCACCCCGCCATCAGCACGGGCGCAACCCTTCCCGTGCATATCTTTGCGAATATAATTCCGCCATGCATGCCAGCCCCCGCCCCTTTCGTTTTCTCATCGTTGACGGCAATGTGCGCGCGGCGCGTGACATGCACCGGGACAGTTACGGGCTGGCGCCGGGAGAATCTTACGCCGCCTCCGTGCAGACCTTCGCCCCGACATCCCTGTGCGATGTGGCCATGCCGGCCGATGACGGGGCCAACATTCCCGATGCCGGCGGGCTGCAATCCTATGACGGCATATTCCTCACCGGCTCGGCGCTGAATATCTACACTATCGAACCGGCGGTGACGCGGCAGATTGACCTGATGCGGGCGATCTATCAATCGCAGGTGCCGGTGTTCGGGTCATGCTGGGGTATCCAGATCGGAGCTGTCGCGGCGGGCGGCACGGTGCATCTCAACCCAAAAGGCCGGGAGATGGGATTTGCCCGGGCGATCACCCGCACGGCTGCGGGCCGCAATCATCCCCTGCTCGCCGGGCGCCCGGATGCGTGGGATGCGCCTGCCATTCATCTCGATGAGGTGGCCGTGCTGCCGGGTGACGCGATGGTGCTGGCGCGCAATGCCATGTCTGATGTGCAGGCTGCGGAGTTTTCGCATGGGGGCGGCGTGTTCTGGGGCGTGCAATACCATCCGGAATTTTCGCTGCGGGAAATTGCCACGATCATGCGCCGCCGCGCGGAGGTTCTCGTCGGCGAAGGCTTTGCGCGCACGGTCGAAGCCTTCCGTGATCATTGCGATGCACTGGCGGCGCTGCATGATGACCCGGCGCGGCGTGATATTGCCTGGGTCATGGGGCTGGATGAACAGGTGCTCGACCCGCTGCGGCGCATGACCGAGATCGGCAATTTTATCGAGCACCGGGTCAAACCCATCACCTCGCGGCGCGGGCGGGCCTGAACTGCCTTGGTCTGGGTTGCCTGGCTCTGAATTGGCTTTGCGTTGACAGGATCGGGCGAAGCGCGCAGACGCTTTCGCACCATCCAGCATTGCGGATTAGTGTCCGCCACGGTTTATTGACGGAGCCTGCATGACCATCCGGCTGCATCGCGGC
>JBOFCU010000270.1:0-27023 GCA_051646285.1 Beijerinckiaceae bacterium
TGCATAAAAAATAAATTGCTTCAGCCAGTTCTTCTTCCAGACCGTAGCGATTGAGCGGAATGGCATCATGATAATCGGCGCGAATGTCTGGTGTATGCACCGCCTTTGCCATGGCCGTATCGACAGGGCCGGGCGCGACCGCATTCACACGGATATTGAACAGCGCCAGTTCAGCTGCAAACTGTTTGGTGAGATGAGCCAGTGCCGCTTTGCTGGTGCCATAGGCAACGCGCAGGGTTGAGGCACGCAAGCCAGAGATGGACGTAATATTGACCACAGCGCCGCCGCCATTGGCCCGCATCAGCGGCACAGCTGCGCTCGTGGTGAGAAATGGGCCGGTGCAATTCACATCCATCACCCGCTGCCACTCCGCATGGCTGGTTTCGTGGGCGGGTTTGAAAACAGCAATACCGGCATTGTTTACCAGTGCATCCAGCCTGCCCCACGCTGATTTTACCGCCGCCAATGCTGCGTCCACCTGAGCTGGCACTGCCACATCGCATGTGAGTGCCAGCGTGGCTTGGGGCTGGGCGAGGCTTGCCATGGCGCGTGCGAGATTGTCGCCATCAATGTCGAGCAGGGCGACATGCCAGCCTTCAGCCAGAAACTTTTTGGTGGCTGCCAGGCCAATGCCACGTGCAGCGCCGGTGATAAGTGCCACTTTTGCGGGGAGTGTTGACATGACGGATAATCTGCAAGGGTGAGGACGAAGGATTGCCTTCACTCGCTGCTTTGCCGCGTCATTGTCAATCATCTTGGGGGCAGATGGCAATCGGTCGATGAACGATGCCCGTATGGCCCGCTCTGGCGTCTGGGGGGCATGCCAGAGCGGGGCGCGATGACGGATTAGCGGACCGATGGTTCAAGCTGTTCCGTTGCACGCATCTCGTCACGCGGCTGCACTGCCTGCGCACTCACAAATGGCACCATGCGACCCAGTGTGCCATCGCGCAGCACATATTGATGCACAATGGCGGCAAGGCCATGCCCGCCTGCCAATATCATCAAGGCATGTCCAGCGTAGCTGTGAACATCTTCAAGCTGCTGACCAAACGGTTTATCCACGGCGAATGGTGAGGGCAGCGCTGCGATATTAAAAAATGTCACATTGCGGGCTTTGAGCCACGCTGAAACAAGCCCGATGACAGGCAAAGCAATGGTGACGCAGTAGAGCGCGATGTGTCCCACCTTGGCCGCGCTCATCTGCCAACGGGGGCCTGATACTGGCGGCATGGCGGGCCGATTTGCGCGCCACGCCATCCGCGCGAGGGTGAGCATAAAAACGGCCATGCCTACCCACATGTGAAATGATAGCAGCCAGGCGCGAAAATCGTTGCGTGGCAGCGTTTCGCGATACAAGCCCACGGCGTAGGCAACGATCACCAATCCAGCAATCAGCCAGTGCAGCGAGATGGCGACGGGATCATAGCGGCGGGCTGGGATGGTAACGATTGCCATGGGGCAGACTCCTCAAAATGAGAGCCTGTATGTGCCATGACTGCACCAACGCTGATCTGACACGCCCTGTCAGCTTTTTGTCAGCTTCGCCCGGTGTCTGTCTCGCCTTTGTCGTGCAAGCCTATCGTGTCATTGGAATTTTGCAGCCCTCATGCGAACCCATTTTTTTGCACGCGCCTTATTGTATTTATTTCGCCACCAGAACCTGCCGGCATTCAGCGGGCAGATCATCCATTGTCCAAAACCGTTCCGTTTTTTTGCTGCCGCCGCTGCGCTTTGGCGCGTGCATGGCTTTGTATTGGGTATTGAGCCAATCCGTTAGTTCCTGTCCGCAGCCGTCACCGCCGCCGGGGGGATCCTGATCGCGGCATGAGCCATCCGTGCAGGCGATACGGATATGAAAATGATAATTGTGCCCCCACATTGGCCTGACCTTTGACAGCCAGGCGCGGTCACTGCCGGCATCGCGGCACATCGCCTTTTTAATGGCGGGGTTGACGAAAATGCGCGTGACCTCGGATTGCCGAGCCGCCAGTTTCACAACATTCATCTGGCGCTGGGAATAAACGGCCGGATCAATATCCATCCAGTCCGAGCGCACCATGTTGGTGGCAGACATCGTCTCGCGCTCATCGCGGTTCAGGCGGCGGTTTGGCATCGGCGTGAGCCAGATGTCAGCATCCAGCCCGATCTGGTGCGAGGCATGGCCAGTGAGCATCGGTCCGCCGCGGGGCTGGGACATATCGCCCACGAGCAGGCCATTGAAGCCGACTGAAGGTGCAGCCTTTGCAATGCGCTCGATCAGCGCGACCAGTTCGGGATGGGCCCAGTTGCGGTTGCGGGACAGGCGCATCACCTGCCAGGTCTGACCATCAACCGGCAGAGCCTCGGCGCCAGCCAGACAGCCGCGTGCGAATGAGCCAATGGCGCGGGCCTGAAGCGGCGCCCCGGTGCTCTGTTTGCCGAACAGAACCTTCGCGGCATCCGCTGGAGCCGTGGCAAGCACGCGGGAGCGACGCTCCATCTCCTCAGTCTGGGTCTGCTGGGCAAGGGCCGCGGGTGCGGCCATGGCCCATGTCATTGCGATGAGCAGAATATGGTGAAGCGGGCGAGCGGCGGTCATGGCAAAGTCCGTGCAGCAAATGGCAACGCGTGCAATCCCGTTGCGCATAAGGCGCAATCGCGACCGCGATATGGCAGCGCGATTATGGTCAAGAAGGCGTTAAAGGACAGTTCCCGGCACAAGCCAGGTGCCGTTGAGAAAGGCAGCAGCATCCATGGGCTTTGATCCGGCACGCTGGACCGTGATCAGACGCACTGCGCCATCGCCGCATGCTATCGTCAAATGCGTGTCGAGCACAGTGCCGGGCGCAGCCTGAGCCGCACCGGCGGGAGCCGATTTCAACACCTTCACACGCTCCAGGCCCTTGCCGAGATCGGCTTCAAAAAATGCGCCGGGAAAGGGAGAAAGCCCGCGCACGAGATTATGCACAGTGGTATGTGAGGCAGAAAAATCAATGCGCGCCTCATCATTGAGAATTTTTTTCGCGTAAGTAATACCGTCGCTGCCTTGCGGCGTAAAAGTCAACGAGCCGCGCGCCAGTGCGGCGAGTGCGCGCACCATCAGATCAGCACCGAGATTTTTTAGCCTGTCATGCAAATCGCCCGTCGTCTCGTCAGGGCCGATGGCCGTGCGCTCAACCATGGCGACCGGACCGGTATCAAGCCCTTCGTCCATGCGCATGACCATCACGCCGGTTTGGGTATCGCCGGCCATGACGGCGCGATGAATGGGTGCGGCGCCGCGCCAGCGTGGCAGAAGCGATCCATGCAGGTTCAGGCAGCCGTCCACCGGCACTTCCAGAATGGCTTTTGGCAGTAGCATGCCATAGGCAACAACCACGGCGACATCCGCTTCGTGTGATGCAAATAGTGTTTGCGCCTCAGGTGTTTTGAGCGTCGCAGGTGTAAAAACGGGGATTTTCAACTGCTCAGCCAGCGCATGCACGGGCGAAGGCCGCAGCTGCATGCCGCGCCCGGATTTGGCGGGAGCACGGGAATAGACAGCGACAATCTCATGCTGCTCGGCGATGGCCGCGAGTACGGGCACAGCAAAATCGGGTGTACCCATAAAGACAACGCGCATTATTCATCATCCATGTCGCGCAGCCGTTCCTTGGCGAGCTTGATAAATTTCTTGTTGACGCGGTCTCGTTTCAGCTTCGACAGATAGTCGATAAACAGCTTGCCATCGAGATGATCAATTTCATGTTGCAGGCAGGTGGCAAGCAGGCCATCAGCATCAACCGTTTTTTCCTTGCCATCGCGGTCAAGGTATTTCACGGTGACGCGCGCCGGGCGCGTGACATTCTCATAATATTCAGGAATCGACAGGCAGCCCTCTTCATAATCTGCCAGTTCGTGGGATCGCGATACGATGACCGGATTGATATAAATCTCAGGCTTGTGCTCTTCATCCTTGCGCGCCGTGTCAATCACGACGACCCGTTTGGGCACGCCAATCTGTATCGCCGCCAGCCCGACGCCAGGCGCATCATACATCGTCTCAAGCATGTCATCGGCCAGCGCGCGAATGTCCTTCGTTACGGCTGCCACAGGCTTGGAAATCTGGCGCAGAACGGGGTCGGGGATCAGGAGGATGGGACGGATGGCCATGATGTTCGCTTCAGCAAGTTTTGCGGCGTGGTAATGGCGTGTGCCGCTGTGGTCAAATTTTCTGCACGCTTGTTCGCTTTTCGTTCGCAAGACTGCGCGAATCGGATTATCTTTTGGCTATGACTTCCATCCTTCTCCATATTGGCGACACGCCAGTGCGCGCCGGCGATGCGGCCCTGCTTCTGGGTGCGCTCGCTACTCTGCTGCTGCTGATCATGCTGCTGGTGCTGTGGGGCGGCAGCCGCCGCCGCGCTGCTGACGAGGCGGCGCGTGAAGCGGCAGCGGCGGAACGGGCGCATGAGCTTGATGACAAGCTGGCCGCGCTCAATCAATTGCAGGCGGCGCTGACCGGCCGTATGCAATCCATGGCCGAAATTTTTGGCAACCAGCAGGGCGACTTGGTGAAATCCCTGTCAGAGCGGCTGGATGGCTTACAGCATCGCATGGGGCAGGGGCTGGAGAGTGCGTCGCAGCGCACAACCGATACGCTTGGGGCCTTGAATGAGCGCCTAGCAGTCATTGATGCCGCACAAAAAAATCTGACCACGCTGACCAGTGAAGTGGTCGGACTGAAGGATGTGCTTGCCAACAAACAATCCCGGGGTGCTTACGGGCAGGCGCGGATGGAAGCGATTGTGCGTGACGGCTTGCCTGCCGGTGCGTTCGAATTTCAGGTGACACTGGCCAACAACAAACGGCCGGATTGCATTATTCGCCTGCCTGGCGATCCGCGCCCGCTGGTGATTGATGCGAAATTTCCGCTTGAAAGTTTTACGGCCTTGCGCGACGCAAAAAGTGATGATGCACGTAAATCAGCGCAGTCGCTGGTGCGCGCGCATGTCGGTGTGCATATCAAGGATATCGCCGATAAATATGTCACAAGCAGTGACACGCAGGATATGGCGTTGCTGTTTGTGCCGTCAGAAGCGATTTATGCAGATTTGATGGAGCATTTTGACGATATCATTCAAAAGGCGCATCGCGCCCGTGTCATCATTGTCTCGCCATCACTCATGATGATGGCGGTACAGCTGATGCAGACACTGATGCGCGACCACCGCATGCGCGAAGAAGCGCGGGTGATTCAGAAAGAGGTCAGTATGCTTGTGCAGGATGTGCGCCGCCTTGGTGAGCGCACCGGCAGTCTGGCCAAACATTTTCAGCAAGTGCAGGGTGATCTTGCCGACATTTCGACATCATCGGAGAAAATTACGCGGCGCGGCACGCGTCTGGAATCCATGGATTTTGATGAGCCGGGACAAGCAACGCTTCCGATCACCACGCGGCTGCGGGCTGTCGAATAAAGGCTGCTTTTTTTAGCGCTTTTGATTTTTGATCATGCTGCTGAGCCAGCGTATAATTGCGGCATGATCAGCATCGGCCTGTGCATTCCAGCGCCGCAAATTCGCAGATGCTGCCTGCTGCGCCGCACTGCGCCAGTCCGGTTGCTTTGTCATTGCAATCATCTGCGATGCTGCGCTGGCAGCATCATTTGTGTCGATCAGCAAACCTGAGTCGCGCAGGACTTCATGAAATACCGGTTGATCTGGTGCGATCACGGGTAAACCTGCATATTGAATTTCAAGCAATGGCAGACCAAGCCCTTCCGCATGGCTGGTGGAGATGAAAAAATCAGCATCCGCTGCGAGGGACCTGATGGTTTCGATCGGAGCGTAACCATGCAAAGTGACACCCGCCCGCCCCTTCAGTTGATCGGCTGCGCCGCCCCATCCCTCACGCCCGACAATATCAAGCCGTGCTTGGGTAAAGCCCTTGGCGCGCAGTGCCGCAACAATATCAGCAGCGGCTGCGAGATTTTTGCGCGGTTCAACTGTACCCAGCGCCAGCAAACGCAACTCGCCCGTGTGCGATGGGCGTATCGGATCACCCATGGCCACGCCCAGCACGTTGCGCACGGCTGGCCGATATAGACGAATATCAGCATCGTTACGGCAGAACCTCCGCAATTCAGATGCGGTAAATTCCGAATTGACCATGAAACGTGTCAACCGGTTCAGTGCAAATCGCAGTGATGGTGCCATGTAAGCACGGGCACGCCAGTTTAATTCGGAAGGCCGGGTCAATAAAAATAGATCATGAATATAGGGAATGACACGTTCACCCAGAAATGCCAGCGGCGGTGTGGGTGGAAATCCAGAGCAGAGAACGAGAGCATTTTTATGTTGTGCCGCCAGTATTGGCAGGCGCATGAGCTGATCCAGCACCATTTTCTTCCGGTTGGCAGAGCGAACGGGATAAACGCGAAGCGGTGCAAGAGCCTGAGCCGAAAAGAGCTCCAGCGTGATACGCTCAATGCCTGTCACGTGCCGCCCGCAATGGGTCTCATCAACCAGGCAATCGACTGAGGCTGACATTTCAAGCACTCTTTGGCGCGCGATATGCAGAGCGGCTGCCGGTGGGCACCGATTTTTGTGTGCTCAGGACAATGACCATAGCGGTGAATAGTGCAAAAATACAGCTTTTTGCAGAGAGACTGACCGATGTGCTGGCAACGCCGAAAAAATACATCAGCGGCAACCAGGTACTTGGCGATGTGGAGCGCACCAGCTCATAACAATAGAGAAATATCCCTACAAAAAAAATCAAACTGATGAGTGCACCATATGACAGTATCGTTGCAACCCAGAAGCTTTCGATGCCGTAATCAAGGCCTTCAAGCGTTCTCAGCGTCGCGATTGCATCTGGGTGCGGCCCCAGTAAAATATCGCGCAATGGCAATTCTTGGAACAATTCAAACATGACCACGCGTGTGGCTGCACTGCCGCGATCATCGATAAATCGCCCAATAAACTTATCGAATGCGCCATAGGAAAAAAGTGCTGCCATGACACCCGGAACAATCAGCAATGCGGCTGCGCCGATTGCCGCACTTTTGTAGCTCATACGGCCAAAAGCGATGCCCTTAAGTAGTTTGACGGCGAAAAATGGTAGAGAGAGCGCAAGCAAGAACACCATGGCCGCACGGCCACCGAACACAATCATGCCAATCATCGCTCCCAGAATGGCGATTGTGCGGGCGTGGCCCGAAAGGCCCTTGCCTTCGCCTGTCACCATCATCAGGGCATAGGTGCCAGTGATACAGGCATTGGCGAGCGGATGTCCCATCAAGGCTGTTGCGCGCCAATCCGCTGTGATTTCTTCGCCGCCCACAACATAAGGCGTCAACCGCCAGCCGGTCATAACCTCACTCAGACCTAGCAAGCTGTTCAGCAGCATAAAAAAATGAACTGCACTCGCCAATACTTTCTTTTCATCACCGCTTAGCCGGTCGAGCAAAAAGAAAATGATAACAGGTAGGAAAAAAGTATCAATGATGGGCGTAAATGGCAATTTCTGCACAGCGACGATATAGACGAGCAAAAGACTCCATGTGGCAGTATAGGCAAGCAACAAGGGGTGACGGTCGAGGAAGCGCCATATAGCTGTGAGAGTGCTGCCAGTCACAAGCGCAACAGCACAGGCAAGAAGCGCGATCCATGTTCCGGGATGCATTTTTTCGATAACCGAACCGCCTGCCATTTCGTAATTGAAACCCAACTGGGTCAGCAACATGGATGACATGCCGAACAGCGTCAGAAGAGATATTGCTGTCAGCGAAAATATCCAAATATGCCATCGGTGCAGCGCTGGATTGAGAGGCACAGTGCCCTTTATTGCCGCATTTGCGTGCTGATTGACGATTATCCGCAGCGGAATGAATTGGCTTTCTGACATCACGCTGCCTGGTCAATCGCGATCATCACATTGCTATTTGCCGACTCAACTGCGCGCGCCACATCGGCATGAATGTCAAATATACCATCAATTGCCTTGCCGTGGATAATGACAAGGCTGGCATCAAGCAAAAGGCGCGCGTTATGTTGCACACTGGCAAGGCCAGCATTGAATATAATACAGTCGAGTGACGTCTCTATGTTGCCCAAAAGTCGTGGCAATTGCTCTATGCGTGTGGGCGATGCCTGAGCTGGCACGATCAATAATGTGGTCTTGTCATCATTGGCAATAGAGATAGCAATGCGTTGTGCGCCATTGGCGAAATCAATCCGCCCCACCTTGCTGTCATCTGACCAGACGCGGCAAAGCGGCGCGTTGGTATCGCCATTATCCACCACCATTGTCCGGCAGCCCGCACGTGCAAGGGCTTGGGCGAAGTTGGCAGTAAACAATGCGGTATCGTTTGCGTCGCCATGGCCGATAATCAACATCTTGCGGATACCATCGCCTTGATTTGCTATGGCGCGTGCAGCAAATTGTGTCATTGCTTGTGAATAATCAGATTTATTCGCGGTGGTGACTTCGCTGAACGCTGGATCGGCGTTTTGATCCAGAAGTGCGTGCGTGCTGGACTTTGCGATCAGGCGCGATGGAGGCGGCAGAATTGTAACGGGAAATTCTGTTTCGTCGTGATTTGCTGTTGCCCCGGTCATGGGGGCGATGCGGTCATCCCGGCGGTGTTTGAAGTGTTCCATCAACAAGGCACTGATCACACCAAGGGCAATGCCAGAGAACATCGCAAGCAGCATGATGGGAACGCGCCGTGGGCTAGAAGCGCCGACCGGCGCCGTGGCCCGCGCAATGATCCGTGCAACTGGCATATCAGCGCTGTCGCGAGTGAGATTACCTTTTGCTTTCAATAAATTATCGAGAACAGCGCGGTTGGTTTCAACCTCGCGTTCCAGTTCGCGCAAATTGACAATAGCCTGATTGGTAGATGACGTTTCTGTCTTGAGTTGCTCGATTTGTGCCGCGAGATTGTCTTCCTGCGCCTGTGCAACGCGCTGATCATTGCGCGCACCCTCGGCAATGCGATTCAGTTCTTCCGTGATCAGGCGGCGTGTGTCGCGCAACTGCTGTTGAATTTCAAGATATTGCGGGTGACGCTCGCCCAATGTGGTTTTCGCATTGGCCTCGTTGCGGGAAATTTCCGCAAACTGCACGCGCAACTTGTCAATAACGGGTGATTTCAACGCATCGGCCATGCCATCGACGGAGCGGCCTGAGGCGAGAATTTTCTTGATTTGCTCGGCACGTGACTTGGCTTCCGCTGTCTTGGCGCGGGTCTGTGCCAACTCAGTGTTCACCTCTGTTAAAAGTTGTTCATTCACGAGCTTGCCTGAGGCACCAACGATCTGGTTCGAGCGCTTGTACTGTTCCGCATTATTCTCAGCGGTGCGGATTTTTTCGCGTGTTTTCGTGATGTTGCTGTCGAGAAATTCTTCTTCGCGGCGGGCAATATCGCCCCGTGCATCGGCTTGATCGGCAATATAAGCTTCAGCGATGGCGTTGGTCAGACGCGCTGCTTTCTTGGGATCTTTCGCAGTGACATTCAGTTCCATGACATAGGTGCGCTCTGGGCGGCGGACGCTTAATGCCTTCGCAAGCGATTCAATCGCGGCGTTTGTGCTTTCCTGCGCCTGCTCGGCAAAAGGTGCTGCAAGTCCTGCAGCGCGCTTGAGTCTGGCAAAAATGCCTAATTCAGGTGTGCCGAACTCAGGATCGTCACGGAGATTTTCCCGCTCGACAACCCGGCGTAGCACCGTTTCCGATGCCATGATTTTGATCTGGCTGTCCACCAGTGTCGAATCTGACGCAAAAGAAAAGCGCAGTGTGTCTTGCTGTGAAACCGACGAGCGCAGTTCAAGCAATACGGCTGCTGCGGCGGTATAAAGGCGCGGAGCAACAATTGTATAGATAAGGGCCATTCCGGACAGAATGGCGGTTGTAGCCAGAATGGTCCATTTGCGCCGCAGCAATACCGATATTATGTCGCCAAGGCTGGCGTCGGCTGCGGAGCCTGACGGGCGTCCTGCCAATGGCGCGGTCACTGTACGCGCGCGCACCAACACCTTTTTCAACGATACCACGCCACGAGCTCCAAAACGCGCACCACGAATTTCCAGACCTAGCCAATTATAGCGCACCAGTTCTTTACGAACCGTTCACCGTAATTGTGGCGGCACGCGCCGGCGCATGGAACGCTGCATGCAATGTGGCTGGCAGAACGGAGAATCGGGGCACATCTTGCGCAATCTTGAGGCAAGACTGTCCAAAAATGGAGCAGACAGTGGAACTGACGATGCAGCGGAAAGTCAGTAGAGGCGATGAAGCGGCGAAAAAACGGCCGCCGGCCACCAGCCGCCGTGGATTGGCGCGGCGCATGGACATTCGCTCGGCACGCCGCATTATTGTGCGCAATGCCAATCCTCTGCTGCGTTCATCTTTCAGCCTGATCGCAAGCAGCTTTGATGGGCTGGCAATCATGCTGGCAGCCTTGGTTTCCGGCAGCTTTTATCATGCCGCTGTTTACGGCAGCCCGCCAGTGCTGGAGCCACTGATACAAATGGGCGGCATGGCCGCGTTGATCGTAATCATCGCCAATATTGTGCGCGGGGACTATGCCATTGCCAAATATCTCACCAGTGACGGCCATGTGCTGCGGCAATTCAAGATATGGAACATGGCTTTGGTGGGCGGCACTGTTTTTGCGTTCCTGACCAAGACCGGGGATATTTTTTCGCGCGGTACCGTGTTGGCTTTTTATACGTTAGGTTTCTTATTTCTGGCTGCTTCTCATATTGGACTCGTTGGCATGGTGCGCCATCTCAGCCGCAATGGCCCGATGCTGGCGCGCCGCGTTTTTCTGGTGGGCAGCGATACCAACGTGCTCGGTTTTATCAGCCGTCATTGGCCGATGAGCCATGGGGTGCAGATCGTCGGTGTTGCAAATTTAAGCCCACGCGCTCTCAACGAGCATGATGAGGCAGAAAGCCATCTCGATCGCGAATTGCAGCAGGCGGTTGTGCAGGCGCGTCGGCTGGATGTGGATGATGTATTTCTGCTGATGAATCGCTCGCGTGAGGACATTATTGATACAGCGATCAATTCATTCTTGACGATGCCAGCCTCTATCCATCTGGCATCCGAGCAGGTGCTGGAGCGGTTTCAGGATGCGCGTATCGCCCGCATTGGTGCCATTGCCTCGCTGTCTCTTGTGCGTCGCCCGCTGACATTGCCTGAGATTATCATCAAGCGCGGGTTTGATATTGTTGCATCATTGATTGGCATGGTTCTTTTGGTTCCACTTGTTGTATTGGTTGCTATTTCCATTAAAATCGACAGTGCAGGTCCAGTGTTCTTTCTGCAACGGCGCTATGGCTTCAATCAGAAGCCTTTCCGCATTATTAAGTTCCGCACAATGACGACGATGGACGATGGCGCTATTGTGCAGCAGGCATCGAAAGATGATCAGCGCATCACACGCGTTGGGCGCATCCTGCGCCGTTATAATATTGATGAATTGCCGCAACTGTTGAATGTTTTGATCGGAGATATGTCGCTGGTTGGCCCGCGCCCGCATGCCCTTGCGCATGATCATCATTTCATGAGCCGCATTGCACTTTATGCGCGCCGCCATAACGTAAAGCCTGGCATCACAGGCTGGGCACAAGTCAGTGGCTATCGCGGTGAAACCGATACAGATGAGAAAATGCGCGGCCGTATCGAACATGATCTCTATTATATCGATAATTGGTCGCTGCTTCTGGATCTCACCATTATCATGTTGACGATCTTTTCGCCCAAAGCTTACCGCAACGCGCATTGATGCGCTTCATAGATTTGACAAGGAGAGTGCCGATGTCTGCACAGCCGATTTTCACCAACTGGAAAGAGCAGAATGGTCTTTTGTGGGGGCAAATTCCGCAGATAATCCAACATAATCTGCATCAGTCGCCGCTCTTTCAACGGGAAGCCTTGGGTGAGTTGATCGAGAAATATCCGCGCGAACATTACAGCCTTGTCTATATGGGTGCGCAGGGTGACCGCCGCTTCTGGCGTGAGGGTGATATTGAGGGGTTGAGTGGTCATGAGGTGATCGAAGCGATTGCCAATGGCCGCATGTGGCTTAATCTTCGCAGTGTCAAAACGGTTGATCAGCGTTATGCCAATCTGGTCAAGGATATTTTTGGTGAACTGGGACAGCGTGTGCCGGACTTCTCATCGTTTGATGAAGGCATCGGCATCCTGATTTCTTCACCAAAAGCGCAGGTTTATTATCATATCGATTTGCCTGGGCAGGCGCTGTGGCAGATTTCGGGTTCGAAGCGAGTTTATGTTTATCCAGCCGCAGCGCCGTTTCTTACGCCAGAGCAGCTTGAATCTGTTTCCCTCTTTGAAGTGGAAGTCGATGTGCCTTATGAGCCATGGTATGATGAGCATGCGACAATTATTGATTTGCAGCCCGGACAAATGCTGCATTGGCCTTTGAATGCTCCGCACCGGGTCGAAAATCATGATTGCCTGAATATTTCAATGACGCTCGAATATTGGAGTGAGGATATCAAGCGCTCGCATGTAGTGAATATGGCCAATGGGCTTTTGCGGCACCGCTTTGGTGTGAAACCAGCGACGCGTGAATTGCGTGGGCCAATCTACATGGGCAAAGCTGCGATGCAGGGCTTGATGCGCCGGGCCGGATGGGTGAAGCGGGCACGCCGTGCGCGCCGTCCGATTGATTTCAAGCTGGATCGCAGCCATCCCGGCCAGATCGTTGATCTGCAATCGGCTGGCTGATGATGGATACGCAGCGCATGCATCTGACCGCACTTGATACGCAGGCTCATGAAACGATGGGTGTCGCGGGCGAAAGGCTCGCACGCATCCGAACTGGCTCTGCCGGTTTTCTGGCTGTGTGTCTGACGGGAGATGCCGCCCGCCACGCCCTGCTTCAGGCTGCAAACACGATGCCTGCCGCCACGCCGTTCCAGTCGGCATTCTGGCTCGATCACTGGTATGCTTATCTTGGTGCCGCTGACCGCACAGCGCTGGTTGTGTGTGTGAAACGGCAAGGTGATCAGGCCCCCTCGCTTGTGCTGCCACTTGTTTTGCATCGCGAGCGCATGCAACGCATCATTTCCTATGCGGATTGTGGTGTGACTGATTATAATGCCCCGTTGATGCTGCATCGTTTTTCGGTATCGCAAGATGACGTTGCCGCTTTGCTGGAGTCAATTCTGCTATCACTACCGAGGGCAGATATTCTCTTGCTTGATAAGATGCCATTTCTTTTGCAGGGCTGCGTCAATCCGCTGACGCAAATTTCCGCCTGTCGCCCGTCGCGCCTGCACGGTAATCTTGTGGCTGCCGGTGAATCATTCGATGAATTTGTGCGCGCGTTTCACCGCAAGTTCCGCAAGGAGCTGGGGCGTGAAAAGCGCGTGTTCGAGGCATTTGAAGGGGCTCAATTTATTGCGGTAAAATCCTTGGCAGAAGCCGATGAGGTAATGATCGCGCTGGAGCGTATTCAGGCAGCCCGCATGAGTGCGCTTGAGCGTAATTATGATCTTGATACAGCCGCAAAGCAGGGCTTTTACCGGGCATTGTTGCGTGATGGCCTTGCCAGCGGTTCTGTGACTCTCACGGCGTTGAAGGTCAGGGATGAAATTATTGCAGCGCTTTTCTGCGTCAACCGTGATGGTCATTGTGCCATGGTGCGCATTGCGCAGGCCGGCGGGGAATGGAGTGTATGCTCACCAGGGCGGTTGATCATCATGGAAACCATGCGCTGGCTGCACATGCAAGGGTTCCGCACATTCGATTTTACCATCGGTGCTTATGATTATAAGCGCCGGCTCGGCGCTGCGCATGTGCCACTGGCCCGTATTATGATTGCATTGAGCGTGCGTGGCCAAGTGATGGTTTTGCGGGAGCGTTTGCTGGATCGCATGCGCGCGACACCGTGGATTCGTGCTTGGGTGCAGCGCTGGCGCGGTGTGCCTGCACGTCCGGCTACGGAATAAAAGTCGCGGCCTGGATTTATTCGGCGGCTGTTTTTACCGGTTTGGTTTTTGCCGGCGGCTTTGTCCGCTCACGGTCGATGCGCACGACGCGCGTGTCCGAAATGGCCTGCATAGTTCCTGCGGGGCTGGTCTGTGATGCGGTTTGCGCGCGCTGTTCTACCAGCTTGGCTTCGAGCCGGCGGATCTCGGCTTCAGCCTTAACCAGTGCCAGCGCGGAGGCCTGTGCCGCGTTGCGTTCGCTGCGGGCCTGCTGTTTGGCAGCATCCATGGCGCGCTGCTGGGCAAGCTGGCGCGTCTCGAGCCGGTTGAGCGCATTGCGCGCTTCATCAAGCTTGCCGGCATTTTCCGCCACAAAAGCATTGGCGTCGCTGGCCGCAATCTGCGCCTGATGAAGCTGTGTTTCGAGTGCCGCGATGCGCTCGCTCGCATCAGCCACCCGGCGTTGCAGATCGGCTTTTTCACCCGAAAGAATTTCCAGCCGTGTTTCGAGTGCAGCGATGGCAAGCTGGCGCTCATCGGCCAAGGCGCCCAGGGCCTGATGGGCGGCTGCGAGGCTGGCATGGGCTTCGTTACGTTCTGCCAACTGGCCCTGCGTGGCGGTCAGCGTGCTCTCGGTCATCAGCAGTGTCTGGCGGGTGGATGACAGGTCAGCATCGGTCCGGTCAAAGCGGCCGGAAAGGGCTGTGTACTCATCCTGCACCTGCGCCAGCTTTTGACGTGTCGCAGACAGGTCAGCACTCAAGCCATCGCGGACAGCCTGTGTGTCCGCCAGGGTGGTGCGGGTAGCGGCCAAGTCACCTTCCAGCCCGGCAATGGTCGTTTCGCGCGCGCTCAGCGTTTCTCCCAGCGTATGAATCTTGATATCGCGGCGGCCTATCTCGGCCAGATCCTGTGCCTTTTCGTGAGCGGTCGCTTCCGCCCGCAGCTCGGTGCGGCGCGCTGCAACGGCCATCTCCGCCCGCACATGGTCGCGCTCGGCGGTGATCTCAGCAATTGACATGGGGTAGAGCGCAGCCAGTTTACGCCGCTGCAACCGCTGCGCCCGGGTATTCAGCGCTGGCAGCAGCAGCAACCCACCGAACATCGCGGTGAGCGCGCCGAGCGCAAAAATCATAAAAAATTCAACCATGGGGGACAATCGGCCCGGAAAGACAAGCATTGTGCGCAAAGCCCGGCGCTGCTGTGTCCTCACACAGGCGGCAGCGGGCACCACCACTCCCTTATACATGGTCCTGCCGCTGGACAGAAGAGCCTTGCCCGGTTGCTTGACGGCGCAATGATGCTGCTGCGCCGTCACATCTGTGTGACAAGCGGCACTGATCGTACTCAACCCGGCCGGTATTGAGGCGGTGCCGGCTCGTGGCAGGATGGCGTGGCTACGATCAGAACGGGTTCCAGGTCGCCCGGTTGGTGAATTTCAGATAGCCGACATTGACCCCAAGACGCGCCCCAACGCCGGAGCGGATGGGGACGATGATGATGTCATTGCCCATCAGGGCGGTCATGCCGAAGCCGCCGACCAGATAGGCCGAGCCATCGACGCCGCCGAAGCGCTGATAGATCGCATCCTTCGACGGCAGCTTGTAAACCAGCATCATGGTGCGGGCGCCGTCACCGCCAAAATCGAAGCCGATGGAGGGGCCCTGCCAGTAAACCCGGCTGTCGCCGGCGTTGCGGGTATACAGTGTGCCTTCTCCATAGCGCAGGCCGCCAATGAATGCGCCTGTTCCTTCTTGCCCGAGGATGTAACCATTGGGCTCGCCCCAGCGTCGCGTCGCTTCCTGAATGGTCAGGGCCAGCCCGCGCGAGACATTGCCAAAGAAGCGATGGCCGGAATCAACCAGTTCTGCGGAGGAGAAATTGCCGGAGTCTTTCTGCGCCTGTGCTGGTGCCGGGTCTGAGGCCAGCCCTGCCACAATGGCAAACAGTATGGCCAGAAGTCGAAACGATGTCATGGTTCATCCCCTCACGGTCAGTCTTGAGAAGCCGCAACACCCCCAACGGCCCGGCGGCATCCTGCCGCGAAAGCATTAACCATTTGTTGACGATGCCACGTGGCCTTCTGCGCATGGCCACATCGGCATGGGTTGCCGCGCAAAGGGTTCAAAATGATGGCCGCATGCGGGCAAGTCTGTGGGAGACCTGCCAAACTGCGGGACAAATGATTTGCGTACAGTTTTGTAAGAAATCAGTGACGGCTGTGTGCTTATGTGCTGTCAACGCGTCCGGATCTGATCCAGATACCAGAAAAACAATACGGGTTGTTACTGACTCTGCCATGCCCACTCTGCTTTTTCACCGCATACATAAAGGTCTGCGCTGCCTGATCGCGGCGTCAGGCGTGTGGCTTGGTCTGCACGGCCTTGCGCTGGCGCAAAATGATTTTCGCCCGCAATGGCAGGATGCCCGCCCGCCGGCCGCAACCAGGGAAGCACCAGCGCGGGTTTATCCTGAAGCGCCAAAAATATTGCCGGTCCTGCCGCAGCCGGCGCGTATGCCGGGAATGGCCGATACGCATACCGGCCTTGCATTGCAGGGGTTTGATCCTGTCGCTTATTTCACGGATCAGAAGCCTGTCACTGGCCGCGCCGAATTTGAGGCTGTGATCCATGGCGAAACCTGGCGCTTTGCCCAGGCGGCCAATCTCAAAATATTCAGTGATAAGCCGGAGATATTCCGGCCGCAGTTCGGAGGGTTTGACGCGGAATCGATTGCCAATGGCTATGTGGTCGAAGCTGATCCGCAGAATTTTCTGGTCATCGACAGTGCATTGTATTTATTCCGCACAATGGAAGGGCGCATGGCCTTTGCTGCTGATGCAGGCTTGCGCGCCAAGGCGCAGGCGCAGTGGTCAAAACTGAAGAACGACACGTTCCGGTAGATATTGCCGACAGATAGTGCCGGTGGAATGTGCCGCGCAAACGTGACAACGGGTTTTATGCGCGGCTTACTCTGAATATTAAAAGCAATCATGATGATGGCGGCTGCCGCAGGCGCAGGCTTTCCTGACGCTCAACTGCATGAGGATGGTTCAGCCGCAAACATGGACTTGAAATGGCCTGCAACGGAGTCGTGGCAATCACACGATATCTTCCGCAACGCCGGTTCGTTACCAATGCGGATCAGGCCACGCCGTGTTTCAATCAGGCCCTGGTCACGCAATTCACTGATGACACGGTTGACGAAGGTGCGGCCAACACCAAGCAGTTGTGCCATGTCTTCCTGCGTCATGGTGATTTCGCTGGCACCGGTGCGCATTTGCGCTTCCAGCAGCCATTTGGCCGCGCGCTCCGTGACGGAGTGAGACTTGCTGCACGCAATTTCCTGAAACACCTGCGCCACAAGGCAATCGGCATAACGGGCGAGCCAGCGGCGAATCGTGGTGCTTTGTTCGCGCGCCTTTTCCAGCTCGGTGTTGGGGATGCGTAAAAATGGTCCCCGCACGCGCACGATGGCGCGTGGAAATGTGCAGCCATGGCCATCGGTGGTCAAACCGCCAACCATGCCTTCGCGCCCCACCATGGCGGTCTCGGTGGTTTTGCCGCCTTTATCGGTCAGCACATAGCTGGCCAAAGCAGCGCCACAGGGAAACCAGGAATGGCGTGGCTTCACGTAGGTTTCGTGCAGCACATCATCCTTTTCATGGTCGTGCATGACCATGTGCGGTGCGAGTGCGGCGCGGTCCTGCGGACCCAGTGCCGCAAGGAAATCATTTCTCAGCAAATCATCATTTGTCATTTTTTATCCTGCCCGAGGTGCTCACACTGCGCCTGTTTTCACCAATGCGCCATGCGCGGCTCATATAAATCCCATTCTGATTTGTAAATTGTGCACTAGTGGACAGACACCGCCCGCTGCGTATGCCACCCATGCGCCGGGACGTGTTGGTGCACTGTGGCGGTTTACTGCGATCGGCTGGACACATGATAGCGGGCAATCCTGGCCTATTTTTCGTCAAATGCACGTCGGGACGTCAAGGAATCATGCGATTTCAAACCAAATATCAGTTGATCATCACGCTCTGGCCACGCTGTTCATGACCCAGAAGGATGGCATGGACGTGCTGGTGGATTGCAATGTGCTGGTGCTTGAAGCGCATGCGCTGATTGCTATGGATATGAGCGATCTTCTGACGGATATGGGCGCTGGGCAGGTGCATATTGCTGCAACAGCGCATGGGCTAACCCCTGCCTTGACTGACACGCAGCCGGATCTCGTTCTTTTGAGTATTTCCGAAAGTTCTGCACCAGCCCTCGCACTGGCAGGTGAATTGGTACGACGCGGCATCCCCTTTGTTTTTGTCATCACAGATGATCTGATGCGCAATGCGCCGGAATTTTCCGCCGTGCCTGTCGTGCGCAAGCCGGTCACGCCAGGCCCGTTGATTGCGGCTATAAAAAAAGCCGCGCCACTGTTATTGCGCCGGTAATGGGGTGTGTGCAGAAGGCAATGCTGCGGCAAGGCGCGCCAGCGGCAGGCTTGAAGCCGCAATAAAAGCACCGTTGCGTAAAGGCCGTTGCGCTGCATAGCGCAGGGCCATGCCATCGCGCGGATCAATGACGCAACCGCCGGCAGCTTCAAGAAGTGCCTGCCCCGCAGCGGTATCCCAGACCATCGTTGGTCCAAAACGCGGATAGAGATGGCCACGGCCATCGGCAATCAGCGCGAATTTGCTTGCGGACGAGGCGGCGATGCGTTGCGTTATGCCTGCGCGGGCCAGTGCGGCTTCACTGTGTGCATCGCCATGGCGTTCTGATATCAGGCCGATCAACCCCCCCGCAGAATTGTCTGCAACGGTGATTGGCGTACCGTTTTTATCGAGCTGGCCTTCTGGGCTGGCGGTCATGCGCCAGGCTGCTTTTTTTAAGCCATCGCACAGGCCGCCGAATACAAAACCCTGGGCCGGAATGGCGAGCAGGCCGAGCACAGCCACGCCGCCACGGACAATTGCGAGATTGACCGAATAGTCATCGCGCCCATCGGCATAAGCGCTGGTGCCGTCCAGCGGGTCAATCAGCGCCACTGTATCTGCATCGGGCATCACGCCATCAGCGGGTGCCGATTCCTCGCTCACAACCGTCAAGCCTGGCAGCCTCTGTGCAAGCATCGCGCACAGCGCCTGTTCGCAGGCGACATCAGCGGCCGTGACGATGCTGCCGTCCGGTTTTTTGGCCAGCCCTTCCCGGCGATTGCGGCGCGGCAGGGACGCCCCGGCCTTGGCCACTATGGCCGCCAGATCAAGCAGTAGCGCGGTGTCGATAGCGAAGGTCATGATGATCCGGCATGGTTGCAGCGGGTAGCAAGAGGGCAGCCATGCATCTGTTCAAACGACGATACGACCGCCTGACCGTCATAGCCGCAGGTTGCGGCCTTCACAAATCATCTGATGCGCATGAACGCGCCCTTACGGGAAATGGGTTTGCTGCGATTCTGGTAGAATCTGCTTAACCGGAAAATGCTTTAGTGCCGCGACAATGATTCGCGTGATGGGCCGGGGTTGATGCCGGTTGCGATTTCTATCCACCAGCGGGCTGGCCCATGCCGGACCTGAACAAGCAGGAGACTTCCATGCCGGCAATCGATATGAGCGCGTTGGATCTCGCCGCCCTGCTGTGCAGCCGGGTGTGCCATGACGTGATCAGCCCGGTGGGTGCGATCCAGAACGGGCTGGAAATTCTGGCTGATGAAAAAGATGCGAGTATGCGGGAAGTCGCGCTCGATCTCATTACCAAAAGCGCGCATCAGGCTGGTGCACGGTTGAAATTTGCCCGTATTGCCTATGGCGCATCAGGCTCTGCGGGGGCTTCGCTGGATATGGGTGATGCCGAACAGGCGGCGCGTGATTTTATCGGTGATGAAAAGCTGAGGCTCACATGGGCCTCGCCGCGCGTGCTGCTGCCCAAGAACAAGATCAAGTTGCTGCTGAATCTGCTGGTGGTTGCCACCCATGCCGTGCCGCGCGGCGGCACCATTGATGTCAAGGCGCTCGTTGACAATGAGGTGTGCCATTTCACGATTATCGCGAAAGGCAGCCATGCCCGCGTGCCGCCTCATGCGATGGATCTGATTGCCGGCGTCAATGAGGATGCGAATGTCGATGCCCATGGCGTGCAGGCCTATTATACCGGCCTGATCGCGAAAGCCGCTGCCATGACGGTGAGCATGGGCATCGAGGGCGATACGGTGACCATCAATGCCGAGCCTGCTTCCGCCGCCAGCTGAGATGGAGAATTCGTGCCACAAGGGCAGATAGGGCCAATGCGCTAAACAATCCTCAACCATTGGCCCTCATGGTCAACCTGTCACATTTTGGCTTGGTCCGGGTTGCGTTATGGACGATTTGTTGCGTGAATTCCTGGTCGAGACGGGCGAAAATCTCGATACGGTCGATGCGCAGCTCGTGCAGCTGGAGCATGAGCCCAACAATCAGGATATTTTGCGCGCCATTTTCCGGCTTGTGCATACCATCAAGGGCACATGCGGATTTTTAGGCCTGCCGCGCCTCGAAGCTCTGACCCATGCAGCCGAAACGGTGATGGGGCAGTTCCGCGATGGGGCGCCGGTCACGCGCGATGCCGTCACTGTCATTTTATCGAGCCTGGACCGCATCAAGATCATCTTGCGGGCGCTGGATCAGCATGGTGCCGAGCCGGACGGGGATGATGCGGATCTGATCGCGCGGCTCACCAGCATGGCGCACACCTCCAGCAGCCAGCCCGCTGCCTGCGGTATGCCTGCGGCTGATCTCGAAGCCCTATTTTCAGATGATCATGGCGGCCACGATGTGCCAGACGGTGATGTGCTGCTTCACGATACCCATAGCAGCGATCCATTTTCAAACACTGCGCCAGCAGCCGCCCCTGCCACGACGCTGCGTGTCAATGTCGATACACTTGAGCGGCTGATGACCATGGTTTCCGAACTGGTGCTGACGCGCAACCAGTTGCTTGAGGTGTCGCGCCAGCAGCTGGGCAGCGCCTATGCCGCGCCGTTGCAAAGACTCAGCCATGTCACAGGCGAGTTGCAGGATTGCGTGATGAAGACACGCATGCAGCCCATCAGCCATGCGTGCCAGAAATTGCCGCGCCTCGTGCGCGATTTGTGTGTCGAACTCGGCAAGGATATTGCGCTTGTTGTTGAGGGTGCAGACACTGAACTCGACCGGCAGGTGCTTGATCTGATCAAGGACCCGTTGACGCATCTGGTGCGCAATGCTGCTGATCACGGTCTGGAACTGCCGCAAGCCCGCATTGTTGCGGGCAAGCTGCCACGCGGCACCATTGCGGTGAGTGCCCGCCATTCCGGTGGTGCGCTTGTGCTGACGGTTGCCGATGACGGGCGCGGGCTGAATTTGCCGCGCATTCGCGCCAAGGCGCTGGAGCGCGGGCTGGCGGGCGAAGCCGAGCTGGAGCGCATGAGCGACGCCAAGCTGGCGCGGCTCATTTTCCATCCTGGATTTTCCACCGCCGAAGAAATCTCTGCCGTATCTGGCCGCGGTGTCGGCATGGATGTAGTGGCTGCCAATGTGGCGCTGGCCGGCGGCCATGTCGATGTGCAATCGCGCGAGGGGCTGGGCACGACTTTCACGATCACATTACCGTTGACTCTGGCGATTTTGCCGGCCTTGCTGGTAGGTGTGAACCAGCAGCGTTTTGCCTTGCCGCAATCGGCGATTGCTGAACTGGTGCGCATCGGGCCCGGATCCGACGCGAAAATCACGCGGATGGATTCCGGTGCGATGATGACATTGCGCGGCATTCTCTATCCGCTGCTGTCACTCCATGCCGTGCTGGGATTTTGTGATCCGGCAGACGCTTTCGCGTCCACAGAGGGGTTTGTTGCCCTGCTGTCGATTGATGACCGGCAGTTTGCGGTGATGATTGATCAGGTTTTACAAACCGAGGAAATTGTCATCAAGCCAATTTCATCAAAGCTGCGCCATCTCTCCCTGTATTCAGGCTGTACCATTCTCGGGGATGGGTCTGTCGTGCTTATCCTCGAGCCGAATGCATTGGCACGCATGATTGGCGGAGAGCAAAACAATCTCGCCATTCTTCAGGATATGAGTGAACCCGCGAAAGTACAAAGCACCAGTGTGCCGTTGCTGACAGTGCGCGTCGGTCAAAGCCGGCAGGCGGTGCCCCTTTCAGCGGTGACGCGGCTGGAACGCATTGCCGCTTCTCAGATCGAATGGTCCGGCGCGCAGGCGGTTGTGCAATATGGCGGTGCACTAATGCCGCTGATGCGCACGGATCGCGCTATCAGCCGCGATGATAACAATACGATGATCTGCTTGATTATCGACTACAAGGATAAGGTGATCGGCCTTGTGGCTGATGAAATTATTGATGTGATTGATACCGATATTCGCCTGATGAGTGACGCAGGGCGTGCGGGCATTCTCGGGTCGGCCATCGTGCAGGGTGCTGCGACGGATGTGATTGATGTCGTCTGGCATTTGATGCAAGCCTTCCCGGATCTGGCGCAGCGTCCGCAACGCAATCAGGCCGTCCCGCGCGTTTTGCTGGTTGAGGATTGCCCCTTTTTCAGGGATATGCTTGCGCCCGTTCTGCGCAGTGCAGGATTTTCCGTCACTGTCGAAACAGATGCAGTTCGTGCCCGGACACTGATGCCGGCACATGATGCCGTCATTTTTGATCTGGACATGTTTGATGGCGATCGCCGCGCCGTGCTGGATCAATTTTGCGCGTCATGCCCACACGGTATGGCGCTGATGGCGCTCTCCTCATCGCTTGATCCGGAGACAGAAACAATGCTGCGTGACCTGCGGGTGCAGGCATTGCTCTCGAAATTCGACCGGCGTGGCCTGATTGGGCTGCTGCAATCGCATTTCTCCAGTGTGAGGCAGGCGGCATGACCGGTATTGCAATTGATAGCCACCATTCTGCACAAGCCGGCACTGCACGGCCGGTGAATGATAACAGTGGTGTTTTTTCCGGGCTTGAATCCAACCCCTGTATTGTCACGCAGCTGGCGGGCATGACTTTTGCCATTCCGATTGCGCATGTGGAAGATTTATTTGCCACACCCGCCATCACGCCGGTGCCACTCGCGCCCCGTTACATTGCAGGGCTTTTGAATTTACGCGGCAAAGTGATGACTGTGTTATGTCTCGCCTGCCGGATGGGACTAAAGCTTCCTGGCGACAGTGCGCCGCCTGAACTGACCATCGGTGTGACTCATAAAAATGAAACCTATGGCGTGCTTGTCGATGATGTTGGCGAGGTCATTGCCTTGCCAGCGGAAGAGCGTGAGCCTGTGCCCAGCCATTTTCATGCGGCCTGGACTCAATTCGCCGCCGGTATTCATAAAAGCCCTTCCGGTCTGATTATCGAACTCGATGTCGCGGCGCTGTTGCATAACAACACCCTTCCTGAAACTGCCTGACCCCATGAGTGTCCCCATGAAGCAATGCATGATCGTTGATGATTCATCCGTCATCCGCAAAGTCGCCCGCCGTATTCTGGAGGGCATGAATTTTGTGGTCGTCGAAGCCGAGGATGGGCGGCAGGCCATTGATATGTGCCGCGTCACCATGCCTGATGCGATGCTGCTCGACTGGAACATGCCGGAAATGGATGGCTATCAGGTGCTGAAAGCGTTGCGCGCAACACCAGAGGGTGCCAAGCCCAAAGTGATTTTCTGCACCACGGAAAATGATGTCGCGGCAATTGCCAAAGCCATGCATGCGGGTGCTGACGAATATATCATGAAGCCCTTCGACAAGGATATCATGGTGTCGAAATTCCGTGAGGTTGGATTTACAGCCTGATCTTGGGCTGTTGCCGCCGCTGTCATGCCCGTACAGTCCTCACCCCTGATGCAACGCCCAGCCGGGGCGCGTGCCATCCGTGTCGTCGTTGTTGACGATTCGGTTGTGGTGCGCGGTTTTTTGTCGCGCTGGATTGCAGAAGCTGATGGTATCGAACTGGCCGGTGTTGCCGGTGACGGTATCGATGGCATTGCGGTTGTTACGGCACTGAAACCAGACGTTGTCGTGCTCGATATTGAAATGCCGCGCCTTGATGGCGTGCAGGCGCTCGCGGGTATTCTGGCAGCCGCGCCAGGCTGCCGCGTTCTGATGTCATCGCGGCTGACTTTGCCCGGTGCGCGCATTGCGATGCTTTGCCTGCAACAGGGCGCCGCTGATGTGATTGCCAAGCCCGGATTTCAAAACAATCTCGGCGCGTTGCATGCCTACCGGCACGAGCTGATTGATAAAATCCGCGCTGTTGCGCCGGCACCTGGCGAAAACCTGGTATCGCGAGGGCGGCGTCCGGCATCCGATTGGGCTGCGGACGGTTCAGATTCTCGCGGGGGCCAACCCGCAAAGCGGCAAGTGCTGCCAAAAAATCGCCAGCCCCATGTTATTCTGATCGGGGCCTCGACCGGCGGACCGCAAGCGGTGGGCGAATTTCTGGCGGCAGCGTCAGCCATCGTCCGGCGTGTGCCTGTGGTGATTGCGCAGCATATGCCGGGATTGTTCACGACAGTGTTTGCCGAACATCTCGTGCGCACGACAGGATTTGTTTGCCGTGAAGCCAAGCATGGTGACGGGCTGCGCGCTGGCCATGTCTATATCGCGCCCGGCGGCCACCATACCCTGTTTACCGGCAAGGGGGCTGATGCGCGCATTGTGCTGAATGAGGATGCCCCGGTCCGATTTTCACGCCCCAGTATTGATATGATGATGGAAACGGGGGCGGCAACATTTGGTGCGCGGGCCTGGTGCGTGCTGCTGACAGGCATGGGGCAGGATGGTTTGCTTGGTGCCCAGGCCATCACCCAAGCCGGTGGCCGGGTTTATGCGCAAAGCGAAATGTCGAGCGTGGTGTGGGGTATTCCCGGTTCCATTGTGCGGGCAGGGCTCGCCTATGGCACCGGCACACCAGGTGAACTTGCGGCGGAAATCGGCGGCCTGATTGAAGGATCACGGCCATGATGCAGTCTGACTTTCAATTTCTGCAAAAATTCCTGCAATCGCGCTCCGGTCTCGACCTGCCGGAGCAGAAATCATACCTGCTCGAATCGCGTCTGTTGAAAGTGCTGCGTGATTTTCAATTGCCGACACTGACACATCTTGTGGCGCGCGTGCGGGCGGGAGATGCGGCGCTCGAGCGGCAGGTCATCGAGGCGATGACCACCAACGAGACGCTTTTTTTTCGCGATCGCGTGCCTTTCGATGCGCTGGAGACGCTCATTCTGCCCCGGTTGATGAAGGCGCGGGCTGCAACGCGGCGCCTGTCCATCTGGTGCGCGGCGTGTTCGGCAGGGCAGGAGCCTTATTCACTGGCGATGATGTTCGAAGAAAAACGCGAATTATGGGCGGGCTGGACGATTGCGATTCATGCAACAGACTTGTCGGCGGCGATGATTGCGCGGGCCCAGGCCGCGACCTACACCCAGTTCGAGGTGCAGCGCGGGTTGCCTGTGCGCTATCTGCTGAAATATTTCACGCAGGACAAGGATGTGTGGACCCTGAATGCAGCGCTGCGCACCCGTGTGCAGTTCAAGACTATGAATCTGATGCAGGATTTTGGGCCGATCGGCTCTTTCGACATCATCATGTGCCGCAATGTGCTGATCTATTTCGATTTGCCGACGCGGCGCGATGTGCTGAACCGGATGCTGCCCCATCTGGCTGGCGATGGCCGCCTGATTCTGGGCGCGCCGGAAACGGTGGTGGGTGTCACCCATGAATATACGCCCGATCCTGACGCGCACGGGTTCTATATTCCTGCCAAGAACAGGATGAGTGCCCTGCGCCAGAGCGCGTGAATTTTTCCGCTTGATCAAAAGCCGATGCCGGAAACGGCCAAAATAAAAAACCCCGCATCGCTGCGGGGTTTTTGCATCGCGTGAATGTGGCATTCAGGCGGTGAGGCGCTCATCCGATTCGGTCGGCTCGCGCAGCACATAGCCGCGGCCCCAGACGGTCTCGATGTAATTCTTGCCATCGCTCGCATTCGCCAGCTTCTTGCGCAGCTTGCAGATAAACACGTCGATGATCTTCAATTCCGGCTCATCCATCCCGCCATAGAGATGGTTGAGGAACATTTCCTTGGTCAGCGTCGTGCCCTTGCGCAGCGAGAGCAGCTCCAGCATCTGGTATTCCTTGCCCGTGAGATGCACGCGCTGGCCAGACACTTCCACCGTCTTCTGATCGAGATTGACGATGAGATCGCCTGTCGCGATGACCGACTGGGCATGGCCCTTGGAGCGGCGGACGATGGCCTGAATGCGGGCGATCATCTCGTCCTTATGGAAAGGCTTGGTGAGATAATCATCGGCGCCGAAGCCGAGACCCTTCACCTTGTCCTCGATTCCGGCCAGACCGGAGAGAATCAAAATCGGCGTTTTCACTTTCGCGACGCGCAGTGAACGCAGAACCTCGTAGCCGGACATGTCCGGGAGATTCAAATCCAGCAGGATGATGTCATAATCATACAGCTTGCCGAGATCGACGCCTTCTTCCCCGAGATCCGTCGTATAGACGTTAAAATTCTCGGATTTGAGCATTAGCTCAATGCTTTGCGCCGTCGCGCTGTCGTCTTCAATAAGAAGGACACGCATGTATCGTCCCCAAACCTGGCCACGTTGCTTCACCCAATGCGTCGTTCAACGCACAGGATTTCAGCCGACGGACGCCTCTGATTTCCCGATTCGCAACGCTATGCCATGATGGTTAACAAATGGTGATTCACGCCGGCAAGCGCCTTTCGCCTTTTTGTGGGCGTTCAGACGAAAGTTTTTTCGCAGCGTGAATTTCAATTTGGCCATCGTGGTCAGCATTCCATGGCGGAAAGTTGAAAATGATGTGCTGCTGGCCCGGCTTGCGAACACAATCCTCACCAGCAACGTAAGGATTGTTAACCGGACGGGTAAACAAAAGGTTATTGCGGTGACATTCCCGTCAACAGAAATGAAACGAAAGCGCGATGGCCTCATCGCCGAGGCGGCCGACATCGCCGCCCTGTCGATTTATGGCCGCGTTGCCACAGTGCGCGGACTGCTGATCGAGATTGCCGGCCCGGTGCATGCCATGCAGGT
>JBOFCU010000340.1:0-10221 GCA_051646285.1 Beijerinckiaceae bacterium
CCTTCATGTTGAATGCACGGCCCGGCGCCTTTATTTTCGTCGGCAATGGGCCCACCGCCTATTGTCACCATCCGGCCTATGATTTCAGCGATGCGGCCATTCCCTATGGTGTATCCTACTGGGTCAAAATGATCGAAACGGCGACACAGGCCTGACCGGGCACAGCGCGCATCTGCAATTCCTCCGTTACCCCTGCACTGTTATCCACTCACTGGAGATTTTCATGCCCATCATCAACCGCGTCGCTGATTTGCAGGACGAAATTACCGCATGGCGCCGGGATATTCACGAACATCCGGAATTGCTGTTTGACGTGCACCGCACGGCGGCGCTGGTCGCGGATAAATTGAAAGAATTCGGCTGCGATGAAATCGTGACCGGCATTGGCCGCACCGGCGTTGTCGGTGTCATCCATGGCAAGAAGCCGGGCAATGGCAAAACCATCGGCCTGCGCGCGGATATGGATGCGTTGCCGATCGAGGAAGCCACGAATGCGCCCTACACGTCCAAGACGCCGGGAAAAATGCATGCCTGCGGTCATGACGGGCATACCGCCATTCTGCTGGGCACTGCAAAATATCTGGCGGAAACACGCAATTTCTCCGGCAAGGCGGTGATGATTTTTCAGCCGGCGGAAGAGGGCGGCGGTGGCGGCCGGGAAATGTGCAATGAAGGCATGATGAACCGGTTCGGCGTGGATGAGGTTTATGGCCTGCATAATATGCCGGGCATCGGCGTTGGCCATTTCGCCATCCGCCCCGGCCCGCTGATGGCGGCGGCCGACCGGTTTGAAATTGTCATTGAAGGCAAGGGTGGCCATGCGGCGCGCCCGCATGAGTCGATTGATCCAGTGGTGGCATCCAGCCACATGATTGTCGCGCTGCAATCGGTGGCGTCGCGCAATGTCGATCCGATGGATTCCATCGTTGTCTCCGTGACCGCCGTGGAAGCCGGCAAGGCCTTCAATGTCATTCCGCAAACGGCCGTGTTCCGCGGCACGGTGCGCACGCTGAAGGAAGAGACGCGGCAGCTGGCGGCCACACGCATCAAGGCCATCATCAACCGGTTCGCCGATGCCTTCGATTGCGTGGCGTCGATTGATTACGAGTTTGGTTATCCCGTCACCAACAACAATCCCGATAAAACGGACTATGCCATCGCGGTGGCGCGGGAGGTGGCAGGCGTGGCCAATGTGGAAACAGAAACACCGCCGCTGATGGGCGCGGAGGATTTTTCCTACATGCTCAACGAGCGGCCTGGCGCCTATATTTTCCTGGGCAATGGCGACACTGCCGGGGTGCATCACCCTGCCTATGATTTCAATGATGCAGCCATTCCGTTTGGCGTGAGCTACATGGCGCGGCTGGTTGAGAAAGCGGCCTGATTTTTGATCTGGCGGCAGATTTTTATTTGCCGCTGGCCTGAATTTTGCCATTAGCTTTGCCAGCGCATCTGCGTCGCCACAGACGGCGGAGGCGTTATGGCCGGACATCATATCCGGGACCAATGCCGGGCGTGACATGATGGATGACCCGTTACAGGGCCGAGAATTCTGGGTTTTTGGCTATGGCTCGCTGATGTGGCGGCCTGATTTCCCGTTCGCCGAACGGTGTGGCGCTCTTTTATACGGGTCCCACCGGTCCTTGTGTGTCCGGTCCCATATTCATCGCGGCACACCGGAGCGGCCCGGGCTGGTGATGGGGCTGGATCGCGGCGGCGCCTGCCACGGCATGGCCTTCCGCATCGCCGATGAGCACCGCGTGCCGGTGCTCGCCAATCTGCGTGCGCGAGAACAGGTGACCATGGTCTATCGCGAACTGGTCAAACGCCTGCACCTCACCGATGGCCGTACTGTTGCCGGCATCGCCTATGTGGTGGACCGCACCCACAAACAATATGTGGGGGCGTTGTCGCGGGAAGCGCAGCTTGCTGCGGTCATCGGCGCCCATGGCAAATCAGGCCCCAATCCAGATTATGTCCTCAACACCCAATCCCATCTGGAAGAGATGGGTGTGCATGATGCGACCCTGACATGGCTGGCCCGGGCCTTGCGGGCCGAGGCTCAGACCAAATCGGCAATCACGGCCTGACGGGCATTGGCCGTGTCGGCCAGCAGGTGGAGATGCACCTCGTTGGCTCCCATCAGACGTGCCTGCTCCATCCCGTCACCGGCCAGCGCCACCAGCGGGAAGGGGCCCAGATCAACTGCGTCTACAATCGTGCGCGTACCATCCCAGTCACGGCGCACGGCCAGCGCCACGACATTCTCGTAGTCGGGGCAGTCGGCGAAGCTGTAGATGGATGTGACATAGCGGCGGCCCGAAACACCCTTCCAGGCGCAGAAACGCTCGTCAGCAATCACTTTCAGGGCGCTGTAGAGGCCCTGCGGCTGCTCATCCAGCCCTTCGGGATACCCAAACGACAGTTGTGCCGGCGGCAGGGCAGCGTGGGAACCAGAACCTTTGAGAGTGGCAAGCGCGGGCATGGGAACCTCCGTTCGCGTAATGTTCCTGTGAACAAAACACGAACTTCGAGTTGCGTCAACCGGTTTGTTGTGATGGCGGCTGATACTGCCGCGCGCACCAGCGGCCTTGCTGTCTGAAGGCGGGCGCCGGGCTTGCCCTGCACTTCTCCCCGTGCGTGGCCTGCGCGTGAGTGGTAGCGGGCTGGCCGGCAAGGCGGCTGAAGCCCGGCGGCGTGAGGCGTGGCTCAGGGTTGCTGGTCGGACGTATCGGGGGCGCCGCGCGGCGCAAGCGCCGGGGCCAGCGGCCCCAGCTCAGCCAGTCCCTCATCCAGCAGCCGGTTTGACGATTCCTCGATGGCATCCTGCATCCGCTTGTACATCACATGGCGGGGCAGGCCGGCGGGAATCACATCCATGCATTCGGCGACAATGGTGCCGGGGCGGCGAATGAATTCGCGGCGCGGCCAGAACAGGCCGGAGTTCAGGCCGACAGGAACCACCGGCACTTTCAGCGCATCATAAATAAACGACACGCCATGTTTGTAGGCTGGTTCGGCACCCGGCGCGCGGCGTGTGCCTTCGGGAAAAATAATCAGCTGGCGGCCGCGCGCCAGTTCCACGCGGGCACGCACCATCGCCTGTTCCAGCGCCTTGGCGCGGGAGGTGCGGTCAATCGGAATGCTGTCGGATTTCCACAAATACCAGCCAAACATGGGAATCCAGTTCAACTCGCGCTTGTAAATAAAAACCGGGTCCTTGCAGAGCTGAAACAGTGCGAAGGTTTCCCAGAAAGACTGATGTTTGGAGGCGACAATGCAGGGTGTGACCGGCACTTTCCCGCGATGGCGAAATTCATTTCTGGTGCCGCAGATCAGATGCATCCACGCCATGCTGGTCCGGGCCCAGATCCGTGCCACGCCCATGAATATCTGGCGCGGCAGAATAATCGTCGGCAGGGCGACGATCATCCAGAACAGCAGATTGAGATAAAATATCACATTGAAGATGGCGGAGCGGACAAGCAGCATCGGCGGATTATTTCATTTGCGGCGCGCCTGCGGGGCGCGTCTGGGTTGCGTTTGCGAGCAGTGTCATGCTGCGCCCTGCGGGAATGGCGGCAGCCGTGCGGGTGCCGCTGACACGGTCACGCATGATGCGCGTCGTTGCCAATAGATATTTCAGATATTCGGTGAAGAGCAATCGCACGGTGCCGGTATCCTGCCACCAGCGTGCAGCGGCGCGGGCATCGGGAATCACGGCATGGGGCGACAGGCGCACGGCGGGCATGGCGCGGCGGAATTCGGCAATGGTGCGCGGCATGTGATAATCCGAGGTCACGACGATGATGGATTTCAGATCATGCTTCTCGGCCCAGCGGGCAGCCTCATTGGCGTTGCCGCGGGTGTTGAGGGCCTGATAGCCGAGATCGACGCAGCACACGCTGAAATCACGCAGATCCCCATAGAGCCTCGCCAGATCCTCGGCCTGGGTTTTGGGATTGACGCCGCTGATCAGCATCCGCCGGCCATAGCCGCCGGCCATCAGCCTGGCACCATCGGCAATCCGCTCGGTGCCGCCGGTCAGCACGACAATTCCGTCGGAGCGGGCAGGCGTTTCGCCATTGTGGCGCTCGACATAGGCCGTAAAGGCGAAAAAACCGCCGATGATAACGGCCAGCCCGGCAATGACGGCAAAGCGGATGAGACGGCGGATCATCGCGTCACCCCAATTTTGCCAGATGGCGCATGACGGTCAGCCAGGACACGAGCATCGTCAAGGCCGCCACCAGCGCCGCGATCATGATGATGACGAAAAAACCCATCGGCCCGAGGGCAAAGCCGCCAAACAGCGTGTCGATCTGGTCGCCGCCCGGTGTGGCCTGAAACTGGCCACTGACAAAGCCAGACAGCCACAGCCCGAGTATGGCAGCCGCCGCGCCGCTCAGCCCGCCCTGCAATCCCAGCCGCAGGAAATGCTGGCCAAATTCCCGGCCGATATACTGATCATCGGCACCGATGAAATGCAGCACCTCGACAATATCCTTGTTGGCCGCCACGGCGCCGCGTGTGGCGAACACCACGGCCAGCCCGGTCGCGATCAGCACCAGAATCACGAAGGCAATGCCGACGCCGACTACGGTGTTGGCCATGGTGGCGAGGCGGCGCACCCATTGGCGGTGGTCATCCAGGGTCGCGGTCGGCACGGTGGCCGTGAGGGACTGCGACAGGGCTGTCAGCTGTGCCGGCGTAGCACCGCTGACCAGACGCACAATCATCATGCGCGGCACGGGCAGTTCGCCAAAATCCAGCCCCTTGCCAAGCCATGGCTCCAGCAGCCGTTCGGAATCCTGCCTGGAGACGATCTGGACCTCGCTGATGCCGGGGGCGGCGCGGGCGAGCACGGCGGCGCGCTGCACATCCGCCTCCAGATCGCGCCCGGCGCGGGGGCGGACCTGAATGGTCGCCTCGCGGGCGATGGAGGATTTCCATTCGCTCGATGCGGCGGCGACGATCTGCGCCCCGCCTGCCGCGATGGCGGCCAGAAAGGTCATGATGGCGATCACGGTGATCAACGCACGGCCCGCGATGGAACGGGCGGGCACCAGGGCGGCCCCGCGCCCCAGAACCGTGTTACGCCCAAGCGCCAGCCAGCCCGTTTCTGACGGGCCCCTGTCGGGTGCTCTTGGCGTTTCGGTCATGGAAACTGGTTCAATCCTTGTGCCAGCCGGTCAGGAGAAGACATTCGGTCACGTGAAGACATGCAGGCGGCCATCGCCCAGCACCATACGCCTTGCATCAACCTGATCCATCAGGGTCAGGTCATGGGTAGCAATCACCACGGCGGTGCCGCTGCGGTTGAGTTCGCTGAACAGGCGCAGCAGGCGGCGTGCGAGGGAGGGATCAACATTCCCGGTCGGTTCGTCCGCCAGCAGCAATTCCGGGCGGGTGATGAGGGCGCGGGCAATGGCGGCCCGCTGCTTTTCGCCGCCCGATAACACGGGCGGCAGCAGATGCAGCCGCTCACCCAGACCCACCCAGCGCAACAATTCGACAACCTCGGCACGGTAACTGGCTTCCTCCAGCCCCTTGACCCGCAGGGGCAGGGATACATTCTCATAGGTGGTGAGATGGTCGAGCAGGCGGAAATCCTGAAACACCACGCCCATGCGCCGGCGCATGGTGGTCACCGCCGCGCTCGACAGGCGTGACACATCCGCGCCGAACAGGCGCACAACGCCACGGGTTGGTTTCAGGGACATCAGGATCAGGCGCAGCAGCGTCGTTTTGCCGGCGCCGGACGGGCCAGTGAGAAACTGGAAGGAGTGCGGCTCGATCGCAAACGACACATCGCTCAGCGTCTCGGGCGCGACACCGTAGCGTAATCCAACCTTGTCAAAACTGACGATTGTCACCGCGTATCCTGTCCTCTCAACGGTCCGTTAACCATAAGCGGTCCCAATGGTGAAACCGATGCGCTGGCGGCCCCAGCTCTGCAACCGATTCGCCCCATGCTTCTTGTTTGCCCGACTTGCGCGGCTTCTTACCAGATCGACGACGGCAAAATTGGGCCGGAAGGGCGGACTGTTCGCTGTAAAAAGTGCGCAACCGTGTGGTTTGCCATGCGCGCGGAGCCGGACGCGGCGGAAAGTCTCTTCGCGCAAGAGAGTGTACCCCCTTCCTCAGCAGCCGGCTTCACGCAGGCAGATGATGGTTTTGCCCCGCCGCCCAGCCCCACCCTGCCTGTGTTCGATGACCGTGGTGGCAGCGGCCATTTTCTGCCGCAGACCGCCGAGGCGCTCAGTGAAGATGAGGCTGCCGGGTGGAACGATGCCTTTGCGGAAATGGCGGATGGGCCAGCGGCAGCGACCATTGCTGCCGGTGACGATAGTCAGGGCCCGTCAAGCGCCGGTGTGACTGATCAAACCCTCATGGACGGCCAGAGCGCGCGAGATGGCGATGCCGCCATCGAGAATATCGCGGCCAGCTCGGTCCGGGCGGGGCCCAAGGGCTCCGGCAAAAACAAAAAGCACAGCTCCAGCTTTCCGCTGCGCCGGCCCGGCGGGGCTGCGCTGAAGACGGCAGCCCCCTATGCGGTGTTCTCGGCGTGCCTCGTGATGGTTTGCGCTGTTGGCCTGCGCGAGCCGGTGGCGCGGGCGCTGCCATGGACGGCGGGGATGTTTGCCGCAATTGGCCTGCCCGTGTCAGCCACCCCGGTGAAAATTGCCAGTGTGCGCTCGGAACTGGCCAAGCTCGACAAGGCCGACGTGCTGATCGTCGAGGGCGAATTGCAGAATCAGGGCAGCAAGACCGCGGCCATTCCGCCGATCCGCATTTCCGTGCGGGATGACAGCGGCACGGAGGTCTATAGCTGGACGGCGGATGTGCTGAAATCCACGCTGGAGGGCGGCGAGAGCAGCCCGTTCCGGGCGCGGCTTGCATCACCGCCGTCAAACGGGCGTAGTGTGGCCGTCCAGTTCGGACAGGCACCGGCTGATTCGAGAGACAAGGCCGCGCCGAAGAAATCCTGACGCTTCTGAGGCCAGCATGACGGCACACAATGCCATCCGCGTTCTGTTTGACGAAAAAGCCATTGCCGCGCGCATTGATGCGATGGCGCGGGATATTGCGGCGAAAAATCCCAAAAATCTGCTCGTGGTTGCGGTGCTCAAGGGCAGCTTCATGTTCGCTGCCGATCTCATCCGTGCCTTGCACCGGGTCGGGCTCGAGCCGCATGTGGAATTCACCCATCTCTCCAGCTACCGCAGCGCCACCGTGTCCTCCGGGCAGGTGACGATTCTGAAGGATGTCGATTCCGATGTGCGCGGGCGCGATGTGCTGCTGGTCGATGATATTCTGGAATCCGGGCGCACGCTGGCCTTTGCCAAGGATCTGCTGATGGCGCGTGGCGCTGGCACGGTGGAAACCTGTGTGCTGCTGGAAAAGCCGGGCAAGCGTGCGGTCAGTGTGACGGCGGATCACACCGGATTTCTATGCCCGGATTTGTTTGTTGTCGGCTATGGCATGGATGTGGCGCATGCCTACCGGCAATTGCCATTCGTCGGTGTTATCGAACATGGTGTTGATGACAATCAGGGCGAATTGTCGCTGCGCAACTGAAGCGAATGGTGATGGCCAGAATTCTTGTTGTTGATGATGAAGAGGCGGTGCGCGAATTTGTGCGCCGCGCGCTGGAAATGGATGGGCACGTTATTTCCATTGCCGCTGACGGGGCCGAGGCGATGGACGTGCTGACTGACAATGGCGGCGCCTTTGATCTGCTGCTGACCGATATTAAAATGCCGCTGATGGATGGCATTGCGCTTGCGCTGGCCGCCGCGCGCGATTTTCCCGCCTTGAAAATCATGCTGATGACCGGCTTTGCCGACCAGCGCGAGCGGGCGCGCAATCTCGATGCGCTGGTGCGTGATGTTTTGGTGAAACCTTTCCCGCTCAGCGATTTGCGCGAACGGGTCAGAGCCGTGCTGGCGGCTTGACCACTGCCGGTCTGCGGCTCACTGTTTTCCTATGTCCGCTATTCCTGACCATCTGATTGTCCGGCTCGTGATCGCGCTGGCCATCGGCCTTGTGGTCGGGGTCGAGCGCGGCTGGCGCGAACGGGATTCCCTGCCCGGACAGCGCACGGCGGGCGTGCGGACCTATACGCTGATTGCTTTTCTCGGTGCGTTGATCGGCGTCCTGACGCAGGTGCTGGACAGCGGCCTCGTGTTTGGGTTCGGCTTCATGACATTTGCCGGTGTGTTCGCCTGGTTCAAGATGCATGAGGCGCAGCATGATCATGATTTTTCTATCACCGGCACGGTGACCGGTCTGATTGTTTTTGTGCTGGGTGCGATCTGTATTGTTGGCGATGCACAAATTGCAGCAGGATCGGGTGTTGCGGTGGCCGGTATTCTCGCCAGCCGGGAGCATGTGCATGGCTGGGTGGAACGGCTGACATGGGCCGAATTGCGGTCCGCGCTGTTATTGCTGGCGATGACGGTGATTGTTCTGCCTGTGCTGCCGCACAATCCGGTGGCTGTCCTGGGTGGAATCAATCCGCGTGAAATCTGGATTTTCACGGTTTTGACCGCAACGATATCTTTTGCCGGTTATGCTGCGATCAAAATTGCGGGCGCATCAAAGGGCATTGTGATCAGTGCTCTGGCGGGGGCGGTTGTGTCATCAACTGCGGTTACGGTCGCGTTCGCGCGGCGGGCCGCAGCGGGTGAGCCAGCCCGTATGCTGGCCGGGGGCGCTGCGCTTGCCGGCGGCGTCTCGCTTGTGCGCACGGCAATTGTTGCGATGCTGCTTGCGCCTGCGCTGCTGCCTTTGCTGGCCGCGCCGATTGCTGCTGCCGCAGTGGTGTTTTTATTGACTGGATTTTTTCTGGTGCGTGATGGCAATGCGGCGGCTGACAATACCAGCACGATCGGCAATCCTTTTGAATTGAAGCCGCTGCTGCTGTTTGCGCTGGCCTTTGCAGCGGTGTCCGCCATCAGCGTCTGGCTGACGGGCCGCTATGGTCAAAGCGGCATTTATCTTTCATCGGCTGTGGTTGGCTTGCTGGATGTTGATGTGGCGACATTGTCGGCGGCACGGCTGGCTGGCAATTCCCTGTCACTGGAAGTTGCCGCGCGGGCCATTTTTATTGCACTGGCCGTCAATGCGGCCGCGCGTGTGCTGTATGGCATGCTGGCCGGGCCAGCCGCTTTCACGGTTCGGCTGGGTTTGGCCACGCTGGCGGCATTATCGGCCGCGGCCATGGCATTGATTGTGACAGGCTGATTATCCGTTCAGCCACCAGATGCTGATCGTCAGCAGCGTCGCGAAGGATACCCAAGCCGCATAGGGATACAGCAGCAGCGCGGCGGGTCGGTCCACCGGTGCAAAGCTGCGGATGGTGACAATAATACTGGCCAGCAGCGGCAGAATGACCATCACGCCGCCCAAGGGGCTGCGGAATCCAAAAAAGGCCCAGGACCATGCGGCGTTGAGCGCAAGCTGCACAAGAAATACGGTGATGGCTGTGCGCCGCGCTGCCCCTTCGGGTGCCCGCAGGATGCGGTAAAAAGCATAGGCCATGAGCACATACAAAATGGTCCAGACCGGGCCGAAAATCCAGTTCGGCGGATTGAAGGACGGTTTGACAAGAGAAGCATACCACGGGGCCAAATTGGGCATGGTGGCGATTTGCCCCAGCGCCGAAGCGGCAACGACGGGCAGCACGGCAAGCCCGAGATGCAGCAGGGCTGACCCATGATGGGGTGTCTCATGACGCGGAATCTGCGGTGCGGGACCTGTGCCGGACAGGTCGCCAGACAAATCGCTGTGGGGCAGATGGGTCATCGGGTGCATCTCTCTTTCATCTGGAATTTCGGGTCCGGTGGGCTCTGCTGGCCATCACATATCGCTGGCCGTCACATTGTTCGCTGTCACATTTTTCACAAGGGGCGGGGCGGCGTGTGCTTCAATGCGGTATGCGTGTTCAGCCTTTGATCCGCCAGGCGCGTCAGCTACAACCTCAGCAACAATCCCTGTCTCCCGCCTTGTTCAGAGTGCCCGTTTCATGACCACCAATCACGGCAGCAACAAGTCCGTCCGCACGTCCTGGTCGCCGCGCACGCTGGCGGCGCAGGCCATGGGCCATGTCGATACAAAAACCCGTGCCATCGTGCCGCCCATCCATGTCGCCACCACGTTCCTGCGGGACACGGACAACGGATATTCCTCCGGCTTCGTCTATGGCCGCCCGGACAA
>JBOFCU010000344.1:0-1804 GCA_051646285.1 Beijerinckiaceae bacterium
TCACCAAGCCGGTGCTCATCGGCGAGGTGCGCGCCGATGGCCAGTTCGACACGGTGTGGAAGACGCCGGGCCTTGTCGCCGGCGATGCGTGGTCGAAGGAATTGCCGGGCTCGCGTGACCTGATCGGTGACTGGGTCGATAAGAAGTGCGGCAATTTCAATATCAGGACGAACACCTGCGGTGGCACGGCCTGATCGCACGCCACACCTCCCAACAGCGCAGCGCCCCTTCTGTGGGCGCTGCCATTTTATCTCCGGACAATAGGTTCTTATGCGCAAGTTTTGGCGGACGGTTGCGCTTTGCCTGATGGCATGGCTGCTGGTTGGGCTGCATCCCGTTGGCGCATCCGCAGCCTTCGAGGACGCGCTTGACGGTTTCACGACAGACCAGTTTTCCGACACCGAAAAATCAATCGCTGCGCTGATGAGTTCCGGCGACCCGAAGGCGCTGGATGTGCTGGAGGCATTGGCAGACCGCCGCTTGCTCTTTGTTGCGGCCACGAAGGGACTTTTCATTCAAGCACGCAATGGTGCTGTGACCGATGTGCGAACCGGCCAGACGGTCGCTCAGCCGCCAGATTCATCCCCGGTGCGGCTCAACAACCGATTGCGCAATGTGGTTCAAAATGGCATCGGCTCGCTCACATTGCTGTCGAGCGATCCGGTGCGGCGCCGGCAGGCGGCAGAGAGCGTGCTGCGCTCGCGCGATGCGGCATCGCTGCCGCTGGTCGAAAGCGCGCTGGCGATGGAAAATACGCCACAGGTGCGCGCGATCCTTGAAATGGCGCGCGCCGCCATCGTGATCGACCGGCCGCAATCATCGGATGCCGACCGCATTCGCGCCGCCACCATGCTCGGTGAATCCGGCAGCAAGGAATCGCTCTCCGTGCTGCGGCAGGCGCTGCCGCGCGCCACGGAGCCGCAGCGTGATGTCATCGAACGCGGCATCGCGTCAATTGAACAGAAGGAGCGGCTGCGCGCCACGGCGCAAACGGTGTGGTTCGGCATCTCGCTCGGCTCTGTGCTCCTGCTTGCGGCCATCGGCCTTGCCATCAGCTTCGGCGTGATGGGCGTCATCAATATGGCACATGGCGAAATGGTGATGATCGGCGCCTATGTGACCTTCGTCGTGCAGGAAATTTTCCGCGCGCGGTTTCCGGCGCTGCTTGACTGGTCGCTGCCGGTGGCGCTGCCGATTGCGTTTCTCGTTGCCGGCGGCATTGGCGTGTTGGTCGAACGCACGGTGATCCGTTTTCTCTATGGCCGGCCGCTGGAAACGCTGCTCGCCACCTATGGCGTGAGCCTCATTATCCAGCAGGCGGTGCGCACCTGGTTCGGGCCGACGAACCGCGAGGTTTCCGCGCCGTCATACATGGCCGGATCATTTGATGTATGGGGTGTGCCGATAACCTATGGCCGGCTCTGGATTGTCGTATTCACTCTGGTGGTTTTTGCTGCGCTGCTGCTGGTGATGAAGAGTACCTATTCCGGTCTGTTCATGCGCGCGGTGACGCAGAACCGGCGGATGGCAAGCGCCATGGGCATTCGCACGCGCCTTGTCGACATGATGACGTTCGGCCTCGGCTCCGGCATCGCCGGCATTGCCGGGGTGGCGCTGTCGCAGATCGACAATGTCAGCCCCAACCTCGGGCAGAGCTATATCATCGATTCCTTCATGGTCGTGGTGTTCGGCGGTGTTGGCAATTTGTGGGGCACACTGGTCGGCGCCTTTTCCATCGGCATCGCCAACAAGATTCTCGAACCCTATGCCGGCGCGGTTCTCGGCAAGATATTCGTGCTCATTC
>JBOFCU010000038.1:0-9795 GCA_051646285.1 Beijerinckiaceae bacterium
GGCTGCCCGTCCCACCACCGCACCCAGACATTGCCGAGCGGAAACACCAGCCAGAAGGTGGCGAACACCCGCACCGCGCTGGCCATATGGGCGCGGCGGCTTGTGTCATCGCGCCCCTGCGCCAGCACATAGCCGCCAAAGGCAAAAAAGCCGAGCAGCACAAACCCGGCCAGCAGCATCACCCACGGCGCCATTGCATTCTCCGAAAACCCGCCTCACCTTCGCCAAACAGGGCGGCGATTACCACTTGTTAACCATACCCGCCCCAGATGGCGAGGGACCGTTTCGCGCCATCCGCGCCGGAGGCTTTCATGCGCCATCTCGTTACAACGCTTCTTCTGGCCAGCGCCAGCCTTGCCGCTGCTGCGCCCGCACAGGCCGATTTTGCCTCCTGCCTGTCAGGCCTGCGCAGCCGCGCAGCTGGCGCCGGCATTTCCGGCGCGACCTTTGACCGCGCCATGGCCGGCGTGCAGCCCGACATGAAGGTGATCGAGCTGATGCAGAACCAGCCCGAATTCAAGACACCGATCTGGGATTATCTCGGCACCCTGGTGGATGAGGAAAAGGTGGCCGAGGGCCGCCGCATGATGCAGCGCCACGCCTCGGCGCTGGCCTCCGCCGAAGCGCGCTATGGCGTGGACCGCCACACCATCGCCGCCGTTTGGGGCGTTGAGTCTGATTTCGGCAAATCCGGCGGCAAGTTTCCGCTGGTGCAGGCCCTCTCCACCGGCGCATGCCTTGCGCCACGCCGCAACGCCTTCTTTTCCGAGCAGTTGATGGCGACGCTGAAAATCATCCAGCGCGGCGATCTCGCCCCTGAGCGTCTTGTCGGCTCCTGGGCCGGGGCTTTTGGCCACACCCAGTTTATTCCCACCACCTATCTCTCCATCGCAGTTGATGGCGATGGCGATGGCCGGCGTGATCTCGTCGATTCCATTCCCGACGCGATGCATTCCACCGCCAACTTCATGCGCCGCGCCGGCTATGTCACCGGCGCAACCTGGGGCTATGAGGTCGAGGTGCCATCAGGCTATGCCGGCCCGTCCGGGCGCACGGCCAAGCAGCCCCTGTCGAGCTGGGCGGCCCGCGGCATCCGCCCCGTCAATGGCGGCCAGCTTCATGGCAGCGGCAATGCCGGCCTGCTCATGCCGGCGGGCCGCAATGGCCCGGCCTTTCTCGTCTTCAAGAATTACGATGCCGCCTATTCCTACAATGGCGCAGATTCCTACGCGCTCGCAATTTCTCTGCTGTCGGACCGGCTGAAGGGCAAGCCCGGCATCCAGGCGGACTGGCCAACCGATGATCCGCCCCTGTCACGCGAGCAGCGCCGCGCCTTGCAGCGCCTGCTGATCGCGCGCGGCCATGATGTCGGTGAGCCCGATGGCGCTGTCGGCTCGAAAACCCGCGCGGCCATTTCCGCCGAAGAGGCCCGCGCCGGCATGCCCCGCACAGGCCGCCCCGGCGCAAAAATTCTGCGCGCGCTGGGCGGGCGGTAAATGGGCGGGCAGTGATCCGGCGCAGGCATTCAGCGAACGCACATCAGCCGACAAACGCATCAATGCGCGGATCTCGCCCGCGCATCAAAACGCTGCGCGGGGCACCCGCCGCAATCACCGCCCCATCAGCAATAAAAGCGCACTGGTCCGCCACGTCGAGAATGTCATCCGGCGTATGAATGGTCATCAGTGCGGTGAGAGTGTTCTTCCGGCGCAGATCATCGACCAGCCTGATCATGCTCCGGCGCAATCCGGGATCAAGCGCACCGAACGGCTCATCCAGCAGCAGGAGCGGTTTGTGCGAGGCCAGCGCGCGCGCCAGCGCCACACGGCTGCGCTGCCCGCCCGACAAGGCACCCGGCAGACGCGTTTCAAAACTCTCAAGCTCCACCGCATCAAGGGCTGCCCGGACGCGTTGTATTTCCGCATCAGACAGATGCAGGGATGGCCGGATGCCCAGCGCCACATTTTCAAATGCGCTGAGATGGGGAAATAAATTATGCTCCTGAAACACCATCGCCAATGGCCGCTGCCCCGGCCGCAAGGGCAATAAATCCGCGCCGTCACATTGCATCACCCCGGAGTCGGGCGTTTCAAATCCGGCAATGGCATTGAGCAGCGTGGTTTTGCCGCCGCCCGATGGGCCAACCACGGCACACAGGGCACCGCGCGCCACATCCAGCGAATAATGTGCGCGAAAATCCGGATACGTCAGAACACAATCAGCGATGTGCAGCATGGGATAATTTTTCTGCCACACCACTGAGGCCAAAGACAATCAGCACCAGAAGGCTGGCAATCGCGCCCGCCTCCTCAAGCCGGTAACTGCCAAGCCGCTCATGCAGCAGCAGCGGCAATGTGCGGAATTCCGCACCGCCAAACAGAGCAGCCACGCCGAAATCACCCAGCGACAGGGCAAAGGCCAGCGCCAGCGCCGCCAGCAGGGGCCGCTTCACCGCAGGAAAATCAATCAGCCGGAAGCGCGAAAATCCGGCAAGATTCACATGCGCGGCCACCCGGCCATGGTTTTCCTCGCTCACCATCAGCGGTGTTTCCAGCAGGCGATAGACAAAAGGCAGCGCGGACAAACCATTGATCAGCGGCACAACGACCCAGCCAAGCAAAGCAGGATCAATATAACGGCGCAGCAGCACATACAGCCCGGCCGCCAGCGCAAAGGGCGGAATGGCCAGCGCCGCCATTGGCACGGCGGCATGAAACAGTGCAAAACCCTTGCGCCGCAGTCGAAACCTGGCATGGCGGGCGGCGAACGCGATGCTGAGGGCGATGGCGGTACTCAGCAAGGAAGCGGGCAGCGCAATGGCCGCACTGGTCCACACCGCTGCCAGAATATCCCTGTCCATCAGATGCGCGAGCAGGCGCACGCCACTAAGCGCTGCCAGCAGCAGCGGGACAATGAAAACGGCGGCCGCAATCAGAACAAATCCGTCGATAAATTTCAGAAAATTGTGATGCCGGTCTGCGCGCGCAACACTGCGGCCATCACCTGACGAGGACGCCGGCGGCACAATCGAGAAACCAGCCAGAAAAACAATGATAGCGCTGATGACAATTTGCAGAAGGGCAAGCCATGCGGCACGTGAAAAATCCGCCTCCACCCGCAACGCTTCATAAATCGCCACTTCAAGCGTGGCATTGCGCGGACCTCCGCCAAGCGCCAAGACCACTGCAAAGCTGGTGAAACACAATAAAAATATCAACGCCGAAACACCCGGCAGCGCCCGCTTCAGCGCGGGCCAGTCACACACCATAAACACCTGCACCGGCGAGAAATTCAGCATGGCGGCCAGACGCATCTGCTCCGCCGGATTATGATGCAGCGCATGCAGAAAAAGCCGCGCGGCCATGGGCCCGTTCAATGCCACATGCGCCAGAAGAATACCGTGCAATCCATAGATGGAGCCATCCGGCCATAGACCCAATGGTGAGAGCAAAGCGGCAAACCAGCCGCTGCGGCCATACACCGCAACCACCGCAAAAATCAGAACAATGCTGGGCAGTGCCGTCATGGTCGCCAGCCCGGTCATCGCCATGCGGCGGAGCAAGGGCTGCGTCATCCGCACCAGTGCCAGCGCGAGACACACGCCAAAGAGCAGTGACAGGAGCGTCGACAAAAAAGCCTGCGTTAGCCCGCTGATCATCAGGCGCTGCACATAGGCACTGAACAGAAAATCAACGCCGCTGCTGTGATTGACTGTGGTCAGCGCCAGCAGCGCCAGAATAAAAATGGCCGCCAGCAGGGCGACCATCACTGTTCCCGGATGCACCCGGCCCCATGCAATGCGGCCCATGCCAGCACTGGCTGCGCGATTCATTTCGCTGCGGCGTTCAACCAGGCGTCGAGATAATCGCGGCGCTTGCTGCGCACCTCGTCAGGATTCATCATCAATGTCTTGGCCGGCTTGATCACATCGGCAAAAGACGCGGGCAGCCCGGCCGCCGCTGTCTTGGCCGGCATCATCCAGTTGCCTTCGGGCATCAAACCCTGAAACCCATCGGAAATGACAAAATTCAGGAACCGCCGTGCCAGCTCGGGATTTTTGGCACCCTTCATCATCGCCACCGTTTCGATATGGGCATAGTGCCCTTCGGCAAAAGCGGCAGCCTGATACTGTGTCTTTTTTTCGACGCCGACGTGATAGGCGGGTGACGTGGTGTAGGACATGACCATATCCGCCTCGCCTTTCAGAAATAATCCATAGGCCTCTGACCAGCCCTTGGTGAAGGTCACAACACGCGGTTTCAGTTTGGCCCACGCCTCACCCGCCTTGCCGCCATAGACCTGTTGCATCCACAGCATGAAGCCGAGGCCCGGTGCCGAGGTGCGCGGATCTTGCAGCACAATTTTCACCGTCGAATTTTCAACCAGATCTTTCAGGGACTGCGGCGGATTTTTCAGCTTGCTGGAATCATACACGAAAGCCAGATGGCCCCAGTCGAAAGGCAGGAAGGATTCATCGCTCCATGCCACCGGCGTTGTCAGGCCCGTGAGGGATTGCCCATGGGCTGCAAAAAATCCCGTCGCCTTGGCATCGGCCAGTAAATTCATGTCGAGGCCGAGCACAATATCCGCCGGGCTGGTGTCACCTTCCAGCTTGATGCGGCCAAGCAGCGAGCCGGCATCATCAGCCGACACGTAGCGCACCTCACAACCGCACTCTTTTTCAAAGGCGTCCTTGACCTTTGCGCCGGGGCCGTATTTTCCAGTGAATGAGGCATAGGTGTAAACCGTGAGCACCGGCTTGTCCTGTGCCTGCGCGGCAAACCCGCTGACTGCAACGGCGCTCAGCGCCAAGGTGCCACTGGCCAAGGCCGCCCCGGCAATGGCGCCAACCATGCGCGTGGAAAAAATCCGTCTGGAGATCATGTCCCATCCCTCCGCCGGTATAAACCGGATCAGGTTCTTCGGGTTGACGGACCATCCGCCTCTCAGCAATGCGGCCATGCTTGGCCGCACGGCACCCCGTGAGTTCATCCAGAGATAGGCGTGCGCCTCCCAGCCGTAAAGGGCCAGCAGCCATAACCGCGACCGGCTCAGATCACGGCCTCGACCATAATCTCCACGTCAATGCCGGGGCTGGCGAGCCGCGCCTCCACCGTGGCGCGCGCCGGGGCCTGGCCTGGCACCACCCAGGCATCCCAGGCCTCGTTCATCTCCGCCCATGTGGCGATGTTGGCCAGCCAGATATTGGCCTTGAGGATTTTGGTCTTGTCGGAACCGGCCTGCGCCAGCGTCTCGTCAATCTGCGCCAGAATATCGGCCGTCTGGGCCTTGACGGACTGTCCCGCCGTCTTCTCCGCAATATAGCCGGAGAGATAGACCTTGCCGCCGTGGACCACCGCATCGCTCATGCGGTGACCAGCACCGATCCGTTTCAAGCTCATCACAATCATCCCTCAGCTGTCATACAGGAGATCGAACCCTAACCCTTGCCGCTGGCGCAGCAACCCGCTAGCACGCCGCCAGACTGTCAGTGATGAACACGAGCTGCGAGGCAACCATGGCGTCCTTCAATCTTCTTCTCCTGCCCGGCGACGGCATTGGCCCCGAGGTGATGGGCGAAGTCTCCCGCATCGTCGATTTCCTGCGCCAGCAGGGCGTGGCGAAATTCGAGACACAAACCGATCTTGTCGGCGGCTCGGCTTATGACGCCCACAAGGCTGCGATCACCGATGCGGCGATGGCAACCGCGCAGAAGGCGGATGCCGTGCTGTTTGGTGCCGTCGGCGGGCCGAAATGGGACAAGGTGGCCTATGAGCACCGCCCCGAGGCGGGCCTGTTGCGCCTGCGCAAGGATCTCGGCCTGTTCGCCAATCTGCGCCCGGCCATCTGCTATCCGGCATTGGCTGATGCCTCCTCGCTCAAGCGCGAGCTGGTTGAGGGCCTCGACATCGTCATCGTGCGCGAACTCACCGGCGGCGTTTATTTCGGCGAGCCGAAGGAAATCGTCACGCTGGAAAATGGCGAGAAGCGCGCTGTCGATACGCAGGTCTACACCACCCATGAAATTGAACGCATCGCCCGCGTCGCCTTCGAGCTGGCAAAAAAGCGAGGCAACCGCGTCGCCTCAGCCGAAAAGCGCAATGTCATGAAATCGGGCGTGCTGTGGAATGAGGTTGTCAGCCGCGTCCATAAAAATGAGTATGCGGATGTGCAGCTTGAGCATGTGCTGGCCGACAATTGCGCCATGCAGCTGGTGCGCAATCCCAAGCAATATGACGTGCTGGTCACCGACAATCTGTTCGGCGATATTCTCTCCGATGTGGCGGCGATGCTCACCGGCTCACTCGGCATGCTGCCATCAGCGTCACTCGGCGCGGAAGACGCGGCCACCGGCAAGCGCAAGGCCTTGTATGAGCCCGTGCATGGCTCGGCCCCGGATATTGCCGGCAAGGGTCTTGCCAACCCGATCGCGATGATCGGTTCGCTCGCCATGGCCCTGCGCTATTCGCTGGGTCTGGGCGACACCGCCGATGCGCTGGAAAAAGCCATCGCCAATGTGCTCGCCTCGGGCGCGCGCACCAAGGATATTGCTGCACCTGGCCAGAACGCGGTCAGCACCAGGGATATGGGCGATGCCGTGCTGAAGGAATTCCAGAAAGCATTGGGATAAAACAAATGCCGGGCGTTCTCCACAGAGAGCGCCCGGATATGATTGGTGTGAACGCATGACGATGCCGGGCTGATGCCCGCCATCAGTTAGTCCATGCAATTCATGTCAACGCAGACAGATAAGCTCTGCAATGTCACTGTCGAGCACCAGATCATCGCGGCTGCCGAGAATCCATATCTCATCGCAGACATAGCGCAGCAGGGGCTGATCCTGCCATTGCGCCAGAAGGGCCTGCAAGGCCGCCGTTTCTGCCACTGTCAGCTCATCATTGAAATTATACATGCCAACGAGATAAAGGTGTGTTGGCGTGCGGCCCAGGGCCTGCTGCACGCCGTGAATGACGTTGATGCCATTGCGGGCCTGCGGGTATAATTGAAAATACAGGCGGCCCAGATTGACATTGCCGGAAAACAGCCCGCGCAACTCCACCGTGAAAGGGCCATGCGCGCGCAGCGCATCACGCACACCATCAGAAATCACCGGCGGTGAATCAACGGACAGCGTGCCGCAAACCGTGGCGTGCAATTTTTCGCGCCGCGCCGTGACAATATCCCACGCAATTTTTGCAGCAAAAGGCGCAGCCCGCAGGGCCGCGGCCAGCGCGCGGAAATGCGGTGACGTCTCCAGCGCATCCGCCGGCACCGGCAGCACGGCAGAATAAATCATGCGATGCACACCCATGGCATAACCGCGCGTTGCATCTTCTGCGATCACCTGCGGATGATCCGGCGCAATCAGCGGCAGATGAGCACGGCGGTAGGAGTCATCGAACTGAAGCTGCGTCCCGGCAGGCAGTGATGTGCGGTAGCGGTGATAATCCAGCGCCGCATCGGCAACGAATTCCACCGGGTTATCCCGCTCAGCCATCGGATTTTTTCTTCAATAAATCCTGTTCCACGAATTTCGCCGCCCGCATGTAACGGAACCACGCATAATTCATGGCGGTCAAAAATCCATAGACCCCGCGCAGCGCGTGGCGGCGGATCAGATAGGCATTCAGGAACGATACCGGAAATTCCACGAACAGCCGCCAGCGTGGCAATCGCCGCCCGCGCGCCACCATATCCGCCACCTGTTTGTCGGTGTAGGCATCGAGCTTGCGCAACTGGTCGCCCAGCGAACGGATGGAGCGGTGCATCACCACGCCCGGTATGGCCGCGATCACCGCGCCGTCGGGCATGCGCACATCATCAAACACCGGGCTTGCATCAAACCGCCCCCGGTCGCGGCGGTAGAGCCGGATTTTCCTGACCGCATAGGCGAAGCGGCGCGGCCTGACCTCACCGGGGAACATTTCCGTGATCGGCATCCGCACCCCGTCACAGGCCGGCGGGCCAGCCGCAAACAGCGCGCGAATATCCGCCACAGCCTGCGGGGAGAGTTCTTCATCAGCGTCAAGATTGAGAAGCCAGACATGGCTGCACCGGTCCTCGCCAAAGCGCTTCTGCCCGCCATAGCCGGGAAAGGGCGCATTGGTGAAAACCTGAGCACCCATCGCCGCCGCCAGTTGCGGTGTGCCGTCGGTGGAGCCGGAATCGACGACGATGACCTCCTCGCACAGGGCAAGGACCGGCTTGAGCGCCTGCGGCAGCCGGTCAGCCTCATTAAAGGCGATGAAAAAGGCAGAGATGGGCAACCGTGCAGTCATGGCCCGCCCATAACACAAAAAGCCGGGGCGGTTGCAATATCAGCCGCAGTCCGGCAAAAGCAGCCGCGCTGGCGTGCGGCACGGCTGAGCACTGCACCCGGCTCTTGTGCCTTACCCCGCCCGTCACCACCTTGCCCCCTTTGACCTTTGGCCCGTATGACCGCTGGCCCGCCTTGACCTCTGGATTGTGCTGACGTGGCTGAAGACCCCTCCCTGCCCCCGATCAAGGCTGTTGGCGACTTGTGGCGCCAGCCTTCCCGCTGGGATGAGGTGGTGAGGCTGACACCCGCTGAGCGCTGGCGGGCCTGGGCCAATTCCTTCTTTGTCGATCACGCCTTCGTGCGCATGGTCTATCTGAATTTTCACAAGGTCACGCCGGCCCTGTGGCGCTCGGCTCAGCCGACGCCGCAGCAGCTTGGCCGTCTGGCGCGGCAGGGCCTGAAAACGGTCGTGTCCCTGCGCGGCGGCCGCCGTCACGGCTCATGGCCGCTGGAGGTCGAGGCCTGCGCGCGCCATGGCCTCGTGCTGGCGGAATACATCGTCACCTCGCGCGGCGCGCCCGACCGTGACACCATTCTGGCGATGGATGATTTTTTCGGCGGGCTGCAGACGCCGGTTTTGATTCATTGTAAATCCGGTGCCGACCGCGCCGGTTTCGTGGCCGCCCTTTACATGATCATGCGCGAGGGGAAACCGGCTGATGAGGCGCTGAAGCAGCTCTCCATCCGCTACGGACATTTTCATTTCGCCCCCACCGGCATTCTCGATCATTTTTTTGCGACCTACCGCGATGAGGGTGAGGCAAAGGGCATCGCATTCCGCGATTGGGTGCGCAGCCATTATGACCCAGAAAAATTAAAACAGACATTCAGGCCGCACGCCTGGTCGAGTTTTATCACCGACCGCCTGTTGCACCGGGAATAACCCGGTCCGCGCCGGAATATTTCACATTCACAATTAATATAACGCCTACGATTCAAATTGCAGCCGGTACAGGCGCGCATAGGCGCCATCGCGCGCCATCAGTTCATCATGCACGCCCTCTTCAACCAGCGCACCCTCTTCCATGACGACGATTTTATCGGCCTCGCGTACCGTTGCCAGACGGTGCGCGATCACCAGCGTGGTGCGCCCTTCCATCAGCGTCTGCAACGCGGCCTGCACCTGCTGCTCGGACTCGGCATCAAGCGCACTTGTGGGCTCATCAAGCAAAAGAATTTTGGCATCGCGGACAAAGGCGCGGGCCAGCACGATGCGCTGGCGTTCCCCGCCGGATAACGCGCCGCCGCGCGGTCCGACAAGCGTGTCATATCCATCCGGCAGGCGCATGATGAAATCATGCGCGGCTGATGCTTTCGCAGCCGATTCGATTTGTGACCGCGTCGCGCCGGATTTTCCCAGCGCAATATTGTTGGCGATGGTGTCGTCGAACAAGATCACGTCTTGACTGACAACCGCAATTTGCGCGCGCAGGCTGGCGAGCGTGAAATCACGCACATCATGGCCATCAATTTCC
>JBOFCU010000048.1:0-1984 GCA_051646285.1 Beijerinckiaceae bacterium
GCACAGGCCCATGCGGACGATGCGGCCAGCCTGCGGCTGGCGGCCTGGCGGCTTCAGGATGATGCCCTGCGGGCGCAGCTCGACCCGGTGGCGGCAGAGCCTGCGCCTTTGCGCCTCAACCTCATGCGCATCGATGGCGGTAACGCCGCGCGCATGGCGCAATGGCGGCGCACCCTGTTCGGCTTCATCGCCGGCTTTGCCCTCGGCATTGCACTGGCAGGCATGATTTTTCTGGCGCTGGCGCTGCGCTGAGCGCCGCGCGCATCAGCTGCACCCCTTCGGCAACATCTGCACCTTCAGCGTTTCCGGTCCGCCCTTGGAAAAGGTGCCCATCGGCGTTTGCGCATGCCAGCGGCCCGCACCATCCAACGTCAATGTCCCGCCATCACCGCCAAGGTTGAACGTGTAACTGCCTGACCCAAAAAATGTCGCACCGGCGATATTGCCACGATAGGCGTATGTTCCAGATTTTGCGTCGACCGGCGTCAACCGCAAATTGGCGTTCGGCGTCGTCTTGATCGTGAACGGCACGGTGGCATCACAAACCTCGTCCGCCAGTTTTAGATCATCGATCTGGCCTGATACTGCAAGCGCCGGCGTGCAGCTGATTTTCAAATTCAGCAATCGGTGCGGATCGTCTGATGCGGGCTGATTTTCGGCTTTTACGCTCCGGCCTTTGGCGACGCGCTCCATCTCCGCCTTCAACGCGTCGATTTTTGCCTGATAGGCCTTCGCCTCATCATCGGCGGCCTGCGCCGGAGGGCGATCTGCATAGGCATAATAACCAGTACGCCGGCAGTTTGCGGCTTGAAAATTCTCATGAGCCGATGCACCGGCTTTGATGCCGCCGCAGACCGCTTTATTTTCGGGCGTTGATGGTGCAGCCGCGTCACCGGCGCGGCCACACAAATCTTTCCCGGCTTTGCGGAATTTCTCCTCAATACGTTTGCGCAACGCCAGATCGGGTTCGGTTGCACCATCCGCAGTGGATTTGACCGCCGCAGGAATGCCCTTGAGATTGTCGGCACTGTTGCGATTGTCTTTTACGTAGGCAGCCATCAGAATTTGGCCTAGCGGCGTGAACTTTTCTGATGATTGCCCGGCAGCCTGTTCCGCCATAAAGGCCTCATAATCACGCCGCGCCGCCACCAATTTTTCCGCGTGGGGCTGATCACCATACTGTTCGCGCAGCGCGCGCGCTTTTGCTTCGAATTTTTCCTTGAGCGCTATTGCTTGCGCCAATTCCCGCTGAAGTTCGGAAAAATCACCACATGCGCACATCGCCAGCGGTGGCTCTGCCGGGGGTTTTGCTCTGGCATTGCGCTGGGCCAGCGCGGGCGTTGCCGTCATGACCATGACTGCAACGGTCAATGAACAGCGCAATGGCGAGAACAAATTCTGCATGAGATAAAATTCCACGTTATTTCAACATTGGAACCTCTCGACAGATCACCCTCTTGTCAAATCACGACGCAGTCTGACGATCGTCTTCTCACGCCTGCGCCTTCATCCGCCGCATCAGCGCGGCGAGTTCGCCATCATCATCCGCCGGCAGCTGGATATCGATGCTGACATAGAGATCGCCGCGCCCATCCGTCTTCGGCAAGCCCTTGCCCCGCAGGCGAAACGTGCGCCCGCCCGATGTCATCGGCGGAATGGTCAGTTCGACAGCGCCCTCGAGCGTGTCAATGCGCACCGGCCCACCCAGCACGGCGGCGGGCAAAGGCACATCCTGCCGCGCCCGCAAATCCGTGCCATCGACCGTAAAACGCGGATGCTTCTGCAACCGGATCGTCAGCAAAAGATCGCCCGCCGGGCCACCCATCATCGAGGGGTGGCCCTGCCCCTTGAGGCGGATCGTCTTGCCATCTCCAGCCTGTGCAGGAATCGCGACCTCGACCATCTTGCCGTTCGGCAGAGTCACGCGGGTATGGCCGCCGGAGACGAGGGATTCCAGCGACAGCGAAAGCTCAGCCTCAATGTC
>JBOFCU010000056.1:0-17987 GCA_051646285.1 Beijerinckiaceae bacterium
TCCATCACCAGCGACACATGCTCAAGAAAAGCGCGCATGTCAGGAAATTCCTCCATCGAGCGCACAAGCTCCTTGAGGTTTTCCAGCCGCCCCGCCGCATCCGCAGAACGGTCTTTTTGCCACATGTCGGTATAACCGGATTCTTCCAGTACCGTTTGTGCCAACTCGTGATGGGGATGATTGGCTTCCAGCATGTGCGACCAGCGCGCAAAACTCGCCATCAGATCGCGCAACGTTGCGCGCACCTTCGGCTTCAACTCATCCGTTTCAATCAACAGATGGGCCGCCTGCATCAAGGGCACCTGCCCGCGGCGCGAATATTGGTGCAACTGCTCGATTGTCGCATCACCAAGCCCGCGCTTGGGCTTGTTCACAATGCGCTCAAACGCCAGATCATCCGTGGGGTTGGCCACGCAGCGCAGATACGCCAGCGCATCACGAATTTCCATGCGCTCATAGAAGCGCGGGCCCCCGATGACGCGGTAGGGCAAGCCTGTTGTGATGAACCGCTCTTCGATTTCGCGCATCTGTGCGGATATGCGCACGAGAATGGCAATTTCATTGAGACGGTGCCCCTTGATCTGCTGCAGCGCCTCGATTTCTTCGCAAATCAGGCGGGCTTCTTCTTCTGAATCCCACGCGCCTGTCACCGTGACTTTTTCACCCGGCACATCATCCGTATGCAGCGTTTTGCCAAGGCGGCCCTCATTGTGTGCGATCAGATGTGAGGCAACGCTGAGAATATGCCCGGTGGAGCGGTAATTGCGTTCAAGCCTGATCACCAGCGCACCGGGAAAATCATGGTCGAAGCGAAGAATATTATCGACCTCCGCCCCGCGCCATCCATAGATGGACTGGTCATCATCCCCCACGCAGCACACATTCTGCTCTTGCGGCCCGCGCCCCTGCGCCAAAAGCCGCAGCCACAGATATTGTGCGGTGTTGGTATCCTGATATTCGTCCACCAGCATATAGCGAAACCGCCGCTGATAGTGCGCGAGCACGTCATGATGCTCGCGGAATATCTTGATCACATGCAGCAGCAGATCGCCAAAGTCGCAGGCATTCAGCGTTTTCAGCCGCGCCTGATATTTCGCATAAAGGTCACCACCCTTGCCATTGGCAAATGCAAACGCTTCACCCGGCGGCACCTGATCGGGCGCAAGGCCCCGATTTTTCCAGCCATCGATCCAGCTCGCCAGCGCACGGCCAGGCCAGCGCTTTTCATCCAGATTTTCCGCCGCGATCACCTGCTTCATCAGGCGGATCTGGTCATCCATATCAAGAATGGTGAAATCACTTTTCAGCCCGGCAAGCTCCGCATGGCGGCGTAGAATTTTCGTGCCAATGGCATGGAAGGTGCCAAGCCACGGCATACCCTCCGCAACATCACCAACCAGTGCGGCCACGCGGTGCTTCATCTCCCGCGCCGCCTTGTTGGTGAAGGTCACGGCGAGAATTTCATTGGGCCGGGCTTTTTGCATCGCGATGATATGAGCGATGCGCGTCGTCAGAACGCGCGTCTTGCCGGTCCCGGCACCCGCCAGCACCAGCACCGGCCCATCGGTCGCTTCAACAGCCTGCCGCTGCTCGGGGTTCAGCCCGTCAAGATAGCCCATGCGCGTTTGCGCAGCTGCCGCTCTGGCGCGCGAGGCCAGCCCGCCGGCGCGAGGCACAAAAGGTGACTCCCCGCCGGCGCGAGGCACAGAGGAAGACTCTCCGTCTGCGCGACGAGGAACAGAGGAAGATCGGCCGCCATCGCGAGACGCTTGGGCGTCATGGCCCTGATTCTGTGGCGCCGGCTGGCCAGCCGGACGCTCTGCCGGCCCCCAGCCGGGCGGCAAATCATCATCGTCAAAGGCGGCCAATGGATCAGACATGCGGGGTTACTGAAAGGGCGATTCTCGCCACCGGAACCGTTTACATAAGGCGTTGCGGCCTGCGCCGCTACCTTTGCCGGTTCAATTCAGCATTTTGCCGGCTGGCGCGGACAGTCCGCCACTGGCATGTTTGCGGAAGCTGATGATGCGGCCAAGATCATCCGGCCGTGGCAGCCGCCCATGCAGCGCCTTCATCACCGCCAGATTGCCGAGTATATCCTCCGGCAATGGCGCCACCTTGCGGGTGCTCATGTCCACATGCAGCGAGAGATGTTCACTGGTGGCGGAAATCCAGCCCTCCGTCGCGTGCCGCAGCGTTTGAAACAGGTGCATGCGCTTGTCGTCAAAATCAACCAGCTGCATCGTCACCCGCACAGGGTCGCCCTGATTGAGTTCACGCACATAGCGGATATGGCATTCGGCCGCGAAAGTCGAAGCGTTGCGGCTGCGCAGATAGTCAGGCCCCAACCCGAGCTGGGCAAACAATTCATCCAGCGCCCGGTCAAACAGCACGTGATAATAGGCCATGTTGAGGTGGCCATTGTAATCGATCCACGCATTCTCGACGCGCATCGTGGAGGACACGAAGGGCGCAAAAAACAAGATCTGATGATCGCTTGTACTCACATGCACCCCAGCTGCTTCCCTGCCGCTGCATGCGGCCCATCTCCCGGAAACATTGCGCCTGATGACAGGAAAGGCCAAACTCAACCCTGCCGCAGCGGCCAAATAATCTTTGGTATGCAAATGCTACGAAACATTACCGAAATCACAAGCTGAATCTGACAAAAATCACCATGGCCGAACATTTTGCCCCACCTGCGTCGTTGAAACGCCCCGCCCCGTCTGCTGTTGCCGCTGCCATTGGCGCATTGCAGGCCGCATTCGGCAATCGCTGCATCACCAGCCAGGCCGTGCGTGAGCAGCATGCCAACCATCTCACCTGGATTCCCAACCAGGCCCCTGACGCCGTGGTGTTTCCTCTGACCACGGATGATGTCGTAACCGTGATGATGATCGCCAAGGCGCACCGCGTGCCTGTCATCCCCTACGGCACGGGCACCTCGCTGGAAGGGCATATCAATGCGCCGCTTGGCGGCATCACCGTTGATGTGTCGATGATGAAGGCCATTATCGCCGTCCACCCGGAAGACCTGACAGCGACCGTCGAGCCTGGTGTGACACGCAAGCAGCTCAACGAGCATCTGCGCGATCAGGGCCTGATGTTCCCGATTGATCCGGGTGCCGATGCCTCCATCGGCGGCATGACATCGACGCGCGCCTCCGGCACCAATGCGGTCCGTTACGGCACGATGAAAGACAATGTGCTGAATTTGAAGGCCGTGCTGCCGAACGGCGAGGTGGTGACAACAGCCCGCCGCGCCCGCAAGTCCTCCGCCGGGTATGATCTGACCAGGCTTTTCGTCGGAGCGGAAGGCACGCTGGGCCTGATCACCGAAATCACCGTGAAGCTGCATGGCATTCCCGAAGCGATTTCAGCGGCGGTCTGTTCGTTTCCCACCATCCGCGATGCCTGTGATGCCACAATTTATGCGATGCAGACCGGCCTGCCGATGGCTCGCATCGAGCTGCTCGACGAGTTGCAGGTGAAGGCGTGCAACGCCTATTCCAAGCTCACCTTGCCGGAAACGCCACTGCTTCTGGTGGAATTTCACGGCACGGAGAAAAGCCTGGCCGAACAGGTTGAGCGCTTTGCCGCCATCGCCAAGGAATGCAACGGCGGCGAATTTCAATGGGCGCACAAGGCTGAGGACCGTACGAAGCTCTGGCAGGCACGGCATGATGTGTATTGGGCGACCATGGGTATCCGGCCCGGTGCCAAAGGCATTGCCACCGATGTCTGTGTGCCGATTTCGCGCCTTGCCGATTGTGTCGCGGAAACCAAGCAGGATCTTGATGACAGTGGCCTGATTGGCCCCATCGTCGGCCATGTTGGCGACGGCAATTTCCATGTCCAGCCGCTGGTGATGATGGATGATGAAGATGAGGTGGCGCGGGCTAAGGGATTTCTGTCCCGCCTGTCAAAGCGGGCGATTGCCATGGACGGCACCTGCACGGGCGAGCATGGCGTGGGACAGGGCAAGATCGGCTATCTCGAAGCAGAACTCGGCACGCCAGCACTCATGATGATGCGCGCCATCAAGCAGGCCATTGACCCGGATAACATCATGAATCCCGGCAAGGTGTTCTTTCCGGCTTGACGCAGGAATGCGCGAGGGCAGTGCTGTATTCAGAATTGGGTAGGCAAATCAGGGCATATCGGACCAAGGCCACGTTCCTGCCCGATTGTTGCCTGACCGTACTCATAAGGGCATGACGCCCGCTGCGACACCGCCAGCCAACGGATCCCTGTGCGCGATTTTCTGACCGGCCTTGCCATTCTCATGATCGTTGCGCTGTGCGCAGCGGTGGCTGCGCCATTCGTGATCGACTGGAACAGCTGGCGCGCGGCGGTTGAAGACCGTGCCTCCACGGCCATCGGCAAACCCGTCAAAATCACCGGGCCTTTGTCATTGCGCTTTTTGCCCGCACCCGCCCTCCGTATCGGGGCATTTCAGATTGGTGCCGATGACGATCACATTGCCGCGAAGGCCAACAAGGCAAAAATAGAATTGTCTGTCACCGCACTGCTGCGTGGTGAGTTTCGCATCACAGATGCAACCATTGAAGCGCCTGTGCTGACGATACGGGCTGACCGGCCCGGAACAGAAAATACGATTATCGTGCCCACGCTGGACGATGTGCCTCTGGCAGCCATCGACAACCTGCATGTCGTTGATGGCGTGATCGCCCATGTATCCACTACAGGAAAAACCACGCAGCCTTTGCGCGGCACATTTACGGTGGAAGCGACAGCCCTGAGGGGGCCATGGCGCATTGCTGGCCGCGCCGTGGCCGAAGAGCGCAACTATGATGTGCGCATTTCCACTGGCGAACTGGATGGAACAGGCCGCATCCCCCTGAAAATCAATATTGCCGATGCCGGCCTTGCATTTATTGCCGATTTTGATGGCGCTGCGCAGGTCGATGCCAACAATCGCGGCGCCGTGCCGAAAGTGGAAGGCCGAGTCACTGCGTCAGGGGCCTTTGCATGGCCGTTTGGCAAACAGGCGGGATTGCAGCCGTGGCGCCTGCATGCGCAAGGCACCAGCAATGCCAGCGGATTTTCTGCCAGCACGATCGAAATTGAAGCTGGCCCACAGGAGACCGCGTTTCGCGCCTCAGGCCAGGGCAAGCTCGATATGGCTGAAGGATTTGATGCAACGCTGGCGCTGAAGGCGCGCACCATCGATCTCGATAAAATGCGCGTGACAGACGAGCCCCAGCGTAACGCGATGGCACAGCGCGATATTGTGGCCTTGATGGAACACGCACTGGTTTCGCCGCCATTTCCCATTACGCTCGCCCTTGATGGTGACACCATTATCGCCAATGGCGAAATGCTCGGACCTTACCGGCTTGAAACGCGCCTGACGCGTGGCCGTTTCCGTGTTGAGCGCGCCGATATATCCGCGCCTGGACAATCGCGCCTCTCTGCAACCGGCGTGGCCTCCCTCGCTGCACTCCCGCAGTTTGATGGCACGATAAAAATATCCAGTGCCAATCCGGGAAAAACATGGAGCTGGCTCAGCCAGACCCCCCTTGATGCCACTGCTGCACCGCGCTTTGCGCGCCTGCGTGACATGGTCGCTGAATTGCCCGTCATCGCAACGCCGGAAACAATAACGGCCAATCAATTTCGCATGACAGTCGATGGCGCTGCCATCACGGGCGAAGGCCGTTATCGCTTTGCCAAGCCCGGTACGCGCGCGCGTGTGGACGCAACCATCAATGCCGACCAGCTTGATCTGGATTTATTTCCTTCGGTGCAAGGCGGGAGCGGTGCAGCGGCGCTGAATTACAGTGTTGCGATTGATGCCAGGAACATCACCGCACGCAGCACCGGCGCTGACAGGCTGGGTGCCTTGACGCTTGCTATCAGAAATGACGAGTCCGGCTTGCAGATCGAACGCTTCGATTTACGCGGCGGCGACAATGCCCGCATGACCGGCAGCGGAAAATTCGGCACAGCAGGCGGCCGGCTGGAAACGCAGATTGACGCTGGCAATGTCGCACCCTTTCTCATAGCAGCGCAGCGGCTTTTTCCTGCGCTGGCGCTGGAGCCTGTCATTCAGCGCGCGCAAACGCTCAATCCGGCAGCACTGGCCATCACCGTGCAGCAGGCCAGTGCCAGCGAAAATATTGCTGCCACCATTGCCGGAACAATTGGCTCGACGCAGGTTGATGCCAATATCGGTGGACCAGCTCGCCGATTGCCAAACGACAAATGGGACGCGGCAATTGAGCGTGGCACGGTGAAAATCAGCACGCCGGATTTTTCCCATTTTCTCCGGCAGCTTGGCGCGACCATAGCAGCCCAGCCGCTGAGTGCGGCCAAAATCCCCGCCACAATCAACCTCAACTCGGGCAATGCGTTTGTGACGGGCAATGATCTGCGCAAGCGGCCAGACTGGATATTTGATGGCGATATTGGCGGTCTGACATTTTCTGCACGCGGCGTATCGACAGAAGGATTTGTGCCCACCGGCAATGGGCCATTCACTCTGAACAGCAGCGATGCGGCGCCCTTGCTGAAATTGTTCGGCATTATGGAGCCGGAACGTGGCCTGGCCATGCCCATGGCGTTAAAGGGCACCACAGAATTTGGTCTTGGCGGCTTGCGGGCGCAAAATATCAGCGGCCAGATTGGCACAAAGGAAATCACCAGCGGCATGATGCACTGGCCATTTCTGCCTGATGCAAAATTGCGCGGTCAATTCGCCTTTGCGCAATTTTCCCTTGCCGATCTGACGGCATTTCTTCTGGGGCCGGAAGCGGCAAGCGGCACCGGTCTTTGGCCATCGGGCCGCTTTGCGCCGGCCCGAAGCCCACTTGTCGATTTCGATGTCGAAGTGCAAACAAAATCCATGCCGTTCGGCACACTTGCTACAGCGACAAATGCGTCCATGCGCATTGCATCGTCGCCCGGCGGCATTCGCGTACCCGGTTTTGGTGCAGATATAGCCGGTGGCCGGCTCGGCTTTCACATGACATTTCGCAATGAAGGCACGCTGGTCTCCGCTTCAGGCCGCATGGAAGCGGCAGGCACAGATGTGGCGGCACTAGGCGTGACAGCTTTTTCCGGAAAATTCGATACTCTGGTTGATGTGGCCGGCGTTGGAGAAAGCGTAGCGCAGATCATGCAATCACTCGGCGGCGCCGGACAGATCACGACGCGAGGGCTGCGCTTTCCGGGACTCGACCCCATGGCCGCATCACGCGTGCAGGCGCAATGGCAGGGCAAGGATCCGCCAGCAAACATGACCGCTCTGACGGCTGCCATCGAACAGGAATTGCCGAAGGCCGTATGGGCACCGGGCATGATCACTGTGCCGCTCACCATCACACGCGGCGCAGCGCGCATTGGCCCGGCCCAGCATGAACTCAATAACATTGCCGCCAGCGGGCAGGCCTTGATTGATTTGCGCGCAGCGAGCCTGAACGCGGCGGTATCGCTCTCTCATCGCGACGAAATCTCTCCCACAGATATTGCGATTGCGTGGAGCGGGCCTTTGTCAGCGCCCAAGCGGTCTGTTGATGCGAGCACCATGCTCAACCGCTTGCAGTTGAGCGCCATTGCCCGCGAACAGGAGCGCATCAGCATTCTCGAGCAGGATGCCCGCGAACGCGCGGCGTTCAACCGCCGCGCCCGCGCCGAGCGGGAATTGCGCGAAGCGGAAGAGGCCAAAAAGCGGGCAGCAGAGGAAGCGCAGCGCCGCGCTGATCTTGAACGCCGTGCGGCGGAAGACGCCATGAAAAAGGCAGCGCAGGAACGGCGCGCTCTGGAGGAGATGGCACGGCGCACCAGCGAACAGCAGCGCGTTCTGGAAAATGCTGTCCCCGGTCTGATCACACCACCCGCCCCGGCGGCACCGCTTCAAGTCACGCCGCGATAAATCGGCAAATGAATGGCAACTCACACACCGCTCTTGGATGGAATGAAGGCGAATGTGGTATAAATATTCTCTGCACCGGACCCTGGATGAATCGCATCCGGCCCGTAAAATTCGATAGCGCCATTTTTCCTGAAATCACTGATAATGGCGAATGCTTCGCCGATTGCTGACTGATAGTCATTTAACGAATTACCCTTGATGAGCAGCGGCCTCAATTCACAGATCATATCGTATATCGATGATTCTTCACCCGCTGCTCTGATGACAATTTTTTTAACGTCATCGCCGTGGATCGCCATCGCTGTAAGCCCCTGCCTGTGATGCACTGGCACGCTTCTGCAAGTCATCAAGCACATGCAGCCGAAGTGCTGAGGATAAATTCGTGCCGCTGCGCGCATCATCGACAGCACGGACAAGCTGCGCGAGACTGGTGTGGTCGCGCGCTGCTATCATTTTCAATTCCACCCAGAACGGTTCTTCAAGAGAAATGCTGGTGGCATGCCCGGCAATCGACAACGAGCGTTTGATGACACGCGGCGTTTCGTTTTTCATTACGTCTTGTGATGGCCGCCCGGCAGGCGATGCCCATCAAGCAAAGTCTCAGCCTTTTGTGTGCGGGCCTTGGCCAATTCTTTCTCCGCTTTGGTGCGGCCAAAGACGGCGCGATTTTCCTGCGCCTGCGTCTCGCGCACCTGCTTGTTCTTCGCTTTGCGGAAACGGTTTAGATTGACCACGTCCGTCATCATCAGCCTCTGCGCTCAGGGCTTTTTGCGGAAAGCATCAAGCGACACGACCTTCGCGGCATCGCTGCCGTCTTCCGCCGCCACCGGGGCAACAGGTTCCGCAGCCACAGCGGCAACCGCACTGTCATCTGTCTTTTTCTTGCGGGCCGGCTTGGGAGAGTCTTTCGTTGACTCTTTGCCAGCGTCCTTGCCCGCATCCGGCACGGATTTAAGCGTGCGCGCCGGTTCTGGCGTGACCTGCTCGGCCGGCGCATCCGTCTCGGTATCGAATTTCAGGCCAAATTGCACCGAAGGGTCAAAAAACCCGACAACCGCGTCAAACGGAATGAGCAGCCGCTCGGGAATGGTAGCGAAGGACAGGCCAACCTCGAATGTCTGGTCCGTGATTTTCAGATCCCAGAACTGGTGTTGCAGCACGATGGTCATTTCATCGGGATGCTTTTCCTTCAGCCGCGTCGACAGACGCACGCCGGGATGGGTTGTCTTGAACGAAACATACAAGTGATGTTCGCCAGGCAGCCCGTCGCGCGCGACATCCGTCAGCACGCGCTTCACAACGCTTCGCAGTGCATCCTGCACCATAAGGTCATATCGAATGTGATCAGTCGCCATCGGTGTTCGCGAGTCGGAGAAGGAAAAGCGAAACTAGTCTGGTCTGGCGCGAATGGGAAGTGGAGGCTTCTGTTGCCAGGTGCCTCCGAACCCCGCCTTACGCGGCTAAACGCAAGGGCTTGATTTCGGTTTTAGGTGCCGCTTACGCAGCCACTGCCACCGGAGCATAGTTGTCGTTTGCAACTATAAAGTGACCCGATAACGGCGGTATCATGCCGGGCAAAAGCAAACCCTTTACACCCTCGTCGATCCTGTTTCGCCCCCATCACCAGATGATCGCCAATTATGCGCCAATCAGCTCGTGGTGGAGGCGCCGGGTACTGCCCCCGGGTCCGAAAGGCTTATTACGATAGCCATTTATCACCATAGTCTCCTTGCGGAGACACATTGAATATAGGTGAGACGCCGGCGAATTGAAAGCGCGCAGCTGAAAATGATGCTAGATTTATGCAGGATCGGGCACAAGGCGCGCCAGCAATCCCGCCAGCGCCTGCGCACCTGTATCACACAGATGCGCGCCGAGATGCTTCTCGATGGAAGCGCAATAGACCGGCCAGATGCGCCCTATCTCGCTGCGGCCCAAATCAGTCAGCACCGCATGATGGCTGCGGCCATCGACCGGACAAGACTTGCGTGAAACAAACCCGAGCCTTTCCAGCCGGTCGATAATGCGTGAGATGGTATATTGCGGCACATCCAGCGCCTTTTCCATATCGGTTGGCCGCATGTCGCCAGCCGGTGTGCGGCCAAGAAGAATCAGCGCCAGACACTCATTCAGCGGCAAAAACCGCTGCTCCTTCAAATCCGCCTCAACCGCGTCCAGCACCCGGCGCCGGACCCGCAACAGGTTCGTCCAAGTCTCCATCAACGGTTCGCGGCACGTCGGAATCATCACATCAGTCTAGCATGGACAAGGCTATCGGACATTGACAGGTACATGCAAACGCATCTATTTACATGCCTATGCATATAAATGCAGATGACCCCAGCTGGCAACAGCGTGGCTAACCCTGAAGGGAGTTCCCCATGAAACTCTATTTTTCCCCCGGCGCCTGCTCACTCTCGCCACATATTGCCCTGCATGAGCTGGGGCTGCCCCACGAAACTGCCAAGGTAGATTTGAAGGCAAAGAAACTTGCAGACGGCAGCGACTACAAGGCGATCAGCCCCAAGGGGCAAGTGCCTGCGTTGACGCTAGATGATGGCACTTTGCTGACCGAAGGCCCGGCCATTGTTCAATATCTCGCGGATCAAAAACCAGACTCCGGCTTCATGCCGAAGAACGGCACCGTTGCGCGTTACAAGGCGCAAAGCTGGTTGAATTATGTGTCGACGGAGCTGCACAAGTCGTTCAGCCCGCTGTTTAATCCGGCCACACCGGACGATTACAAGAAAATTGCGCGCGATCAGCTTGCTGCGAAATTCGCCTGGCTGGATGGCGAACTGGCCAACCGCCCCTATCTGATGGGTGATACATTCACCGCACCAGACGCCTATCTGTTCACCGTATCGGGCTGGAGCCCGATGGTTGGCGTGGATATAACCGGCTTCAAAAATCTGGGCGCATATCGCGACCGGATTGGCGCACGCCCTGCCGTTCAGGCGGCCATGAAACATGAAGGCTTGATCAAATAAGCCAGCAGGCGCACAGTTTGCAAATGTACCGCGCCATGCCAAAACCATGGCGCGGTTTTTTATCAGGGTCTGACCATGACAATCACCATATATGGCATTGCCAAATCACGCGCCTTTCGCACCCTCTGGATGGCGGAAGAATTGGGCCTCGATTACCGGCACGAACACATCGATTTTTCCGATGAAAGCCTGCGCGGCAAGGCGTTCCGCGCCATCAATCCCATGATGCAAATTCCGGCGCTGGAAGATGGCGGGGTTGTTTTTACCGAATCTCTCGCGATCAATATTTATCTGGCTGAAAAATGTGGCGGTGATCTTGCCCCGCGTGACGCCAGCGAACGCGGCCAGGTCGCCATGTGGAGCTTGTTCGCAGCCACGCAGCTTGAAAAACCGGCGCTTGATGTTTTTTACAACCGCCATCTCAAGCCTGAAGGCGAGCGTGATCATGGGCTGGCAAAAACGCAGCTCGAGGCCTTGCAGCGGCCGCTGCATTTCATGGAAGGCGCCTTGCAGCGCAATGGCGGCACACTGATTGAAGGCCGCGTCACGGTGGCCGATATCAATGCAGCCTGTTGCCTGTTTTATCTGCGCAAGGACACGGATCAGTATGTGGCGCGCCCGCATTTGGCGGCATGGTGGGACGCAATGACAAAACGGCCAGCCTACCGGAAAGCCATGGCGCTGCGCGGCGAAGTTGTGGAATAGCAATTAACGGAAAACCAATAAAAAAGGCGGCTCTCGCGAGCCGCCTTTTTCAACATCCTGAAAGATTTATTGCACCTGCTGGATCGCCGACAATTTCCATGGCTGGCGTGGTTCCCGGCGGAACGTCCATACCTCGGTGAATTGCTGCGGCGCGTTCAGATCACCTTCAACCACGCGGCCTGTACCACGTTCAACCATCGCATCCGCCATCGCATAGCGCATCGCGACAGTGGCGTACTCCGCATCCGGATCGGTCCAGGCTTCCGAAAGGTCGCCCTGCAACAATTCAACCTTGCCGGTGCGGTTGATAACGCCGCGGCGGCGATTGTTGTCGAGCTCTTCCTCGAAATACGCCGCCATTTCCGGTGTCAGATTGGCGCGCAATGTCGGAATATCCTCACGGCCGTAAGCCGTCTGCACCGTTCCAAGTGCAGACTGAAACGTATTAAAGTCATTCGCCGAGATTTCAACAGCCGGCGCGGCCGTTGCAGCCCCGGCACCAGCGGCCATGCCAGCGCGGGCATAGCCATGCGCTTCCGGCTGCGGAGCCATCCGCTGCTGAGACGGGCCGCCCGCCATGGCCGGAGCCTGACGGCTGCGCAGGAACCCGCGAATCAGGCGGAAGGCCAGATAGATCAGGCCAATCTGGAACAGCAGGCCGAGAATGCCGGACAAGCTGCCAAGACCGCTGAACAGGCCAGCACCGGAAAGCAGACCGAACAGGCCTGCACCCAGAAAGCCGGCCGCAATACCGGTCATCAGGTTACGGCCGAAGGATGGGCGCGCAGCGGCAGCCGGAGCGGCCATGCCGGGCCGCGGCGCAGCAGACGGCGTGCCGGGCTGCGTCACCGTGCGCTCCATCGGCCTTGCGGGCGTCGGTGCGGTGTTGGTGGTTGCCGGCGCCGAATTCGTGCGCGACCCACGGCTGCCGAAGCTGCCGCGCGGTGCCGCGTCAGCGACATCAATCGCCACCAGCGCCATGGCCCCGGCCAGCAGGGCATACACCGGGAACTTGGAAAAACGGGATATGTAACGAAGCATGGACGTATCGCTCCAGTGAACCAGTCTCAAACTACCACATCCTGCCCTATGCAGAAACAGCGGCGCTGGGTTGCCTGAAATGTGGGTATTTTCTGATGTTTTGCAAGTGGGTGGACGCACGTGCGGCGATAGGCCTGAGGGAAGTGGAAAACTGTCAGTGTGGCAACGCACTGGCTGAACAAGGGTCAAGGCTGGCCATGCTCTGTTCTGCTGCTTTTTCCTGCACCGACGGGGTGCCATCCACCAGTGCCTATGCTAGGCGAGCGGCCATGCGCGAAGGACTTATTCCATCCACTGTCACCACCGTCATGCGTCTCGACACCACGGGCGCGGAAGCAAAAGCCATTACCGAGCTTGCCGGGGAAGTGTTTGACCCGGATGAGACGGGTGTTGCCAGCTTTGAAGACCAGGACACCCAGCTCTGGCATATTGAAATTTATTTCGCGCATGAACCGGATGAAGAGGCGGTGCGCGATCTGATTGCCAGCGTTGCCGGTGAAAAGGCGGCCGCAACAGCCACGTTTGATTCGCTGGCTGCCAAGGATTGGGTCAACGCCAGTCTCGATGGCCTCAAGCCCGTCGAGGCGGGACGCTTTATCATTCACGGCAGCCATGATCGGGCAGTGGCGCGCCGGCAGACCAATCGCATCACCATTGAGATTGAGGCTGCACTTGCCTTTGGCACAGGGCATCACGGCACCACCCATGGCTGCCTTGCACGGCTCGATCACATTTTGAAAATGCGCCGCCCCACACGCGTGCTTGATGTTGGCACAGGCACAGGCGTGCTCGCCATCGCTGCCGCACGCGTGCTGCACCAGCCTGTTGTCGCAACCGATATCGATCCGGTTGCGATCGAGGTGGCGAAGGATAATGCCAAGGCCAACCACGCCGCCGCCTATATGCGCTTTGCCGTCGCGCCGGGCCTGCGTCATCGCACCATCACGCGGCACGGGCCGTATGATCTGATCATGGCCAACATTCTGGCGGGACCTTTGCGGGCGCTGGCACCGGGCCTGTGCCGCCAGCTCTTGCCATGGGGTGATCTGATTCTCTCCGGTTTGCTGGTGCGCGATGTGCCGGGTGTGCTCGCAGCTTATCGTGCCAACGGCGTAGCACTGAACGCACTGACCGAGCGCGAAGGCTGGGTCATGCTGCATATGAAAAAAGGCGGCACAGGATCACGCCCGTACCGCCCATTCTGATATTGGCCTGTGCGGCTGGCCGGCTGCTGTTCCAGCCCCTACCCGCATGAAACCGGCGTAACGCTCAGCTATCGAAACCGAGCCTGTGCTTTTTCGTCATCTGCGCACGCAGAGCATGCGCTTCTTCGATCGCTTCCGCGATCACGCTGATGGTGTAGGCGATCTTGGCGGGCAGAAACCGTAAAAAGGTCAAAATAATCATCGGTATTCCCCTTTGGTTGAAGCTGTTTGCGTGGACTTCAGCGTGACAGCGCTTAGAAAGGCATCGCATCTTTGGAGTTGCGGACCGGCAGGCCAGCCTGCTCAGCAGGGTGCATGAGGTTTTCATGCAAATGCCGGTAGCGCGCGATTTCGCGCTCGGCCGCACGCATGCGGCTGGCGATCAGCGCATCCTTGAAGCGTGTGAAAAAGCCATCGCGCTTGGCGGCGTTGGGAACCGCGATGGTCAGATGTGCCGAAGACATCATCGTCGTAGCCATGGCGTCGTATCCTTTGCGAAGTTGAGTGAGTGAAAGTCACCCCAGACTTCATAGGAATATACATATGCTGCACATGCGAAGGCAGATGGTGCAGCGCATATAATTCATGCAAAATACGCATGCCTATGGGTTAATCATTAGTTAGCCGCGCAAATGACGCATATGTGAACAGGCGTTAACATCCACAGCCTTGGGTTTGAACGGTTTGCACAAGGGACAGGCACAGCACGGTTTCACCTTGGTCGCCGCCGGTGGAGCAGGCATACTGCAAACACCATTGACGGACCCCGATTCAGCGAATGCCGCCCAAAAAGACAACACAATCTCCCGCAGCCTTCCCCGCTGTCACACAGATGACTCCAATTGAGGCACAGTTGGCCCTTGACGCGCTGGCAGCCGAGATCAGCGGTCATGATGAGCGCTATCATAGGGATGACGCGCCCATCATTTCAGACTCAGCGTATGATGCCCTGCGTCAGCGCCTTGCAGACATCGAGATGGCCTTTCCGCATTTGCGCTCCACGACGGCGGCCAGCATTGCAGTCGGCGCAGCTCCAGCAGAAAAATTTGCCAAGATTCGCCACAGCGTTCCAATGCTCTCTCTCAGCAACGCCTTTGCGGATTCTGACGTGGAGGAGTTTGACCGCAGCATTCGGCGCTTTCTTGGCTTAAGCGCCGACGCGCCGCTAGACTTCACGGCTGAGCCAAAAATTGACGGCCTCTCCTGCGCCTTGCGTTACGAGAGCGGCGTGCTGGTATCAGCCGCAACACGCGGTGATGGCGAGATCGGCGAGGATGTCACCGCCAATGTGCGGACGATCACCGGCCGCACCGGCGCCATTCCCCATCGCCTGAGCGGCACAGACCATCCCGCCATATGCGAAATTCGCGGCGAAATTTATCTCGGCCACGCCGATTTTGCTGCAATCAATGCACGGCAGGCGCAAAACAACGACAAGATATTTGCCAACCCGCGCAATGCCGCCGCTGGCTCCCTGCGCCAGCTGGATGCCAGCATCACGGCATCACGGCCCTTGCGATTTTTTGCCTATGCCTGGGGCGAAATGAGCGCCATGCCTGCTGACACGCAAAGCGGCATGATTGCATTATTCAGAAGCTGGGGCATGCCGGTCAACCCGCTGACCAAATTATGCAATGGCACCGCAGAGCTGATTGCCCATTATCGGGTCATTGAAGCGCAGCGCGCAACACTGGGCTATGACATTGACGGCGTTGTCTACAAAATCAACCGGCTGGATTTGCAGCAGCGCCTTGGCTTTGTATCCCGTGCGCCACGCTGGGCCATTGCCCACAAATTTCCGGCAGAAAAAGCTACAACGCTGCTGGAAAATATTGAAATCCAGGTTGGCCGCACAGGCGCATTGACACCTGTCGCAAAATTACGGCCCGTGACCGTGGGCGGTGTCGTTGTGTCCAACGCCACATTGCACAATGCGGATGAAATTACGCGTCTCGATGCGCGCATTGGCGACACTGTCATGATCCAGCGCGCAGGCGATGTCATTCCGCAGGTGGTTGGCGTGGTGATGGACAAACGCGCAGCCAATTCTCAGCCATTTGAATTTCCACACCACTGCCCCTGCCCGCTGCGCACCGACGTCACCCGTGAGACGACAGCCGCGGGCGAAGAAGGCGCTGTGCGTCGCTGCACGGGCGAATTTGCCTGCCCGTTCCAGCAAACCGAACATCTCAAGCATTTCGTCTCGCGCCGCGCCTTTGATATTGAAGGGCTTGGCGAAAAGCAGATCGAATTTTTCTTCACCGATCCTGACCTGCCGGTTAAATCGCCTGCTGATATTTTCAGTTTGCAAAAGCGCGACGCGGCAAACCTGAAAAAGCTGAAAGACAAGGAAGGATTTGGCGAAACCTCCGTCCGTAATTTGTTTGCTGCCATCGAAGAGCGCCGCACGGTTCCGCTGGATCGTATGATATTCGGGCTGGGCATTCGTCATGTTGGCGAGGGCACAGCCAAATTGCTTGCCCGCGCCTATGGCTCATGGAATGCCTTTTCCGCAGCCGCAGAGCATGTCGCCCATGGCGATGCGGATGCGCGCGCCGACATGGATGCGATCGACCAGATTGGTGATGCCGTGATTGACGCGATCGCCAATTATTTTGGCGAGGCGCACAACCGCCCGCTTGTTGAGCGGCTTGTCAGTGAGCTGACAATCACAGATGCGCAGGCCGCCCGCAGTGATTCCGCAGTGGCTGGCAAAACCGTTGTTTTTACCGGCGCACTTGAAAAAATGACGCGCGATGAAGCCAAGGCGATGGCCGAGCGGCTGGGCGCGAAGGTCGCAGGCTCAGTCTCCAAAAAAACCGATATTGTGGTTGCTGGTCCAGGCGCAGGTTCAAAACTTGCCAAGGCCAGTGAACTGGGATTGCAAGTGATGGACGAGGATGGCTGGCTGGCCTTGGTAAAAGGTGAATGAAAAGCGCACCATATATCCAATCCAGTCATGAAGTGAAAAATTCATGCCGCTGATGTAGGGTGTTTTGATGAAAAGAATTTTTCTATCCATGATCATCCTTGCCGGCCTCCACATCGGAGTGGCGCACGCGCAATCAGCCGAACAGATCACGCAAAACCACTTGTATGCTGGCACGCTGGCCAATGGTGAAAATGCGCTGGGCCAACGCATTGCCAGCAATCGCGCTGATGCAGAGGCTCATCTGGGACTGGCGTTGATCCGCACCGCACGGGCTGTCGAGCGTCTGGCCAACAGCATGTACCGCCATGGATTGCAGGCCCCGCGCAATACACCCATTCCAATTGTGCGCATGCCGGTGCCGCCCAATCCAAACCCGCAGCCCCTGACCTATGCACAGATGCGGGCGATCTATCAGACATTTCTTGATGATCTCACTGTCATACAAAAAGGGCTGGAAACACGCCCGGCCGGATCTGCGAAAGTAAGAATTGATCTTCACCAAATTCGCCTCGACATCAATGGTGATGGCAAGGCGGACGACGCAGAAAAACTCGGATTGATACTGGCTGGCATCCGCATGACACCGGCGGGTGCCACAGCGGCCTCTTTCCCCGTCGCGTTTGATGAGTCAGATGCCATTTGGCTGCGTGGCTACACTCATCTCCTGTCATCATTTCTGGAATTTGCGCTGGCTTATGATTGGCGGGAAACATTTGATGCCACAGCGCATCTGTTTTTTACTGGCGCGCGCACAGCCGGTATCACAGTGCCGCAAGCGCGAGCCAATCCATTCGGCAGCGGGTCCATGGAAATTGCCGATGCCATTGCATTTATTCATCTCGCGCGCTGGCCGCTGGCAGAACCGGCCCGCATGGGTCATGCGCTGTCACATCTGAAAGCAGTGGTGCGCCTCAGCCGCGAAAACTGGAATTCAATTCTGGCTGAAACGGATGATGAGCACGAATGGGTGCCATCCCCCAACCAGAAAAATGCGGCTATTACAGCCATGACAGTGACACAGGAGCGCGCGGAAACATGGCTGGCTGCACTGGGAGAATTTGAAGCGATTCTTGACGGCAAATTGCTCATGCCGCATTGGCGCTACGAGCAGGGATTTGATTTTTCCAGCGTGTTCACACAACCGCGCCAGTTTGATCTCGTGCTGTGGATGACCGGCCATGCCGCCATTCCCTATTTGCGCGATGGCAAGGCCATTT
>JBOFCU010000050.1:0-1694 GCA_051646285.1 Beijerinckiaceae bacterium
GGGCGCAGATAGCCGAATTCAACCGCATGGGTCTTCACCGTGAGCGATCGCGCAATGTCTTGCGCGGCAACGTGATAAGGAAAACGGTCCGAGAAATAGAGGATGTCGCTCACGCTCTCCCGCTGGATCAGATCCGCCAGAAACGCCGGCCATTTTCCCGGCCTGCCGCGATAGTTGATCGCGCCGCTCTGGCGCCAGAACATGACATCCGCCGAGCAGAAGTTGACCTTGAGCACGCGCACGCCCCGCGCCGCGAAGGCACGTGCCAGCTCGTTCCAGAACGGCGAGGGCGGTCCTTGCAGGAACAGGACCGTGCGAGACGCACCGGCGGAGGGGAGGGTATGGTTCATCTGCGGCATCATCCTGAAGCGCCGTTTGAGAGCATCTTGGCACGGATTGCGCAAGTGCGGGCAGGGCACTTTGTCCCCGCTTGTTCTGCCCGCCGTATAGTGGCGCAGTTCAAGCCCAGCCCGGAGCCCGCGATGTTCACCACCAATCTGTCATTCCCCTATCTGGCCGCCGGTCAGGCACAAAAGCATGTCACCCTCAACGAGAGCCTGCGCAGGCTCGATGCACTGGTCCAGCTTTCGGTGGTCTCGCGCGGTGTTTCCGCCCCGCCTGCTACCCCGCTTGAGGGGCAGCGTTATCTGGTCCCGGCCGGGGCCAGCGGGGTCTGGAATGGATGGTCTGACTGTGTGGCGGCCTTCGTGGATGGCGGCTGGGAGAAGTTCTCGCCCCGGCAGGGCTGGTTGGCCTATGTGGCGGATGAGGCGCGGCTGCTGACCTTTGACGGCAACCAATGGCGTGCACCGGCGGTGGAGATGCAGAACCTGCCGCAACTGGGGATCAATGCCAGCGCGGATTCCACCAACCGTCTGGCGGTTTCCGCGCCCGCCACCTTGTTCAACCACGAGGGCAGCGGCCACCAGATCAAGCTCAACAAGGCGTCCGCAGGGGATACCGCAAGCCTGTTGTTCCAGACGGGGTATTCCGGCCGGGCGGAACTGGGCACCTGCGGCACCGATGCCTTTTCGGTCAAGGTTTCGCCCGATGGGGCCAGCTGGCTCTCCGCACTTGTCGTCACACCGGCTGGCCATATCGGCATCGGCACCAGCACGCCGGCGGCCCCGCTGGAAATCGAACGTGCCAATGCGCAGATCACGATCATCAAGGCGGGTGCAAGCAATGGCGCTGGCATTGTCTGCCAGCAGAAGGAATTGCCGGATTCCACGGCTCAGCGCCTCGGGTTCCTCGTTTTCGGTTCGCGCGGTGGCGGTGCCTCGACGCTCAATACCGGCTGCATCGCCGGGATTGCGGAAACGGCCTGGACGCTCAACAGCTCCCATCCCACAGCACTGCGTTTCGAGACGACCGCCGCTGGCCAGACCAACCGCAGCGAGCGCATGCGTCTGACCGGCGATGGCAGGCTTGGTATCGGCGTGAGCGAGCCGACCTGCGCCCTGCAGGTGGACGGAGCGATGCGCCCCGCAAGCTATTCGGTGGCCGGGTTGCCCTCGGCTGCTGCCGCAGGCAGTGGTGCCATGGTGTTTGTTTCGAACGAGGTTGGCGGCGCCGTCATGGCCTTTTCGGACGGAACCCAGTGGCGCCGCGTCACCGATCGGGCGGTGGTGTCATAAGAGCCGCGCCTGCTGCTCAAGCGGCAAGCCTGGCGCGTGCCTCGCTCATCAGGCCAT
>JBOFCU010000094.1:0-4736 GCA_051646285.1 Beijerinckiaceae bacterium
ATGCTATCCAGCTTCTCGGCGGCAATGGCTATATCAATGATTATCCCGCTGGCCGCCTGCTGCGTGATGCCAAGCTCTATGAAATCGGCGCGGGCACCAGCGAAATCCGCCGCATGCTGATTGGCCGGGAATTGTTTGAAAAGACGAAGTGAGGTTTTAAGAAATATGAGCAAGTTTGATCCGACCAAGTTTGATTTGGCAAAGCTATCCAAGGCAGATTTGCACACAATGTATGAAAATAACAAAAAAGCTGGCCGCACCGATGTGGTATCGCTTATAATAAATGAAGCGAAACGTCGAAATTTAAGAACCGGATACATAGTCGGCGATATGCCTTGGACTCAAAGCAAAGTACGTGAAGCGTTACTGCCATTCAAACGGATTTCGGAAACTGTAATCGGAAACAAAAGAACTGTTTATACAGAGGCGGGCGGATTGAAAATTGGAAGATCAATTGGCGATTTTGATAAACACTATATTGAATCCTATTCACGTATTCAAACGAAAGAAATTGATGCTATTTTCTTTTGTCTAGTCAAAGAATTGGATTCTGACGCTGTATTCAAACTCAGCGTGAATAAGGAAGATAAGCAATTTTATAATGCTGAACAATTAGACAAAGCGGAAGTGGACTGGAAGGCTATAGCAAAAATCGCAAATAAATAAAAATTATGCTGCCACCAGCATCGCGTGCATGATGCCGGTGTAATGGCAGGCGGCAGCGGCTGTCACAAATCCGTGCCAGATTGCGCTGTGGAATTTCAGCCGGTGCCACACATAAAACCCGATTCCGCCGGCATAAAGCGCGCCGCCAATCGCCATCAGCACCATCGTGGCCGATGGCAGGGCGGCCATCAAAGGCTGTGCCGCAACCAGCGCCGCCGCACCAAGCAGCACATAAAAGCCGATGGATAGCCGGTCGAAACGGCCGGGCAAGGCAATTTTCAGAACCATGCCGCCGACAGCACCGGTCCAGATCACCATGCCAAGCGCCCACGCCCAAACCGGATCGTGTAGCTGCGTCAGCAGCGGCGTATAGGTGCCGGCAATCATCAGAAAAATCGCGGAATGGTCAAAACGCCGCAAAAGCCATTTGCGCGGGCTGGGCGGGGTCAGATTGTACGCCATGGAAAACCCGAACATCAGCAGCATGCCAGCGCCGTAAATCAACACTGCAGGCACAGCGAAGCTGTCGCGTTTTGTATATGCGACGATCAGCAGCGCGATGATCCCGATACCGGCAGCCAGCAACGCAACCGAATGCACCACGCCATCAGCCAGCACCTCACCGCGCGAAGGCAGGCGTTTGCGCAATCGAGGATGGTGAGAAGGCAATGTCATGGTGGTATCAGCGGATCGACAGGAGACTGATAACAAGTGTAGACAGCCGCCCTACCCTTGCCAACAGGGATCATTCAACAACGGACAGGCTCATGCTGACAATCTGGGGACGGCTCAATTCCATCAATGTGCAAAAAGTGGTGTGGGTAGCCGGTGAATTGGGCCTGCCGTTTCAGCGTCATGATGCCGGCATGCAATATGGAATTACAAAAACGCCGGAATATCTCGCGAAAAATCCCAATGCCGTCGTGCCTTGCATCGAGGATGATGGATTTGTGCTGTGGGAATCCAACACCATCGTGCGCTATCTCGCCGCAAAATATGCGGCCGCCAATCCTGCACTCTGGCCGGTTGACCCGGCAGCCCGCGCGCTGGCGGATCGCTGGATGGATTGGCAGACCACAACCGCCTACCCGGCCATGCATGCCAGTTTTTCCGGCCTCGTGCGCACACCGCCGGAACAGCGCGATCACACAGCAATAGCGGCGTCCATTGAAGCCTTCGAGGACAAGATGCGCATTCTCGATGCCCACCTTGCGCAATCAAAATTTATGGGCGGAGATGCTTTTACCATAGGCGATATTCCCATCGGCACTGTTGTGCATCGCTGGCTGCACATGCCCGTTGAGCGTCAGGCCCGCCCGCATATTGCCCGCTGGTATCAGGATATTTTTGCGCGCAGCGCCGCAAAACAGGCGCTTCTGCTACCGGTTACATAAAAACGGCCCGCCATCAGAATTTCAGGCTGGCCCCCACCCGCAGGGCGCTGATCGACACATCGACGTTCGAGGCATCAACGCCAGAAAACGAAAAATTCTTTTTCGCAAAATCTGTATAGCGGTACTCGACACGCGCCAGAATGTTGTTGGTGATGGCATATTCAACGCCAGCGCCCATCACCATGCCGGCAAAATAGCTGGAGATGGTGTTGCTGAACAGGCCAGTCGCCGCGCCCTTGTAGCTCGCTTCCGTCACCGCTATGCCGGCTGTGCCGTAGACCAGAAAGCGGTCGATCGCCAGACCGGCGCGCCCGCGCAGCGTGGCCACCCATGGCGAAGAGACCGAGCCGAGATACTGCCCGCCGGCAATCGCACTGCGGAATGCCTTGGCACTGCCGGACCGCTCAAAATCTGCCTCGCCGCCAAAAACAAACATGCCGATTTGCCCATTGGCACCGGCATGCAGCCCCAGGATCATTTCCGATGAGGAATTGGTGCTTGCCACCGTAAAGCTCGGATGAACGGTGCTGCTGGCTGTTTTCTGCGCCGCAAAACCCGTTTGCAGTCCGGCATAAATACCAGACCATGTCACGGCAGGCTGGTTCCATGCCTGCCCGCCGCGTCCGGCCATATCCTGAGCGGCAGCCACGGGCGCAGCCAACGCCGCAAGGGCAACCATGATGGAACGGGCGCAGCGCATGACACTCTCCTGACGACACAGCGACGTTCATCCGGTCTGGCTGAAGAGAGGGTTAGCGCCTATGCTTAACAGCGCGCATTTGCGGCCATGCAAATGCAATTCAAGCTGTTAACCTTGCCTGGCTCTTAACAGCCTGCGCAGGAATGCGTGCGAGATGCGCGTCAGACGCACTTCAGACGCCTTGGCAATTCCGGTTACAGCGCGCTACCCATATCTTTCCTGACAAGCACCAAGGCCCATCATGCTCTCGCAAGAACAGATCACCATCCTCTCCGGCATCACCACCGCGACACTAACAACCGTGCTGCTGAAAAAGGGCATTCGCAACGCGTGGCTGCGTGGGCCGAAACCGTTTTCGAATTGCGACGGCAAGCGCCTCGTCGGGCGCGCCTTTACTTTGCGGTTTGTGCCGATGCGCGAAGATCTCGCCACACCGGAAAGCTGGTCGAGCCCGCGCTCAACCCGCGGCGCCATTGAGGATATGCCGGAAGGTGTGATTTGTGTGGCCGATGCCATGGGCGTGACGGATGCCGGCATTTTTGGCGATATTCTCTGTGCCCGCATGGCCAAGCGCAAAGTCACGGCACTGATCACGGATGGCATGGTGCGTGACGGCGCAGGCGTGCGCTCCACAGGGCTGCCAGTCTGGTGTCAGGGTACGGTTGCGCCAGCCTCTGTTGCTGGCCTGACCTTTGTGAATTGGCAGGAGCCGATTGCCTGCGGCGGCTGCGCGATTTTTCCTGATGATGTGATTGTGGCTGATGATGATGGCGCTGTCGTCATACCGCAAAAAATGCTTGATGCCGTGATCTCCGTGGCCGCAGAGCAGGAACAGCTCGAAGCCTGGGTGATGAAAGAAGTTGAGCGCGGCCTGCCGCTGCCCGGCCTGTATCCGCCCAACGCCGAAACGAAAGCACGGTATGAGGCGGAAATGAAATCAAGGAAATCATGAAAGGCATGGCCTGATGTCGCGAACTGAAAATCAGACCTACGTGGAGGCCAATGGCGCAAGAATTCCCGCCATAGGCCTCGGCACATGGGATATTCCGCTCGACACGCTGCCGTCCATCGTCAGCGGCGCCATTGCGGCTGGCTACCGCCACATCGACACCGCAGCCCGCTACGCCAACGAAAAAGAGGTTGGTGACGGCATCCGCGCATCCGGCATTGCGCGTCAGGATCTGCATGTCACCACAAAAGTGTGGTGGGACAGCATTGATGATGGCGCGCTGCAAACATCAGCCGAGGACAGCCTGAAAAGACTGGGGCTTGCCTATGTTGATCTGCTGCTCATTCACTGGCCGAACAAGGATATTCCCCTCACGCGTTCAATCCGCGCCCTGAATGACGCCAAGCGCAAAGGGTATGCGCGCCACATCGGCATTTCCAACTTCACGCAAGCGATGGTGGAAGAGGCCGTGCGTCTATCCGCAGAGCCGCTTGTCACCAACCAGTGCGAAAATCATCCTTTGATTGACCAGACAAAACTCATCGATGTGGGGCGCAGCCATGGCCTGTCTTTCACCTCATACACGCCGACAGGACGCGGCAAAATCACTGAAATGCCTGCCATCGCGACAGCAGCCAAAACCCATGGCAAAACGCCTGTGCAGGTGATTTTGCGCTGGCACGTGCAAAATGGCTGTATTGCCATTCCGCGCTCATCGAAACTCAAACACGTCATCGAAAATTTTGATGTTTTTGATTTTGCGCTGAATGACAAGGAAATGCAGGCCATTTCTGCGCTGCGGGCCAGCAATCAGCGGGTCGTTAATCCCGACTTTGCGCCGCAATGGGATCAATGACGCGCCCATAGACGATGTTCGTTGCCTCGAAAATTCTGTGGTTTTTTGCAGCCCCGTCCAACGCACTGGTGATGGCGATCGCGCTTGGCGTTGTCTTGACCGCCACGCGCTTTGCGAAAATTGGCCGGCGGATGGCTTTGCTCGCCGTGTTTTTAATGGCGCTTGCGGGCC
>JBOFCU010000107.1:0-18581 GCA_051646285.1 Beijerinckiaceae bacterium
CGGAAATCCGAGAATGGCGTTGCCGCGCTGGAGTTTGCCATCATCCTGCCCGTCATTATCACGATGTGGCTCGGAACATTTGAAGTGACTCAGGCCATATCAATCAGCCGTCGTGTCACGCTTGTTTCCCGGACTATTGCCGATCTCACGTCACGTGCCAAAGCGGTCACAAACACAGATGTCGCAGATATCTTTGGCGCTTCCAAATCGGTGTTTGCGCCAGTTTCGACAACCGACCTGAAAATGATTTTAACCAGCGTCAAGCGGGCAACCACAAACAAAGTTGTCTGGAGCCGCGTGCCCGCCGGACAAACCGTACCAAGCGCCTATGCTGTCAATTCCGAATTTACATTGCCCAACGATATTCTCGCCACCGATGGCGAATCCGTCATTGTTGCAGAGGTAACTTATACCTACAAACCAATTTCACACTGGATCACGACACCTGCCTCAATGGATCTGCGGCAAACAACATATATGATTCCCCGCGCATCTGCCGAAGTAGAAATGAAATAAACGCGTACCTGACGCAACTAAATACTATTTTTCTGACGCACTGCCGCCGATACTGCCTTCTCAATCTCGGTCAAATCCGGCATGGATGTTTGTGCGCCCTGCGCCAAACACGCCAAACTAGCAGCTGTGGCGGCCATCGAAGCTGATATATCGAGCGAACGGCCCTGCGCCTGCATGGCAGCAAATACGCCGCAAAAAGTATCGCCCGCGCCCGTCGTATCAACAGGCGTGATTGCCATTGCCGCGATATGAAATGCGCGATCCCGGATATAAACATCAACGCCATCCGCGCCGCGCGTGACAATGACATGGCAATTCGCCAATTTCTGCAAGGCACGCCCCAGATCAGCATTCTCTCCGGATTTTATGCCGAGTTTGGCGCTGATGTCCTGCAATTCATGGTCATTGACGATCAATGCGGTCACGAACGGCAAGATGGACGGATCAAAACCACCAGAAGGTGCCGCGTTCAAGATAACGATTTTATCTCTCGCCCATGCCTCGCGCGCAGCTATGATGGACTCAGCCCATGCAAGCTCACCTTGTAAAAGGAGGACACTACATTTCGGCCACAGAATTTGATCAATCCACACGGCCTCCACGTCGCGATTGGCACCGGAAGCAACGGTGATGGCATTTTCACCCTCAGCCGAAACCGTTATAAAGGCAGCGCCCGTCGGCGATGACGTGCAGCGGATATTTGCAACATTAACACCGGCATCACGTAATGACGACAATGGCAATTCCGCAAATGCGTCATCACCCACCGCACCAATCATGATTACATCAGCGCCGGCGCGGGCCGCAGCCACCGCCTGATTGGCACCTTTTCCGCCAGCAAAGCACATATAGGAGGGCGCAAGAATGGTCTCGCCCGGAGCCGGTATTTTTTCGGCGCGGCAAACAAGATCAATGTTGATCGAGCCAAAAACGACAATGCCAGATAGCTGATCTTCAGCTCTCGTAGCTGCTTTCATCATTATTTTGTGCCATAAATACGGTCGCCCGCATCGCCAAGGCCGGGGACAATATAGCCACTTTCATTCAGATGACTGTCAATGGCAGCCGTCCAGATCGGGACATCCGGATGGGCATCGCGCATTTTGGCTATGCCCTCTGGTGCTGCCAGAAGGCACACATAGCGCAAGTCTTTTGCTCCCCTGATCTTGAGGCGCTCAATGGCTGCAATTGCCGAATTTCCTGTAGCCAGCATCGGGTCGGTGACAATCACTAGGCGATCAGCCAGATCGTGGGGGGCTTTGAAAAAATATTCGATTGCCTCAAGCGTATCATGATCACGGTAGAGGCCGACATGAGCGACACGGGCAGATGGAATCAATTCCAGCATACCATCCGCAAGCGCCAAGCCAGCGCGCAATATTGGGGCCAGAACAAGCTTTTTACCCTCAATCGCCGGCGCGTCCATGGATTGCATCGGTGTTTCAATCTTGCGCGTTGTCATCGGCAATTCGCGCGTCACTTCATAGGCCAACAGCATGGCGATTTCGCGCACGAGGCGTCGGAAATTCGAGGTGGAGCGATCCTTGTCGCGGATCAATGATAATTTGTGTTGCACAAGCGGATGCTTGACGACAGTTACGCCTTCCATGGCCATGATATCAACCCCATTTCCTGCAGCTAAAAGACTGTACCATCACTGATAATATTGAGTGGTGGGGCACCATCGCTGCGCTTCTGCCGCGCAATTACGCGGCCCGCAGCCCAGGTGCCGCCTTCCAGCATTTTCGCCAGCGGGAAATCTCCTTCGCGCTGGTTCAATTCCGCGCGCACCAACGGTGCAAGCGCATCAAGCAATGCCACAGTCAAGGCACGCCACTCAACAACAATCTGCGAACCTGGCGCATGGGCATGCTGCATGATCATTTCATCGCGGGGCACGATGAGGCCGCCATCAATAAAAAGTCCGCCATTGCGGTATTCAGCAAGCCCCGTCAGCCTGTCGATATCGCTGACCGTAATCCCTGCATCCAGTATCGGCTCGATCAGCGAATAAGACAGCCATTGTGAGAGCTTGTGAAATGGCACAAGACCATGCGTTGCATCATCCCTCACAATCAAGGGATGGCGCCATGTGTCGCCAAGCGCAATTCCACCGAGCGTGAGGCGCGATGGCCATATCCCACCCAAATGCATGAGCACAGCACGCAGAATTTCGGGCGCAGCTATCTGTGTCTGGTGTGTGTCAGCCTGATTTTTCAATAGATCGAACAATCCACCGGGACGTGGCTTATCATATGATGCAAAAATGTCCGGCGCATCCAATGCAGCGCGGCCCAAGGCATTGAGAAGCGAAACGCGCCCCTCCACCCCTTGGAGCGGATTTTCATCTGTCACCTGAAACCCATCGCGGATATCATCGGCTGTCAGTGATACCAATTTGTCCGCGTCCGCACGCCATGGATCAGACTTGTCATTCGAAAAGGCTCCAGCCAGGAACATATCAAGGCTGGCAATTGCGAGCCCTTCGGAACGGCCAATGGCGCGCCCGCTGCGCGTATCATGATACCGCCACGTATTCCCGGCGCCGGCATCAAGAAGCACCGATACAATGGCCAAATCAAAAGCGGCCCGCGCCTTATGTGCTGGCGACGGCCAAGCGATTTGATCGGCTGCTGCGGACCAGCGATCCTGGCCATCCACCATAAAATGCCGCCAGCGGGCATGAAATGGCACGTCCAGTGCGGGATAATTCTGGCGCACAACATCAGCAACAAATCTTGCCAAGGCCGGCATTTTCTCAAGCGCCAGGGTAAAATACGCGAGTTTGTTGGCGTGCGCCGCATCAAATAAAATACGTGTGCGCGCACGCACCGAATCTGCCGACATCAGAGCCCGTGCGGCATCCCGGTCAGTATTTTTTGAGATCACGGCCTACCGTCCGCTGCAAATCCTCGACGCTGGGCGCGCCTTCTGGTGTATAATATCCGGCTGCCTTTTTGGCCTGCATTTCGACGCTGGCATCATCGGGAATCAACCCATCGGGGATAGGCACACGCTCACCAATTTCAATACCTGAGCCCACCAGCGCATCATATTTCATATTGGACATCGACATCAGACGATCAATCCGGGTCACACCAAGCCAATGGAGAATATCCGGCATCAACTGTTGAAAGCGCGCATCCTGCACACCCGCCACACATTCCGTACGCTCGAAATAGGTGGCCGCCTGATCGCCGCCTTCCTGCCGTTTGCGGGCGTTATAGACCAGAAATTTTGTGACCTCGCCCAGCGCACGACCTTCCTTGCGGTTGTAAACGATGAGACCAACGCCGCCGGTCTGTGCCTCGCGCACACATTCTTCAATGCCATGAATGAGGTATGGACGGCAGGTGCAAATATCTGAGCCAAAGACATCAGAGCCGTTGCATTCATCATGCACGCGGCAGGCAATCCGTTTTCTGGGATTGGCAAGATCGGCCACACTGCCCATCACATAGGCGGTCATGCTGCCGATAGGCGGCAGAAAGACCTTCATGTCCCAGCGGGTCACAAGTTCCGGATACATGCCGCCAGTCTGCTCAAACAATGTGCGGCGAAGGGCTTTTTCTGTGGCGCCAAAGCGCTCCGCTATCCCCGGCAAATACCACACAGGATCAACTGCAATCTTGGTGACAGAAATATCACCGCGCTCCAGCAGGATATTGCCGTCACTTTTCAAACGGCCCGCCTCTATCGCCTGCACAATTTCGAGCAGGGTCAGGCGCGCTTTTGTAATCGCAATCGTCGGGCGAATATCGATGCCGACTTCCAGATCGCGGGAAAATATATCAGCGACCTGATGGCCGAAAGGATCAAGCGATATGATTTTTCTGGGATCACCCCATTGCGGGAATGGGCCAACGTCAACAGCTGGATGAGTATTCTTCAAATCCGGCCGGATCAGCGGGTTGAGCGCACCGGCAGAAACAGCCAATGCGCGATATAACGCATAGGCGCCGCCATGTGCGCCTATGACATTGCGATCTTCCGGGCGTGAAACGGTGCCGATGACGGGGCCGCGCACACGCGGGTCTTGCGCGCCCCAGACAATGGGAAAGCGTGTCGTGGATGTGCCCGGCTCTGGATGGCTGGTGATGCGGATATGCCCGCTGCGGTTCGGCGTTGTCATGGAAGGGAAATTCCTTGAACCGTTAAAAAGCGAGGGTAAGCGCAGCTTTTTAATCTGTCGAGGGGGCCAGAGTGAAATCAGCAGCCGTTGGTTACTGATTTTTGCTGCTGCCTATCTTGTCACCAGCCCGTGCCCGGGCCCAGTTTGCCGAGTTTCAGCCATGCAGAAACGGTCGCGCCAATGTCAGCGAAGGTGCGGCGCGCACCAATGCTGCCCGGCGCACTATCAGGGCCGAATGCCAGAATTGGCACATGCTCGCGCGTATGATCTGTGCCTTGCCATGTCGGATCATTCCCGTGATCGGCGGTGATGATGCACATATCGCCTGCACGCAGGGCGGCGCGCAATGCCGGCACATACTGATCAAACGCCTCCAGACACGCAGCATACCCCGCAACGTCACGGCGATGCCCATATTCGGTATCAAAATCAACCAGATTGGCGAAGCAGAAGCCGCCATCCGGCAACGATGACACCGCATCCATCAACAACGCCACATGCTCGGCGTTCGATTTGCCTTTACGTTCATGGCCTGTATTGCGATGGGCGAATATGTCGCCGATCTTGCCAATCGAGATCACGGCGCGATTGTTGGTGTGCGCCCGATCAAGAATGGTTTCGCTTGGTGGCGGAATCGCAAAATCCTTGCGATTGGCAGTGCGGGTAAAATGGCCCGGGCCAGTGCCAACAAAAGGCCGCGCGATCACGCGCCCGATATTCAACGGATCAACCAGCGTGCGCACACTGCGGCAAAGGGCATACAGCCGCTCAAGCCCAAAGGTTTCTTCGTGCGCTGCGATTTGAAAAACGGAATCGACCGAGGTGTAGCAGATCGGCTTACCCGTTTTCATGTGCTCCACACCGAGCGCATCGATGATCGCCGTGCCTGATGCATGGCAATTGCCAAGAATGCCCGGCAATGCGCCCTGCTGAATGACAGCCGCGATCAATGCGTCCGGAAAGGAATGGGTCAGCGCCGTGAAATATCCCCACTGAAAGGGCACGGGGCATCCAGTCATTTCCCAATGCCCCGATGGCGTATCCTTGCCCTGGCTGATTTCAATTCCGAATCCATATTGGCCCTGCGGCTGAGACATTTCTGGCACGCCGGCCAACGGCGTGCCGGCTGAAAGCGCGCAGGCCTGCGGCAAGCCAAGCGCTGCCAGATTGGGAATATGCAGCGGCCCTGCCCGCACGCCCGTTTTGTCAGCTTTCCCTGCCGCACAGGCCTGCGCAATATGCCCCAGCGTGTTGCTGCCCGCATCGCCATAGAGATGCGCATCGGCTGCAGCACCGCAGCCTACGGAATCCAGAACAACAAGAAATGCGCGTGCCATCACTGATTGACCGCGCTAGCAGCCACAACTTCGTGCGAGAAAGCTGCGGCAATCAATGCACGGGTATATTCCGTTTCCGGTTCCGTGAATATTTTGGCCGATGGGCCATGCTCAACGACAACGCCATTGCGCATGACCACAACTTCATTGGCCAGCGCCCGCACCACTTTCAGGTCGTGGCTGATAAAAAGGTAAGCCAGATTTCGCTGCTGCTGCAATGTGCGCAGCAAATCGACAATTTGCGCCTGCACAGACATATCCAGCGCCGAGGTTGGCTCATCGAGCACAATGAATTTGGGTGAAAGCGCCATGGCGCGCGCGATGGCAATGCGTTGACGCTGGCCGCCGGAAAATTCATGCGGATACCGGTCCATGGCCGATGGATCGAGACCGACATCAATAAGCGCCTGCGCCACGCGTTCACGGCGCTCTTCATAAGCCAAGTCTTTTTGCTGCACGAGCAGCCCTTCCTCGACAATATCGGCAATCGACATGCGCGGAGACAAAGAGCCATACGGGTCCTGAAACACCATCTGCATATCACGCCGCAACGGCCGCATTTCTGCTGTCGAATACCGGGAAATATCCTGCCCGATATAGGCAATCGGCCCCTGCGACCGGATCAGCCGTAAAATCGCAAGCCCCAGTGTGGTTTTTCCTGATCCGGATTCACCGACGACGCCCAGCGTTTCACCGGCACGCACTGCGACGGTAACGCCATCAACTGCCTTGATATGCCCCACTGTTTTGCGGAACAGGCCCTTTTTTATCGGGAACCAGACTTTCAAATCATCCGTGCGCACAATAATCGGCGCATCATCGCGCGGCACGGCTGGCACGCCCTTGGGTTCAGCGGCCAGCAGCCGCTGGGTATATTCATGCTGGGGATTGTCGAAAACCGTTGCCACGGGTCCTTCTTCAACCACCTTCCCCTTGAGCATGACGCACACACGATCAGCAATCCGCCGCACGATGCCCAGATCATGGGTGATGAACAACATGGCCATGCCATGCTGCTCTTGCAGTTCCTTCAGCAATTTCAGAATTTGCGCCTGCACAGTCACATCAAGCGCCGTGGTCGGCTCATCCGCGATCAGCAAATCCGGTTCGTTGGCCAGCGCCATGGCAATCATGACGCGCTGACGCTGGCCGCCGGACAGTTGATGGGGATAGGCATCAAGCCGCTTTTCCGGCTCGCGAATACCGACTTGATTGAGCAACTGAATAATCCGCTGGCGCGCAGCCTCGCCGGTGAGCCCTTTATGCAGCGCCAGAATTTCCCCGATCTGCCGCTCGATGGAATGCAGCGGATTGAGTGATGTCATCGGCTCCTGAAACACCATGGTGATGTCGTTGCCGCGCACCGCACGCAATTCATCCTCGCTGGCGTGCAATAAATCCTTGCCCTTGAACAGCACGCGGCCTGACGGGTGAGACGCAGCGGGATATTGCAGCAATTTCAGAATTGAGAGCGCCGAGACGGATTTGCCTGAGCCGGATTCGCCTACCAGCGCCACTGTCTCGCCAGGTTGAATCGCAAATGACACCTGGTCCACCGCAAGCGAGGTCTTGCCACCCTGATGAAAGGCGACCGACAGATCCTCCACGGACAACAGGGGCTGGCTCATGCGTTTTTATCTCTCCTGCCCGGCTCGTGACTGACCGGCTCTCTCATGGGCGGCTCTCTCGGGGGTCAGCTTGGCCCAGGACGAATCAGGTTTTAGCACAAGCCGCCCGCTATGGGATTCCGCAAGCCCTCTTGCGACTTCGGCTGCCGGGTCAGCCTCGCGCTTTACGAATGCCCGGCCCCGTGCTGATTTCAAGCTGGCTTTGGAGGGGCATATGGCAGGCATCAAAGGCGTTCTGTTCGACAAGGACGGGACTTTGCTGGAGTTCAACAAGACATGGGGGCCGGCAGCCCATGCGGTGATCGAGACATTGACGCAGGGCGACACTCAGAAGCGGCAAGCGCTGACCGCCATCGTCGGGTTTGTGCCGGGAACGATGGATCTGGATCCGCAGGCAGCACTGGTGTCGGCTGGAACCGATGACTATGGCAGGGAATGGGCGCGGGTGCTGGGACGGCCAGCGACGCCGGCATTTTTCGCCGAGATCGACGCGCATTTTGCTGCTGCCGTGCTGAAATCACTGGCACCCATCGCACAAGCCCAGCCTGCTCTGGCACGTCTGCATCACCGTAACCTGCCGATGGGGCTGGCCACCAATGATGCGGAACTGAATGCGCGCCAGCAAATGGCCGCGCTGGATTTCAGCCGCTTCATGCCCTTCATCGCCGGTTATGATTCCGGGTTTGGCGGAAAACCGGATCCGGGCATGGTGCTGGCCTTCGCGCGCGCGAGGGGATTGGCCGCAGGAGAGGTCGTGCTCGTTGGCGACACGCTGCATGACATGCACGCAGCGAGAAATGCCGGCGCACGGGCTGTTGCGGTGTTGACCGGTGTGCATGGAAAAGCGGCGCGGCCTCTGCTGCAAGGCCACGCCGACATTATCATTGATACGCTGGATGAATTGGACGATGCGCTGATGGCGCTGTGAATGGCCCGCCGCCAGCACAGTTGAAGCGCTTCACTCCTCGCCGCCCGTTTTCATGAATGTTTTCACATCGAGCAGGATTTTTTCATCCAGCTCGCCAAGACGGGATTCATCACGGCCCTGATAGGGAATTTCATGCAGGACATGGCGCATGATATTCAGGCGGGAGCGCAATTTGTCGTTGGCTTCAACAATGGTCCAGGGTGCATGCTTGGTATCGGTGGCCGTGAGCATGGCATCATAGGCATCCGAATAGACCTGCCATTTGTCGAGTGCGGCAAAATCAATTGGTGACAATTTCCAGCGCTTGAGCGGATCATGATAACGGTCATGCAGGCGCTTGAGCTGCATTTCATGGCCGATCGTCAGGAAAAACTTGATCAGGTCAATACCGTTGTCCGTCAGCATTTTTTCAAATGCCGGAACCTCCTTGAGAAACTGCTCCGTTTCCTTTTCCGTGCAGAACCCCATCACCCGCTCGACACCGGCCCGGTTGTAATAGGAACGATCGAAAATGACGATCTCGCCCCTGGTCGGCAATTCGGCGATATAGCGCTGGAAATACCATTGGCCTTTTTCAACATCGGTTGGCTTTGACAGGGCAACAACACGGGCGGTGCGCGGGTTGAGGTGCTGGGTCATGCGCAGGATGGCACCGCCCTTTCCAGCCGCATCGCGGCCTTCAAAGATGATGACGACACGGCGGCCGGTGTCCTTCACCCAGTTCTGCAACTTCAGCAATTCGATTTGCAGGCCGAGCAGATCCTCCTCGTACCGCTCGCGCTTCATTTTCTTGTCGTAGGGATAGCTGCCGGACGCAAACGCGGCATCTTCAATTTCTTCCGGTAATTCCGGATCAGCAATATCGAATTCGATTTCGCCCACTCTGGCACGCGGCGGCGGCGCGTCGCCTGTGGCCGCCTTCAGCAAGGCGTCATCCTGTTTTTTGATGTCCTTGGTTTTGCCCTTGCCTTTTTTCGCCATCGCCAGCACTCCGCCATTGCCTCAGTCACCCCTGAATTTACAGAGTGATGCGCGCGGGGGAAGGGCCTTCAGCGGAAATGCTTGGACAGCTTGAGGCGCTGCCCCTGATAGTTGGAGGACAAGCCAGCGCCATACAGCGTTGCCGGGGCTTCTGTCAGCCGCTCATAGACCAGCCGCCCCACGGTCTGCCCATCTTCCAGAATGAACGGCACATCGCGCGAGCGCACCTCCAGCACAGCACGCGCGCCGGTGCCGCCTGCTGCCGCATGACCAAAGCCGGGATCGAAAAATCCGGCATAATGGACCCGGAATTCTCCCATCAGGGGGTCAAACGGCACCATCTCGGCAGCATAGGATGGCGGCACATGCACTGCCTCTTTCGAGGCGAGGATGTAGAACTGGCCGGGATCCAAAATCAGCGTGCCATCGCGGGCATGCAGAGGCTCCCAAAAATCCAGCACCGCATGGGCTGCCACCCGGTCAACATCAATCAAGCCCGAATGACGCTTGGCGCGGTAGCCAACCAGCCCGTCCGGGCCGGGGCTTGCGAGATCAACACTGACAGCCACACCGCCTTGTATGGAGGGCGTGGCGGAGGCGACCACCGTCTCGCGATGGTGCAGATCGAGCAGGGTCGCGTCATCCAGCCGCGCATGCCCATGTCGGAAACGCATCTGCGACAGGCGCGAGCCGGTCCGCACCAGCACCGGGAATGAGCGCGGTGAAATCTCGGCAAACAGTGCGCCCTGATATCCGGCTTCGATGATATCGAACTCGCGCGCCCGGTCCGTGATGACGCGGGTGAACACATCCAGCCGTCCTGTCGAGCTTTTCGGGTTTGCGGCGGCGGCCAGAGTGTCAGGCAGCGCAAGCCCTTCCAGCAATTCGGCAATGTAGACACAGCCGCTTTCCAGCACCGCCCCTTCTGTCAGGTCGATTTCATGAAGGGACAGATCGGCAATGCGCTGTTCCACCGTCTTACCGGGGCCGGGCAAAAAGCTGGCACGCACCCGGTAGGCCTTCCGGCCCAGCCGCAGATCGAGGCTGGCAGGCTGAATCTGGTTCTCGGCCAGCGCCATGGCAGGCTTGATCACCCCTTCGCGCACCAGATCTGCAATCGCCTGTCCGGGTAGAATGCCCTGCGCCACGCTGCTATGCCCCCTCATGAGTGGCCCAAAGCGTTAGCGGACGGGCTCCGACCCGCCAAGGCATCTCCTCACCGTTTTTCACTGGAAACTTCGCATGGCGAGTGCGATTCTGACACCAGCAGTCAGCAGACACACCAGCGCAAAGCCATAGGCGAGCAGCGGGAACCATGCCGGCCAGATGATCATGGCCGCAAAGACGAGCAGTGTTTCGCTCGCTTCAGCCAACCCAACTGAAAAAGCCAGCGCCTTTGGCCCGCGCACAGCATCATCCTGTCCGCGCTTGGCAGCGATGGCTGCGAAAGCCAGAAAACTCGACCCGTTGACATAAAACGCAAAGAGCAGAACCGCTGCCGCCAAACCGTTCGCAGACGGATCACGAACAGCAAACGCCAACGGAATTGCGCCATAGAATGCAAAATCCAGGACAATATCGAGAAATCCACCCACGTCTGTTGGCGTGCCGCTGGCCCGGGCCACGGCACCATCCAAACCGTCTGCCAATCGCGAGAGCAGCAAGACAGACAGAGCCGCCAGCGGATGAAACGCGCCGGCAATCAGAGCTGCTGCCCCCATGCCAGTCACGAAAGCAATCAGAGTCACACTGTTTGGCGTGACATGGCGAATGGCAAGCTGATGCGCCAGCATGTTCAAGGCCGGATCCATGGCCTTGCGGGCGACGCCATCCAACATGGTTCCTTTACTCCTCGGCTTGCCTCACGCGCGGCGAACGTGGATAACATCAACACCCGACCGCTAGCACGGCGCAACCGAAGCGGCGCTGCCGGGCCGGTCACTCCGCTTCACACTTTCGCGCCATTGTTGTGGCCCGTTCAATGATCGCAACAGTTGCGGCATCTGTCATGTATCAGCAAACCACGCGCAACATCGTTATTTCGGCCTCACCCCGATTTCTGGATACGGAATCGCAGCCGGAGCGTGCCCGCTATTTTTGGGCCTATACAATCGCCATCGTGAATGAGGGGCCCATGGCGGTGCAGCTTGTGGCACGCACCTGGCAAATTACGGATGGCAACGGCCAGGTGCAGGATGTGCATGGACCCGGCGTTGTCGGTGAACAGCCGGTTCTGCAACCGGGCGAGCGTTATGAATACACGTCAGGCTGCCCGCTTACCACGCCGCATGGCATTATGGCCGGCCATTATGACATGGTCGATGCACATGGCGAAAAATTTTCCGCAGTGATCCCCGCTTTCCCGCTGCACAGCCCGCACGTCAAACAGGTTTTGAATTAAATGCCGTCTGCCCCTACGCTTGATCTGCTGGCGAAGCTGGTTGCCTTTAACACGGAGTCCCATCGCTCCAATCTGCCGCTGATTGATTTTGCTGCGGATTATTTGCAGGGTCTGGGGCTTGCAACACAGATCATGAAAAATGCAGCCGGCGATAAAGCGGCCCTGTTGTGCACCATTGGCCCGCCCGTGGATGGCGGGGTTGTTTTATCCGGGCACACCGATGTGGTGCCGGTGGCCGGCCAGAACTGGACAACGGACCCTTTCTCGCTGCGCATAGCAGACGGAAGGGCCTATGGACGCGGCGCCGTGGACATGAAAGCCTTTGCAGCACTGGCGCTTTCCGCCATCCCCGATTTTCAGGCGGCAAAACTCAAAAAGCCCGTGCATCTGCTTTTATCCTATGACGAGGAAACGACCTGCCTTGGATCGACGGATTTCATCAGGCGGTTTGGCGTTGACCTGCCCAAGCCTGCTGCGGTTATTGTTGGGGAACCAACCGATATGCAGGTGGCGGATGCACACAAGAGCGTCGTGACCTTCAATACGACCGTGCATGGCTTTGAATGCCATTCATCCATGCCGGAGCGCGGGGCCAATGCGATTACTGCGGCGGCACAGATGATTACGGAACTCGATCGCATCGCTGATGACATGCGTGCCCTGGGTGATCCGACAGGGCGGTTTGATCCGCCCTACACCTCTGTGCATGTCGGTGTTTTGAATGGCGGCACGGCGCGCAATATTGTGCCGAAACTGGCGCATTTTCATTGGGAATATCGCGGTGTTCCCGGCATTGATGCGGATGCGCTGGTGGTGGATCGCCTCGCGCGGTTTGTGCGTGAGCTTGTCGAGCCGAAATTGCAGAAAGGATTTTCTGGCGCACGGGTTGAAACCGTCAATGAAGTGCGCGTACCGGGACTGGCGCCCGATGCAGGATCACGCGCCGAGCATCTGGCGCTGACACTGACGGGAAAAAATAATACTGCCACCGTGCCCTATGGCACCGAGGCCGGGCATTTTCAGGCCGCCGGCATTGCCACTGTCGTTTGCGGCCCCGGCTCCATTCAGCAGGCTCACCAGCCGGATGAATATATCTCGCTCGCCGCTCTCGATGCAGGCGCCGACTTCATGCGCAAACTTGCCGCCCACCTTGCGGCATAATCCATTCTGCTTTTCGCCGCTGTCATTTCGGCTCATCGCTTTACCCAGACAGAGAATGTAGCTGCCACAATCCACACATCGTTTGTGGGAACCATCGCACGCTGATCGCGTTTGACTGACAGAAACCGCGCATATCGCGCATCAGGCTGGAGAGGCAACAATGGCAGTCGAAGGACTTATCATCACACTTATCATCGGCGGTATCGCAGGCTGGCTGGCCGGGCTTATCGTCAAGGGCGGCGGCTTCGGCATCGTCGGCAACATCATTCTCGGCATCGTCGGCGCGTTCGTTGCCGGCTTCATCCTGCCGGGCCTCGGTCTTGGCCTGAGCGGCATTGTTGGCAGCATCGTGCACGCCATGATTGGCGCCATCATCGTGTTGATTGTGATCAGTTTGGTCAAACGAGCCTGACACAACCGGCCCACCATCTTGCCCATCATGGCGGCGGGTGCGCACAGCGTGCCCGCCGCCCGCTTTTTCAGGGGTCAATCCGCCAGAATTGCCTGAAAAAGCGTGCTATTTGACACTGGAATGCCTACATAGAGGGGACCGAATCATACCCCGGAGGGAAGCCTGTTTCCCTGCCGCGGCCCGGAGTTCCCGATGGCGGACGAAACACGCAAAATCACCAGTGAGGCCGAGGCTGAATACGGTGCCGATTCCATCAAGGTTCTCAAAGGCCTTGATGCTGTGCGCAAGCGCCCGGGCATGTATATCGGCGATACCGATGACGGGTCTGGCCTGCATCACATGGTGTATGAGGTCGTTGACAACGCCATTGACGAAGCGCTGGCTGGCCACGCAACAGAAGTCACCGTGACACTGAATGCGGATGGGTCCTGCACCGTGACCGACAATGGGCGCGGCATTCCCACCGACATTCACACGGAAGAAGGGATTTCTGCCGCTGAAGTGATCATGACGCAGCTTCATGCCGGCGGTAAATTCGATCAGAATTCCTACAAGGTTTCCGGCGGTCTGCATGGTGTCGGCGTTTCCGTCGTGAACGCCCTGTCGATCTGGCTGCGCCTGCGGGTCTGGCGGGCTGGCAAGGAGCACAGCATCGAATTCCGCCATGGCGACGCAATTGCGCCCCTCAAGGTCGTTGGCCCGGCCAAAGACAAGCGCGGCACGGAGGTGACGTTTCTGCCATCGCCCGAAACCTTCACGATGGTGGAATTCGATTACAAGACCCTTGAGCACCGGTTGCGCGAGTTGGCCTTTCTCAATTCAGGGGTGCGGATCATCCTGACCGATGCGCGCCATGCTGAGGTGGTGCGTGACGAGTTGATGTATGAAGGCGGGCTGGAAGCCTTTGTGCGCTATCTCGACCGGGCCAAATCGCCGCTGATCACCAAGCCGATCATGCTCAAGGTGGAGAAAGACGGCATCACCGTGGAATGCGCGATGTGGTGGAACGACAGCTATCATGAAAATGTGCTGTGCTTCACCAACAATATTCCGCAGCGGGATGGCGGCACCCATCTCGCCGGTTTCCGTGGCGCCCTGACACGCCAGGTGACGAGCTATGCCGAGGCATCCGGTGTCACCAAAAAGGAAAAAGTCTCCCTGACCGGCGATGACTGCCGCGAGGGGTTGACCTGCGTGCTTTCTGTCAAAGTGCCTGACCCGAAATTCTCGTCACAGACGAAAGATAAACTCGTATCATCCGAAGTGCGGCCCGTGGTGGAAAATGCCATCAACAGCGCGCTTGGCACATGGTTTGAAGAGCATCCCGGCGATGCAAAAACCGTTGTCGGCAAGGTTGTGGAAGCCGCGGCGGCGCGGGAAGCGGCGCGCAAGGCGCGTGAGCTGACCCGGCGCAAGGGTGCGCTCGATATTGCTTCCCTGCCGGGTAAACTGGCGGATTGTCAGGAGCGTGATCCGGCCAAATCCGAGCTGTTCATTGTCGAGGGTGATTCCGCCGGCGGCTCCGCCAAGCAGGGACGCAACCGCGAATATCAGGCGGTGCTGCCCTTGCGCGGCAAAATTCTCAATGTCGAGCGGGCGCGCTTCGACAAGATGTTGTCGAGCCAGGAAATTGGCACGCTGATTACGGCGCTTGGCACCGGCATTGGCCGCGAAGAATTCAATGCGGACAAGCTGCGCTATCATAAAATCATCATCATGACGGACGCCGATGTGGACGGCAGCCATATCCGCACGCTGCTGCTGACATTCTTTTTCCGTCAGATGCCGGAATTGCTGGAGCGCGGCCACATCTTCATCGCGCAGCCGCCACTTTACAAAGTCGCGCGCGGCAAATCCGAGCAGTATGTGAAGGATGAGCGGGCGCTGGAGGATTATCTGATTGATGGCGGCCTGGAAGGCATGACGCTGCGGTTGAGCCATGGCGAAGTGCGCGCAGGCAATGATTTGCGCGCGCTGGCGGAAGAAGCGCGTGTGGTGCGCAATGTGCTTGGCGGGCTGCATACGCGCTATGACCGCAGGGTGGTGGAACAGGCGGCGATTGCCGGCGCCCTCCATCCGATCAGCGGAGATGAATCCGCCGCGTTGCCGCTGGCCGAAAAAATTGCCACAGGCCTCAATGGCGTCGCTGAGGAATTTGAGCGGGGCTGGACAGGCACGGTGCGCGCCAACGGATATCTGTTCACGCGCACACTGCGCGGCGTGACGCAGGCTGCTGTGCTGGACAGCGCACTGCTCGCCTCTGCCGATGCACGCAAGCTCAATGATCACGCGGCCTCCCTGTCGCAGGTCTATGCCGGGCTGGCGACATTGCAGCGCAAGGGCGATGAGCGGCTGATTACCGGGCCGACCAGCCTGTTCGAGGCGGTCAAGGATCTCGGCGGCAAAGGCATTTCCATCCAGCGCTATAAAGGGCTGGGTGAAATGAACCCGGGCCAGTTGTGGGAGACGACGCTCGACCGGGATGTGCGCTCGCTGTTGCAGGTGCGTGTCCGTGAAGTGTCCGAGGCTGACGACCTGTTCGTCAAGCTGATGGGTGATGTGGTTGAGCCGCGGCGCGAATTTATTCAGGCCAATGCGCTGAGCGTGGCAAACCTGGATGTTTGACCGGGCGATGTTCAACTGGCCCATGCGCGGCTGGCCATTTAACCATACCCACAGGACGTGGCTGCTGACCCCTCGACCCTCGCATTAACACCGTGGTAATGGTTACCAAAGTGTTAATGCGTCACAGGTGCCGGGTTTCATGTTCAGCAAGATGGATGGGTATTTTATCGGGCTTGCGGGACGTATGCTGGGCTACCTGCATGAACGCTTCGCGCTCTCCCCGCCGATGGTGCTGAAAGAGACCCTCACTGGCGGCGTGATGGCTTATGGAGCGGTGCTGATTGCGCTGATGTATTACGGGCCTTTGCTGATGCTGGCCTGTCTGGCGCTGAGCATCCCCTTTTCCGGCCCGTCCTGCATGCGCCTGCTGCGCCGCTATGCCCGCGATTCACAAAAGGAATGGGACAGCGACCTGGGCCGCACCTATATGGCGCTGGCCATCGGGCGGCAGGAATCCATGCGCAATGCCCGCCTGCTCTATCTGGCCCTTGTGGCCTTTCTGATAGCCAACAGCTGGGGCGCGGTTCTGACGCGCGGCCTCTCCAAAGTTGATATCCTGCTGCTGGCCATGAGCGTCATCACGCTGGTCTATGAATATTTCAGCGCGGCTGAGCCGAAAAGCCCCGGTGACAGGCGGCGTTTCGCACAGCCCTCGTTCAGCACGGCTGGCGGTTCGCGCTGAAGGCGCGGCGCGGACGGCGCATTTATTCGATCGCCATCGCCCATTTGATGGTGTGCAGCAGCAGTCCCGCCAACCCGCCAATGATCATGCCATTAAAGCGGATATATTGCAGATCGCGCCCGATATTGAGTTCAATCAGCCGCACCAGCTGTGTCATGTCCCAGCCTTTCACCTGATCAGCAATGAAGGTTGAAAAGCCGCTCTTGTGATTTTCAACAAAGGTCTTGAGTGAAGTGACAAAGCCTGCATTCATATCGCTGCGCAACTGCGGATCACTGGCAAGCTGGCGGCCGATATCCACGAGCAGCGTGTGCAGATGATTGCGGATAACTGAATCCGCCTTGCCGGCATCCTCTTCCACATAGTGCTTCAGGCTTGACCAGATCGTTTGCCCAAGCGCCCGCCATTCCGGCCGCGCCAGCAAATCTTCTTTCAGCTTACCGGCGCGGGCTGCATATTCCGGCGATTCCCGCAGGTTGCGAATAAAATTCGCGACAAATCCATCAAATTCAGACCGCAGGGGATGATCGGGATCAGCCCGCACATCTTCAATGAAGGCGAAGGCGGAATTCATCAGTTTCTTGAGCACATAAGCCTCAGCGCGAAAGACCTTGAACATCGCCGGCAATTCATCGCGAATTTTATCGCGGATGCTGGCCACCGTCGCCTCATCTTGCAGCAGTGCATGAAATGCATTCAGAAGCTGGTCGAGCAATTTCTGGTGACGGGCATCATCGGTAAAGGCCGACAGCAATTTTGCGGCCAGCGGTGCCACCTCAATGGTATCAATCTGCTCACGCAATTTGCGGTTGACGAAATCCTTCAAGGCCGAGGCCTGCACTGCATCGAGCGCGCGCGGCAGCATGCGCATGACAAAATTGGCCAACCCGATGCTGCGCTCGCGATCCGCCAGCCAGTCAGACACAATTCTGGTGAAATCAATATCCCGCAGCCGGGCTTCTACCGGACCGGGAGCCAGAAACTGCCGCTCGATGAAGCGCCCGAGATTGTCGCCGATACGCTTCTGGTTTTCAGGAATGATGGCGGTATGGGGAATCGGCAGGCCGAGAGGACGGCGAAACAGCGCCACCACGGCGTACCAGTCAGCCAGCCCGCCAATCGCCGCTGCCTCGGCAAAGGCCGCGACAAAGCCCCAGGCGGGGTGCCGGTGCTGAAAGGCCTTGGCCAGTATCCACACGATCAGCGCCAAACCAAGACTGGCGGTCGCCAGCGCCTTGATGCGGCGCAGTTGCGCCGCCTGTTGCGTCTCCAGTGCAGCGCGGTCAGCCATCTGTGATGCCGGTGTCATGCTGGAGTGCTAATGCCTTGAGAGCGGGAGCGATAGGGTGCCAGAAGATCGTGCCCAAGATGCTGCTTCTGGACTGGGTATCGATAGCCCTCTCATGCGGCTTTTTTTTACGGCATTGCGGAACTTGGTGCATCGCACAAGATTTATGTTGCAGTGCAGCATAAGCTGTGCCATAACCCACGCGCTCCAGGCGGTTTCCGACGGAGCCTGACCACAGATTGACTGGAGAGCCCCATGGCCGAGAAGATTTTGAAAGCCCCCAAGACCGTTGCCGACGTGCAGGCTCAGGCCGCGTCCGCCATCGAATCCATGCGCGATTTCGCGACGAAGATGGAAGTGCCGGAAGCGGCGCGTGATGTGTTTGCCAAGACAACGCAGACCCTGAAAGACAAGTCGGCTGAAGCGCAGGCTGCGCTGAACACAGCGGCAACATCGTATGAGAAAATTGCAACGACACTGGTTGGCTCCA
>JBOFCU010000091.1:0-10346 GCA_051646285.1 Beijerinckiaceae bacterium
GTGCGGGCCATCAACAAATTCCACAACGGCATATTTTTCGACAAAGGCCGGCATCTGCACGGCCAGCGATGCGTCGGCATTTAATACGAATGATGCGCCGTCGAACACGAGCTCGTCCTGTCCACCGACTTCATTGATATAAATGAGTGGCAAGCCTGTTTCAGTAACCCGTGCGACAGCGATATTGATGCGCTCATCATCCTTGTCGCGCCAATAGGGTGATCCGTTCGGAACAATCAGCAACTCCGCGCCCGTTTCGGCCAGGCACTCGACAACCTCTTCGCCCCAGATGTCCTCACAAATGGGAATGCCGACACGCACGCCACGCAGCACAATGGGGCCTGGCAACGGGCCAGCATCAAACACGCGCTTCTCATCGAATACGCCATAATTGGGTAAATCGCATTTGTGGCGGATGGCCTCGATGCGGCCGCCATCCAGCAAGGCATAGGAATTATAAAGCTTCGCGCCATCACGATATGGCAAGCCTACCAGAATGGCCGGACCGCCATCGGCTGTATCACGGGCCAATTCCTCCAGCGCCTCGCGGCAAGCGTCCTGAAAGGCGGGTTTCAAGACCAGATCTTCAGCGGGATAGCCAGACAGAAAACTTTCCGGCAACAGCACCGCGTCAGCCCGCTGGCGCGCGGCCTCCTGGCGGGCCTCGCGCACCTTGTCACGGTTACCGGAGACATCGCCAACAACCGGGTTGAGCTGGGCAATGAGAAGACGAAGGGTGCGTTGCGCCGATGATGATGTGTTCATGGCGTGATTTAACCCTGACCTGCGCAAAAGAAAAAGCCCCGGCGAACCGGGGCTTCCAATTTTCATTGCAGAGCTGCGTCAATGACAGACGCGGACGCGCTGCACTGTTGAGTTCCAGGCATCTGTGCGGACGCGCTGGCGCACCCAACGGCAACGCGGCTGATAATATCCCGGCTCATAGCCATAACCGCCGCCACCATAATAGGTCGGCGCAGGCTGGGCATAGTAGTAGGTCTGCTGCGGATAATAGGTTGGCGCAGGCTGTGCATAGTAGGGCGAGCCATACGAGTAGCCATAGGCCGGCGAAGCCGCACCGGCTGCCAATGCACCCAGCGCCAAGCCGCCAATCACACCGGCAGCGACGGCACCGCCATTGTAACCGCGATGGCCACGCCAGCGGGCCTCGGCATCCGAGGTGGATATGGCAAAGGCCGAACCAGCAGTGAGCGCGGCTGCGGCCAGTGCGAAAAATTTGTTACGCATGGTCATCGGTTCTCTCCTGTGGGCCGGGGCCTTCATGCAACGGTGGCCAACCTCTTCCGGCTTTCCGGCCTACAACACACCATCTGGACTGAAGTTCCCCTGAACGGAATGTGGCGCAACTGTGCCGTTTTATTACGCGGCCAATCCGCAATGCTTTACGCGGGGGTAACCTTAACAGTTCATGATCACATCTGAAGTTGCATACCGCGTTTGTTGTTAGCGGCGTCTGCGTTGGAGGTTTTCATGCGTTACTCAGCGGCCATTGCGGCACTGATTTTATCCACGACTTCGGTGCTCGCGGCTGATTATTCATCGCTGCGCGGAACACAAATGGCAGCCACGACTGGTTATACCCCATCGGTTGCTGCGGCTGACCAGCCCAATTGGGAAGGCTATTACATCGGCGCTTTTGCCGGCTACAGCCACTCCAAAAATCTTGGCGCCGGCGATGTTCGCTCGCTTGTGGCGAATGAGTTCCGTCTCACCTCGATCGAAGAAGAATTCAGGGTTTCAAGCTGGCCGAACCTGAAGCCTGGGCCGACGCGCTCAGCCACATTTGGGCTGTTCGGCGGCTATAACATCATGTCTGATGAAGTGCTGATCGGGTTTGATTTACAGGCTGGCTCATTCAAACATAAAATGAGCGCCAGTGATTATATCGGACGCTCTGTCACACCGTCGGGCGGTTATCTGGAGGCTGTCACACTCGCATCCTCTGTGACTCGCTCGATTGATTCATACGCCACAATGCGGTTGCGCGTTGGCCAGGCCATGGGGAATTTCCTGCCTTATATCGCTGGCGGTCTTGCTGTCGGCAAAGGTACGTCCATTTCCAGCGTGACCTATCGCCATACTGGCACGGATGCTGATCCAACCGCATCGCCTGTTCTGCCCCCATTCGACACTGGTTTGCAGACCATTACCTCCGGCAATCGCAATGTTTATGCACTGGGTATTTCCGGCGCCATCGGTACCGACTTCATGATCGGCAGCAACTTCTTTGGCCGGGCGGAATTTTCCCATACGCGCTTCAACTCGAATAATATTTCAGCGGAAATCAGCAAGCTGAATGTGGGTGCCGGCGTGAAATTCTGATCACATTGCTATTTATGAAAAAAAGCCGCGCTACGCGCGGCTTTTTTTATGGGCCACGCAGAATGAGATTTTGGATCATCATGGTGCCCCAGACCATCGCAACAATGACCAGCATACAGAAGACGGCAGCAGACCCGAGATCCTTGATATAGCGAATAGCGTCATGCCAGTCCGGGGTGACATGGTCGCACAGTTTTTCAACTGCCGTGTTGAGAATTTCAACGCATAGCAGCAGCAACACGACACTGATCAGCAGAATGAATTGCCAGAGGCCATTGGCAATCAGCGGCGCGAGCACCAGTGCCACGCCAAGCCCAACCAATTCCTGCCGCACCGCTGTTTCCGTGCGGGCGGCACGGCCGAACGCACGCATGGAATTGAAGAATGCAGCCACAATCCGTTTCATGCCGCTGTTCTCGTTACATCCGATTGCGGGCGCGCGAGCGCGGCATGAAAATCAGCATAGCCATGGACGTGATGGATATATTCATGGTCACGCTCAATTTCACCAAACGGGGCCACTGTCCAATCCCATTGTGTATCGGGGGCCGGCACAGGGCAGCCGCGCATGAGATCCAGCGTATCGCAGGCCGCTCCGCCCCGCGTGCGCTCAACCATGGACACATCTGTGAGCAGGCACACTTGCGACGGCAGCGCCGTCAAATCCGCCAGATGCCAGCGGATGAGCGAGGGCAGAAAATCCGCTGGCAGGGCGCTGGCCCGGTGCGGATTGTCATCGAGCCAATTTTCCAGAGCAATCGGCAACTGGGAGAGCAGGTTGGCGGAAATCACCAGATCGACCTGGCTGTCAGCGCGCACGTCTGCCAGCGGGTCGCGGCGCGCGTCCGCCTCCCCCATCATCCAGTCGAGCACACCTGTGAGATCGCGGCTGATCATCTGCACCCTGGGATGCCGGCCGTACCGCCAGCGCACAGCGGGCAAATGCACCACATCGATGAGAATGACACGCTGAAACGCGGCCAGCAGTGCCGCCATCGGCACATCACGCACGAGACCTGAACCAAGCACAACAACGGTGTTCTGGCGCGCACAACTGGTGATGGCACGCCGCACAACGGCATGGCACTGCGCTTCATGCGCCTGCCACGCAGCGCGCTGGCGGCGTCCGCGCGACCAGAGGCCAACACTCTCGGTCAGCAGGCCAGCACGGCGCGCTGCTCTTGAGGCGCGGCTGGCCGCATAGACGATCATTTCTGCAATCATGCGCGCGCCACGCGCGGGTTTGACGTTGTGTGTTTCACCAAGACGGATTCCATCACCGCAAGCGGCCCCAGCCGAATCGTAGACAGGTTACCCTGTGCGCCTCACCACCAGCGATAAAAATGATGCACCGGCCCATGGCCCTGCCCGATCCGCAGTTCATGGCTGTGCTTGAGGGCTTCCGTCACGTAGGCCTTGGCCGCGCTGATGGCCTGATGCAACGTCATGCCACGGGCCAGTTCAGCGGCGATTGCCGATGACAGGGTGCACCCCGTGCCATGGGTATTTTGTGTCATCACGCGGGGCACCGAAAATTCCTGCACACCCGCGCTGCTGACCAGCACATCGGTGCTGGTATCAGATGTGCCATGGCCCCCCTTGATCAACACGTAAGGCGCGCCGAGCCGCAAAAGCTCTTGGCCCTGCCCGATCATGTCAGCCACGCTGTGTGCCAGCGGTGCATCCAGCAAGGCTGCGGCCTCGGGCATGTTCGGTGTGACGATGAGCGCACGCGGAATTAATTTCTCGCGCAGCGCACTCATCGCCGCAGGCGCAAGCAGCTTGTCGCCGGAGGTTGCGACCATGACCGGATCAAGCACGATATTTTTCTGATTGTGCCGCATCAGCCCATCCGCAATCGCGGCGATGCTCTGGGCATTCGATACCATGCCAATTTTGACAGCCGTGACGGCCAGATCGGAAAAAACCGAATCCATTTGCTGTGTCACGAAATCCGGCGGCACATCATGGATCGCCTGCACGCCAACGGTATTTTGCGCGGTCAATGCAACAATGACGCTGGCGCCATAGACGCCGAGGGCCGAAAAGGTCTTGAGATCAGCCTGAATGCCAGCACCGCCGCCGGAATCCGAGCCTGCAATGGTGACGGCGATGGGGGTCATGGATTATCTTTCACGATACATGCGCCACAAAAAACACGGCACACACTGCGCCGCGTTTTTTAATGCGCGCATATCTTATTCCGCCGCAGCCACCTTCGGGCGGTCCTTGCCCTGCCGCTCGCTCTTCACAAGTTCCGCCAGCATGAACGCCACTTCCAGCGCCTGCTCCGCATTCAGACGCGGATCGCAGAAGGTGTGGTAGCGGTCGGCCAGATCGCCATCGGAAATGGCGCGCGCGCCGCCCGTGCATTCGGTCACGTTCTTGCCGGTCATTTCGAGATGTACGCCACCAGCATAGGTGCCTTCGGCCTGATGGATCGCGAAGAAATTCTTGATCTCGCGCACCACCTGCTCATAGGGACGGGTTTTATAGCCATTGGCAGAGGTGATCGTGTTGCCGTGCATGGGATCACACGACCACACCACCGTGCGGCCTTCCTTCTGCACAGCACGAATAAGGCCGGGCAGATGATCGCCCACTTTTTCTGCGCCGAAGCGCGCGATGAGCGTGAGGCGGCCTGCCTCATCTTGCGGGTTCAGAATATCGATCAGCTTCAACAACTCGTCGGGCTTGAGGGACGGGCCGCATTTCAGGCCGATCGGATTCTGGATGCCGCGGAAAAATTCCACATGGGCATGGTCAAGCTGGCGGGTGCGGTCACCGATCCACAGCATGTGGCCAGAGGTCGCGTACCAGTCGCCAGATGTGGAATCGATGCGGGTGAGCGCTTCCTCATAGCCCAGCAAAAGCGCCTCGTGGCTGGTGAAGAAATCAGTCGAGCGCATTTCCGGATTGGTTTCCGGATCGATGCCGATGGCGCGCATGAATTCCAGCGTCTCGGTGATGCGGTTGGACAGCGCGCTGTATTTGCCGCTCTGGGGCGAATCCTTGACGAAGCCAAGCATCCAGCGATGGGCATTTTCCAGGTTGGCATAACCGCCATTGGCAAAGGCACGCAGCAAATTCAGCGTCGCTGCCGACTGGCGGAAGGCTTCGAGCTGGCGGCGCGGATCAGGCACGCGCGCGTCGGCCGTGAAGGCGTTGTCGTTGACAATATCGCCACGGTAGCTCGGCAATTCGATGCCGTCTTTCTTTTCGGTATCGGAGGAGCGTGGCTTGGCGAACTGGCCGGCGATGCGGCCAACCTTCACCACCGGCGAGCCGCCGGCAAAGGTCAGCACCACGGCCATTTGCAGGAACACACGGAAGAAATCGCGGATGTTGTCGGCAGAGTGTTCGGCGAAGCTCTCGGCGCAATCGCCACCCTGAAGGAGAAACGCCTCGCCCTTTGCGACTTTCGCGAGGTTGCGTTTCAGCTTGCGCGCCTCACCAGCAAAAACGAGCGGGGGAAAGCCGCCAAGCTGGGCCTCAACCTGCGTCAGCGCGGCCTTATCCGGATAGGACGGCATCTGCACGACGGGTTTTTTTCTCCAGCTTGTGGGTGTCCAACGCTCTGACATTGTTCAATTCCTTGCATGACAGCCAGACCTTCGCGCAGCGTTCGGCTGGCTGCACACACCCGGCATGGCACCGCTTTACCGGGAACTCCCGCCAAAGGCTATGGCTTTCACGGCACAGATGGGGTGCGCCGGGGGCCATTCCAATGCCTTGCCGTGGCATGCCTTACCCCGGAAACCATCAGATTTTAGGCATCTTCGGAGGACGGCATTAACGATCTCGCTTAGCAGAATGGCAGGGCTTTCATGCCACATTCCCGCAACATGCGATGGGAGAAGACCATGCGGGCGCGTATTGTACTGACGACGGCAGCCATTCTGGTAGCGAGCGTTTCGGGTGCCGAAGCCAAGCGGTTCAAATTTAGTTTTGGCTCTAGCAAGCCGTCAGCCCCGGCTGTCAAAGCCCCCGCGCCTTCACCAGTCATGCCCGCATCAGCAGCCCGCGCACCGGCCCCGCCGCCTGCGGCGGCACCGGTCGCAGCAGCGCCAAAGCCGCCTGTTGCGCAAGCCGCCCCGGCCGCTGCCGCAGCCCCGCAAGCGCCGGCCCGCAGCAGCAACTCATTCATTTTTGTATCCACAGGCGGGCGCAGTGCGGCGGCAGGCGAAAAGCCGGAAGATGCACAGGCGCGTGAAGCGCGACTGCGAGCCGCCAAGGCACGCGGCGAAACATTGCCGACCGGCGAGATGACAACCGCAAGCGTTGATGAAGGGGCCAAGGCTGCGATTTCAAGCGCCGGCTACCGTGCGCCCGTTCTTGGCGGCAATATCGCCGCCGTCACAGGCAGTGCGCCAGGTTTCAAGACAGCCAACTGATGCAACGCACCAACGGCGGGGATCACCCCTGCGGTGCCGGGCGCGGCTGAAGCACGCCTTTGAGATAGACACTGACGATTGTACTGTCGTCAGGCCAATAGGCTGGCTCGACCGGCGTCAACTGGGCCTGAATACAGGTCCATGCGCCATTTTCCAGAACATACGCATCGGTATAGCAGGTCATGCCGACTGTCTCGACACCATTGTGCAACTCGATGTGCTTGTTGGTGGCACGCACCAGCGCAACATTGCCAGTGATCGTGATGAATTCATCGCGCACATCCCAATAAACCAGCACCGCAGGATCACATAAATTGGCCCAGCGCTTGAGATAATCCGCACGGCCCAACCGCATGCCGTTGCTGGAAATGCTGACAAAATCCCGATGCAGAATGGCATCGTGGGACGGCACATCATTGGTGATGAAGTTATGGATGAAGCGGGCATTCAGCGCACGCAATGTCGCCATCGCATTCGCCGCCGCTGGATTGTTGTCTTGAGCCGCCATATCCATCATCCCCTTGTTGCAGTGCATAATCAGGAGCGGACGGCGCGCAAGGCGCGCTCATCCTGTCGTCCACACGGCATCTGACCGCCATTCCAGCATTTTCAAAGCCATTTTAACAAGCGTCAATTCCACCCCGCCACCTGACGGCCACCATCAGCCGCATCGCTGCGTGTGTTTCGCTGTCATGAGCCATTCTTGCGGCCTTTTCGCGTACAGTATCGCAAAAAGCACTCTGGCCAAACCGCACCTGAGCGGCGATGCTTGCGGCTGACGCCAACAGGATTCGCCCTTGATCACCGCCCTAACGCCTGTCGCTGCGCTGCTCGTCTCCGTCTTCATCCTGATCGCCGGGCATGGGCTGACATCAACGCTGGTGCCGCTGGCCGGATCGAGTTTTGCTTTCTCCGCGCACTCCATTGGTCTGCTGGGATCCGCCTACTTTGCGGGAATGCTGCTTGGCTCATTTGTCGTGGCATTCATTCTCAAGGCAGCGGGGCATATCCGCGCCTTCGCGGCCCTTTCAAGTGTGGCGATGACCTCGATCCTGTTTCTGCCCGTGTTTGTAAATGATTATGCCTGGATGGCCCTGCGGTTTGTGCATGGATTTTGTATCGCCGGTCTCTACACCACCATCGAAAGCTGGCTGAATGCCAAAACCGCGAATGACTGGCGCGCGCGCGTTCTGGGTGTTTACAACATCATGCATTTTGCCGGTTCAGCCATCGGACAGCAGGCACTGACATTTATTCCGCCGACGCATTTTTCGGTTTTCTCGCTTGCCGGCATGGCCATAGCGCTGAGTATCTTGCCGCTCGCCTTCACACGGGCTGACCCGCCGGAACCCCCGCAAGGCAAACGCTTGCGGGTTGGCTGGCTGTTTGGCGTGGCCCCCGTGAGTGCCGCAACGGCCATTCTGATCGGCTGGGCGAATGCGAGTTTCTGGTCACTATCACCTGTCTGGGGATCGCGCATTTCCTATTCGCCATCGCAGGTGGCCGCCTTCATGACCGCAACAATCATCGGCTGTGCGGCAGGCCAATTGCCGGCGGGATATGTAGGCGACAAATATGGCCGCCGCACTGTGCTTGGCGTGATGGCCGCAGTGGCGATGCTTGGCAGTATTGCCATCGCCATTATTCCAGGACGCTACGCTGCCATGATCATCGGCTTTGTGATTGGCATCACCATGCCGACGCTTTATGTGATGTGTTCCGCGCACGCCAATGATCGCGCCGGCCCCAACCATGTTGTGGAAGTGTCCAGCTCCGTGCTGTTCCTCTATTGTGTCGGTGCATTTATCGGCCCTGTTTTTGCCGCCATCATGATGGAACGGCATGGTGCGCAGGCCCTGTATTGGCACAACGCGGCCATTTATGGCCTCATCCTCGTCTATGTCATTATCCGCGCGAGAATAAGCCCCGCACCTGTCCAATTGCCAGAGGCTGAACCGGAACCGGTCCGCATCAAATAATACAAATGCATTGTATAATGTTGTACAATTGCGCGGGCACAACGCACGGCTGGCCACAACAGGCACAACGTCAAAATGGTGATCGGCTGCCTTGCGGAAATGGAAAAATGGTTTCCGATTGCAGAGGCTGCCGGCATTTCGATTGAATAAAATACAGGCACCACACTAAGAAAAAAGAGGTACCGCATAGTACCCCTTTTTATATTTCATCGCCTTCAACCAAAAAATCTCCAACTTTTTGGGCTGATGATCCTCCTGCGCATCAGCTTTATCCAAAAAGTCTCCAACTTTTTGGGCTGATGATCCTCCTGCGCATCAGCTTTATCCAAAAAGTCTCCAACTTTTTGGGCTGATGCTAATCCTTCCGTGCGGTGCGCATGGTGACAAATTCTTCAGCCGCTGATGGATGCAAGGCCATGGTGCGGTCGAAATCGCTCTTGGTTGCACCCATTTTCATGGCAACAGCGAGGCTTTGAATAATCTCGCCCGCATCGGGGCCGAGCATATGGGCACCAAGCACACGGTTATTAAAACTGTCGACCACAAGTTTCATATAAGTCCGGTCATCGCGCCCTGCGATGGTGGCACGCATGGCACGGAACGCCGTTTCAAACACGGTGACGGGGTGGCCATGCAATTTTGCGTCAGCCTCACTCAAGCCCACCGTCGCAATTTCTGGTGTTGTAAAAACAGCTGTGGGGATCAGGGCGTGATCAGCCTGCCATTGGTGATGGCCATACACGCTATCGGCAAAAGCGTGCCCTTCACGAATAGCAACTGGCGTGAGATTCACCCGATCCGTCACATCGCCAACGGCATAAATGGATGGAACAGTGGTCTGGCCATGGGCATCGACCTGCACGGCACCAACAGCATTCAGCATCACGCCATGATGCTCGAGATTTAATCCGGCCGTGTTGGGCCGCCTGCCTGTTGCGACCAGAAGCACATCGCAATCAATTTCTGATTGATCAGACAGATGCAGACGGCGCGCGCCATCCGGCAATTCCGTAATCCGGCTGATGGTGGTGTTGAGTTTCAAGGTTAATCCGCCGGCAACAAGCGCATCGCGCAGCCGCACGCGAATATCTGAATCAAAACCACGCAGGACATTGTCGCCCCGATGGATGACAGTCACCGCGACGCCCAGCCGGGCAAAGATGCATGCAAATTCAAGAGCAATATATCCGCCGCCGGCCACCACCATCCGGCGCGGCAATTGCGGAAGATGAAATATATCATTCGATGTGATGCCCAATTCGCCGCCGGGAATGGGCGGCGACAGCGAAGGGCGCCCACCTGTCGCAATCAAGATACGTTCAGCTGTGATGGTGCGGCCTGATGCCAGCATGACGGCCTGTGGCCCGGCTACGCTGGCCTGCTCCTCAACAACGGCAACCTTTGCCCCTTCAAGCCCCTTGCGGTAGAGGCCAGAAAGCCGGGCCACTTCAGCCTGCACATTATCGCGCAGAGTCGGCCAATGAAATGTGGGAGTGTTGACAGTCCAGCCAAAATTCCTGGCGTCTGCAAAATCTTCGGCGAAGCGGCTGGCAAAAACGAATAATTTTTTGGGCACGCAGCCGCGAATGACACAGGTGCCGCCGATGCGGTCATTTTCAGCAATCATGAC
>JBOFCU010000174.1:0-6504 GCA_051646285.1 Beijerinckiaceae bacterium
GCAATGCCGCTATACGCTGGCAGAACCGGCAACCCTGCGCGTGGAATTATCTGCGATCACTGACACCGCAACGATCATCAATCTCTGCCATCATTCCTACTTCAATCTCGATGGCTCGCCCGATATTCTGGATCATACGCTGAGCGTGCGCGCCAATGTCTGGACGCCGGTGAATGATGACCTGATTCCCGATGGCACATTGCAGCGCGTGGCCGCATCACCCATGGATTTTCGCGTGGCACGGCCCGTGCGCCATATAAATGGGGATGGCACACGCTTCTGGTATGACCATAATTATATTCTGCGCCGTGATCACGAGGAACCATGTGCAATGACCGGCCTGCTGGCCGCGCATGCGGCAACGCTGGCCTCTCCCCGGTCTGGCCTCGCAATGGAGGTGTGGACGACAGAACCGGCCCTGCAATTTTATGATGGCTTCAAGGTGAATGTGCCGGTGGATGGCCTTGGCGGCGCGCGCTATGGTGCCAATGCGGGCCTGTGCCTGGAGCCCCAGCATGTGCCGGACTCACCCAACCTGCCGCATTTTCCATCCACAATTCTGCGCCCCGGTGGTCTCTACCGGCAGCTGACGGAATATCGTTTTCAGGCGCAGTGATTGCAGCGCTTTTGGAAAGAGAAAATAAGCTGCGCACAGTTTTGCGCAGCCGATGGCTGAATCAGCACGGCCTGTTGCGGCTAACCCTTGACGCCGCCACTGGTCAGCCCGCCAACAACGCGCTCCTGGAACACCGCGATGAGAATGCAGATCGGCACAATCGCAACGACGAGCGCAGCAGAAATAATGGGCCAGGGAAACGAAAATTCACCCTGATACAGCGTGATGCCGACAGGCAAGGTGCGGCTGGCCACTCGGGGCGACAATGTCAGCGCCAGTAAAAACTCATCCCACGCATTGACGAATGACAATATCGCAGCGGTAAAAACCCCGGGCGCGGTGAGGGGGATGACGATTTTCCACAAGGCTTGCAAGCGCGTGCAGCCATCCACCATTGCCGCATTTTCCAGATCTGCTGGAATATCCTGAAAGAACGAGACGAGCACCAGCGTGCACACCGGCATGGATAAAACCGCATAGGGCAGGATCAGCGCCGGCCATGTATTGAGCAGCCCGACACCGCGCATCACCTGAAACAGCGGCACCATGAGCGAAATGAGCGGAAACATCGCGATGGCCAGCAGCACAGCCAAAATGAGATCAGGCTTGGGAATGCGCAGCCGCACCAGCGCATACGCAGCGCAAGCCGATACCACGACGCAGAGAATGGTCGACACTGTCGCAACAACCAGTGAGTTGAACAGGAATGTCAAAATCGGCTGGTCAACAAATACCCGCACATAATTATCCAGCGTGGGCGCGTGCGGCAGAATGGTGATCGGCACGCGCATCAGTTCTGCTTCCGTCTTGAACGACGTGAACAGAATCCAGAGTGCGGGAATAAAACCATTGGCCGCAACAATGACGGCTGCAAGCCAGACCGTTTGCCGGCGGTTGGTGGGAATGAGGTTTTGCGCCATTCAACCCTCCCGCTGGCGCGGATCGCGCCATGTGTAACGCAGATAACCGGTGGTCAGAATGACGGAAACAATGAACATGAGAACAGCCAGCGCCGAACCGTAGCCAAAATCCAGAACGTCAATGGTTGTTTTATGGATATACATGGCCAGCGTTTCTGTCGCCGTTCCCGGCCCGCCATTGGTCATGGCGTAGGGAATATCAAAGGTCTGGATGGCGGTGATGGTGCGGAAAATCAATGCAACTACAATGGCGGGCCGCAGCATCGGCAATGTGACATTGGTGAATTGCTGCCATGTCGTTGCGCCATCAATCTCCGCAGACTCATAGAGTTCCTTGGGAATGGTCTGCAAACCGGCAAGCAGCACGAGAGCGACAAAGCTCGATGACTTCCAGATAATCGCAATGCACACCGCAATATAGGCCAGCACCGGCTGTGTCAGCCACGCCTGCGGCTGTAAACCCAGCGCGATCATCACATTGTTGACGATGCCCTGATTATATTCAAAAAACCAACGGAAAATCAGCCCCGCAAACACCAGTGGCAGCGCCCATGGCAGCAGCAGCCCAAGGCGCACCGGCCATTGCACGCGAAAAGGCTTGTTGGCGAGCAGAGCCAGACCCAGCCCGATCACGATAGCCCCCGGCACGGTCACGACAATAAAAATGGCCGTGTGCAAGGCAGCATCCCAGAACCGCTCGTCGCTTAGCCCCCTGGCATAATTTTCAAATCCGATAAAAGGCGTGCCCATCCATGGCTGCGCCAGATGCTCAAAATGAAAACTCGTCCAGATGAGGTTGGCAATCGGGTAGAGCACCACCAGAGTTAGCAGCACAAACGCTGGCGCAAGCATGAAAAATCCCAGCCTGCGTTCAGTTTTTTCAAGCGGCGAAAGCGCGCGTGCCATGGTGGGCCTCTGGCCTTGTGCGGGCGAAAAGGCGCGCAGACCGCAATGGCCTGCACGCCAGCTTCGATTTAGCGCAGAATACCGCCGAGCTTGCTGCGCATATCTGTCAGCGCCGCATCGGCATTTTTGGTACCGGCCAGAAATGCGTTCATGTTGGTGCGGATATTCTCCGATACTTCATTATAGCGTGGCGTGACCGGGCGTGATTGCGCACTCAGCACAACCGGCAAGGCTTCCTTGAACCACGGATTGGCCGCCAGCACATCCGGGTCGGTATAGACCTCCGGGAAGACCGGCAGATGCGACGCCATGATGGCCTGCTTTTTTGAAACCGCTGGCGAGGAGAGATAGCGTGCGAATTTCGCCGCCTCCGCCTTGTTTTTCGAGAAGGAGGATACGGCAACCTGCCATCCGCCAATGCAGGTGGCGGCCTTGTCGGCGGTGAAGCCGGGCAGCGGCACCACGCCGGTTTTACCCTTCACCGTTGAATCCGCATCATTTTGCGAGCGGTTCCACACATAGCCCCATGTCATGCCGAAGATGAGATTGCCAGCCTGAAAATTCTGGCGGATGCGGTCGGTGGGAATTTCCGCCAGATTGGGCGGTGTTACATTCGCCGCCTTCAAATCAGCCCACAATTCAAATGGCTTTTTCGCAACATCATCAGCCAGGGCCAGCTTGCCGGCGGCATCGGTGAGATTGGCGCCAGCGCCCCACAGCGGCACCAGATAGGTGCATACCGTGCCCTCAATCGGCGCGCCTGCTGTTTGAAAACCCGAAAGCTGGGCGTTGCCCTCCGCCTTCTGGATTTTTTCTGATGCAGCCTTGAGATCCGCCCAGGTCTTGGGCGGCTGCACGCCATGCTTTTCCAGAAGATCCTTGCGATAATAGAGAAATTGCGCATCAGCAAAATAGGGCAGGGCAATGACCTTGCCGCCGATGATATTCGCAGCACGGTAGGCCGGCAGATATTTTGCCATCACCGCATCTTTTTCCGCGCCCAGATAGCTGTCGAGCGGCTCGGCCCACTGCGCTGCTGCCCATTGCGCCGGCCTGATCACGTCAATCAGCACAACATCCAGCACGGAATCTTTCGCGGCCAGCACGGTGTTGAGATATTGCTGCTGCATTTCCGAGGTCGCGCCGCCAACCTCGACCTCGACCTTGATGGTGGGATTGGCCGCCTGATAATCATCGGCAATTTTGCGCATCACATCGGGCCGCTGCTGACCGCCGGTGAAAATCCGCAGCGTTGTCTGCTGCGCCAGCGCTGTGCTGGAGAGAAGAGCAGAGGCGGCAAGCGAAAGCGCCGCAATCAACGAATGTCGCATGGTGAACTCCCTGGAACCGGCATGGCGCCGTTATCATGGCGGCCCTTTGGCCGGGCTGCCTTGTCAGGACCATACTGCAAATTCAAGTCTTGTAAAAGATATAAGACTCGGTATTTTGACAGTGGCTAAGGCGTGTGCGAACGCCGCAACGGCCAGTCATGCAGCGCGCCACGAAAAACCATGCCGATGAAAAATCATGTCATATGCGTCGGCATTGCGGTGCAGGATCATGTGTTTGGCTTGTCCCGCATGCCGGTGGCCGCCGAGAAATATCGCGCGCAAAGCCTTGAAATCGTTGGCGGTGGAATTGCCGCCAATGCAGCTGTGGCCATTGCCCGGCTGGGCGGGCGGGCGAGCCTTGCGACGCGTCTGGGGGACGATTCCACGGGGCGTGACATTGTAACCGCGCTTGAGGCTGAGGGGGTGGAGTGCGCGCTGGCGCGCCGGTTTGCCGGTATCCGCTCCTCCCAGTCAGCCGTGCTGGTGGATGCTGCTGGTGAGCGCATCGTCATCAACTACGCCGATCCGCAGTTGCCCGATGATACGGGATGGCTGCCGGATGTGTTGCCGGCAACAGCCGGGTGCGTGCTGGGCGATACACGCTGGGAAAGTGGCGCATTGCATTTTTTTAAGGCCGCGCGCGCAGCACAGGCTATTGCCGTGCTGGATGGTGATCGCGCGGTGACGCAGCCTGTACTTCTGGCAGCGGCAACCCATCTGGTTTTTGCTGCACAGGCGGTGCGCGAGATGACCGGCCATGATGATCCGGCGGCGGGATTGCTGGCTCTTTCCATTCCCGAAACAATTTGGGTAGCAGCCACCGATGGCGTGCGCGGCACCCATGTGCGCGTGGGCCGCAGGGTGGAAACATGGCCGGCATTTCCGGTCATGGCGGTGGATACGCTGGCGGCAGGGGACGTGTTCCATGGCGCATTTGCGCTGGCCTTGGCGGAAAAAATGGGCGAGCACAGGGCCGTTCAGTTCGCTGCGGCTGTAGCCGCCATCAAATGCACCCGCTTCGGTGGGCGCGCAGGCACGCCGACGCGGTCGGAAACCGAAGAATTTTTGAAGGGACATGCGCTATGACGCTTTCAGCGGGAAAATTGTGGGGCATGCGCCGTCTGGCCGATGCCCAGGGCCGCTACAAAATGGTGGCGGTCGATCAGCGGCCGCCGATCATGAATCCGATCAAGCAGGCGCTTGGCCTGGCGGAAGCGCCCTATGATGCGGTAGCGAAATTCAAATTGATGCTGGTTGAAGAATTGCAAGCGCAATCCACCGCTGTGCTGCTGGACCCCGTATGGGCGCTGCCGCGCGGGCTGAACAGTGTATCACCCGCCAAGGGATTGATTGTGACGCTGGAAGACCATGCCTTTCGCGACGCGCCGGAAGGCCGCTATTCGGCGGAAATTCAGGATTGGTCCGTGGAGAAAATCAAGCGCTGTGGCGCTGATGCGGTGAAGGTTCTGGCCTATTACCGGCCTGATGCCGATGCAAAAGTCCGTGTCGCCCAGCAGGATTTCGTCAAGCGCTGTGGGCAGGCGTGCGCCCGCTATGATATTCCGTTCCTGTTTGAATTGCTGGTCTATCCGCTGGCCGGGGACAAGCCAGCCACACAGGATTATGTGGAGATGTCCGGCAAGCATGCTGACATGGTGCTCGACAGCGTGCGCCATTTCGCAGGGCCGGAGTTTGGCGTCGATATTTTCAAGCTGGAAAGCCCTGTTGAGGCCAAATCCATCATGGCCAACGACGGTGCGACACAAAAATTGTTTGACGAGATGGGTCAGTTGGCCGGCCGCCCGTGGGTCATGCTGTCCGCCGGTGCAGGCATGAAGGAATTTCGCACCGTGCTCGATTATGCCTACAAGGCTGGCGCATCTGGCTATCTGGCTGGCCGCGCCATTTGGGCTGAACCATTCAAGGCCATTCCTGATTGGTCCGCCATACAGGCCGGGCTGCGCACCCAGAGCATTCCCTACATGCAGGACATCAACGCACTCACTGATGCACAGGCAAAGCCATGGTTTTCGCACAGTGTTTTCAATGGAAAAACCGGCGTTACGCCAGATGACATGCATTTCCGTGCCGCCTATCGCGGCTTTTAATTCACAGGGCGCTTCATGACACAAAAATTGACCATAGGCGTATTGCCGCTGGCGCGCCCCACCTTTGATGTTCCTTACGCACAGGATATGGCGCGGCAGGCCTTTGCTACACTCGATGCAAGCGGCCACACCCTTGTTGGCGCGCGCGATCTTCTGTTTGATGCCGAGGCAACAGAAGCGGCCTTGTCTGCCATGCGTGCGCAGCCACTGGACCTCGTATTGATTTTGCAGGTCACATTTACCGACGCCACGATGACGGTGAAAATTGCCGACGCCTTGCCGGCACCGCTCGCCATCTGGGCATTTCCTGAGCCACGCAATGGCGGGCGTTTGCGCCTCAATGCATTTTGCGGATTGAATCTGGCGGCGCATGCGCTGGGCCGTGCCGGCAAAACATTCGGATGGCTTTATCACGCGCCGGAAAATGCAACCGTTGGCGAAGCGGTGTCTGCCATTGCGCAAGGCCGGGTGCAGAAACATGCCGCACCAGCGATGACACTGCCGGTCACGGCTGTCGATAATGAGCGGGCGCGGGCTGTTCTCGCCAAGTTGCGTGACAAGCGCATTGGCTTGATCGGCGAGCACCCGGCGGGATTTGATACCTGCCGCTATGAGCCGGATGA
>JBOFCU010000200.1:0-7988 GCA_051646285.1 Beijerinckiaceae bacterium
GGCCGGCATCGCCAGTGAGCGGTTGCCGGGGCGCGATGGTCTGGGCGACATGATTATTTTGCGGGCAGGGCCTGCGCGGGCGGAGCCGGGCATTTTGCTCATGTCGCACCTTGATACGGTGCATCCGGTCGGCACCCGCAACAGGGATTTGCGCGTGCGTGTCGAAGGTGACCGGCTTTATGGTCCGGGCATTTACGACATGAAGGGCGGCGCGTGGCTGGCTTTTCAGGCATTCAAACAAGTGGTGGCGGCCAATACGGCGCAGCGCCCGCTGGTTTTTCTGTTCACACCGGACGAGGAAATTGGCAGCCCGATTTCGCGGCCGGTGATCGAGGATTTATCGCGTCAGGCCGCCTATGCACTTGTCACCGAACCCGCGCGTGAAGGCGGCAAATGTGTCACGGGCCGCAAGGGCGTCGGGCGTTTCGATATAAAAATTGAGGGCAGGCCGGCGCATTCCGGCTCGCGCCATGCCGATGGCCGCAGTGCCATACGTGAAGCGGCGCGGCTGATTCTCGCGATTGAAGCGATGACTGATTATACCCGTGGCATCACCACGACAGTTGGTATGATGGAAGGCGGTACAGCCGCCAATGTCATTCCGCAGAAGGCGTGGTTCTGCGCCGATCTGCGGGTCGTCACCACGGAAGATGGCCGCCTGTATGAAGAAAGAATTCTGAACCTCAAGCCGTTCAACACGGATGTGACAGTCAGCGTGACCGGCGGCATGAACAGGCCGCCGATGGAGCGCACGCCAGACATTGTGGCGCTATATGAGCAGGCCCTGGCACTGGCAAAAAAGCACGATATTGTCTTCGGCGAAGTGCCGCTGACCGGCGGCGGATCGGACGGAAATTTTTCCGCAGCGCTCGGTGTGGCAACCCTCGACGGCCTTGGCATTGATGGTGATGGTGCCCACACGTTGCAGGAGTATGGCCTTCTATCCTCGGTCGAGCCGCGGATGCGGCTGATGCGCGCCATGCTTGAGACGCTCTAAATCTCAGCGCGGCTCTGAATTTCGGTTGCGCTTGCGCCTGTGCCGCGTAGCATATGACCGCTGAACCATTTCAGGGAGGGTGCAATGAAGCGTTTGATCTCGGCAGCTGCTGTCGTTTTTTGTTTGTCGGCTGCATCGGCTTTTGCACAGGACATGATCGTCGAGAAGAAGGTTTTTGAAATTCCTTCTTTCTCCACCCAGTCCGGCCGCACATTGAAAAATGTCAAGGTTGGCTGGGAGAGTTACGGCACGCTGAATGCTGATAAATCAAATGCGATTCTGATTTGCCATTTTTTCTCCGGCAATTCCCATGCTGCCGGTAAATATGCCGCTGCCGATGTCGCGCCCGGCTATTGGGATGCGATCATCGGGCCGGGCAAAGCCATCGACACGAATAAATATTTCGTCGTATCGTCCGATACGCTGGTCAATCTGAGCACAGGCGATCCGAAAACCACAACCACAGGTCCGGCCTCGGTCGATCCCGATACGGGAAAGCCCTACGGCATGAATTTTCCGATTGTGACGATCCGCGATTTCGTCGAGGTGCAGAAAAACCTTGCCGACAGTCTGGGCATCAAGAAATTCGTCATGGTCGGCGGCGCGTCGATGGGCGCATTGCAGACCTATGAATGGGCCGCGACCTATCCCGATATGGTCGGCAAGGCGATGCCTGTCATTGCCGCCCCCGATGCCAACGCCGATTTGATTGCATGGCTGGATGTATGGGCGGCGCCCATCCGCCTCGATCCGAATTGGAACAATGGCGACTATTACGGCAAGACGCCGCCACTGAAGGGCTTGGCGGAATCCCTGCGCGTGGTGACGCTGCACGCCAATCATGGCGACTGGGCCAATGCCGCTTTCGGCCGCAAATGGGCCAAGGAAGGGGCTGATCCGGCCAAGAGCTTTGATAACAGCTTTCAGGCGGAAACGGTTTTGCGCGGTGCTGGTGAAGCGCGCGCCAAAGTCTCTGACGCCAATCATTTTCTGTATCTGGTGAAAGCCAATCAGCTTTTTGTCGCCGGTGGCGGAAAAATAGAAGAGGGGCTGGCCAAAATGAAAATGCCGGTGCTGCTGATCAATTCACCGAAGGATCTGGTGTTTGCGGACAGCGCGGTTCAGAAAACCGCAGATGCGCTGAAAGCGAATGGCACAGCGGTTACCCATGTGCGCTTGCAAGGCAATCGCGGCCATCTCGATGGTGTGCTGACGATCAAGCAGGCGGAAGGTGCGATCCGGGAATTTCTGGAGAAGTAAAAAATTTGCTTTTTCCGTGGCGGCGCGGATGTCTCCCTTGGGCAACCGGGAGGGGGTATGGCAAAGCAAATGCGGAAACCGGAGCCCGGTCCTTTCTTCTGGGTCCCGGATTGGCGCTGCGCGCCATCCGGGATGACGCTATGAAACAAGCGCCGCTGTCAGGCAGGCTATCAATCAGAAAAATCGACGCCAGAGCAGGCGGATCTCGCGGCACCAGCAAGGTTGCAATCGCGCTCGCTATAAAGTCATGCATTGGCTTACACTCCAGAATCACAGCTGTGTCGCAGCCAGGCGCGGGAGGCTATTCTGATTGATGTGATTGACGCCGTATCGCTGGCAGGTTCGCGCCTCAAGCCCAATGAAGATGCGTTTGGCACAACGGCTTTTCGCGCCTGGGTGATTGATGGTGCCACCGGGCTGGGCGACCCGATCATTCCCGGCAACAGTGATGCGGCATGGATCGCCCGCCGCGCCAGCTACCTGTTCTACCGCTTCGCCCATGTGTCGGACACAGCCGAGATGCTGTCGAATGTCGCCGCCGAGCTTGAAAAGGCGTTTGTGCGCGACCGTGGCCGCGCGCCTGAGGCCCGGTGGGAAATTCCATGCGCGTCCTTTCTGATGCTGACGGCACGGGCGGGCGGCAGCGTTGAAATTGCCCATCTTGCCGATTGCCGCGCGCTGCTGCGCAGTCATGATGGACTGACCCATGCCATAGGGGCCACGGCCGAGAGTGAGAAAAGCGAAGCGCAATTTGCGGCCAAATTCACTGCGGGTGCAGCCCAGCCGCGCTACCGCTCACCCAAGGCGCTGGAAGCGCTCCGGGCTGACCGCAGCCGCTGCAATACCTTGCCCGGCGGGGCCGGTGTGCTGGCACCCGAAATGGCCTTTCTGCCATTCGTAAAAATTGAAACCTTTGCCCTGAAGCGGCCCGCTCATGCCCTGCTGATGAGCGATGGCTTTGCCGCGTTGAGCTTGCGCTACGGCGATGTGGGTGACGAGGCCTTTATCCCCTCGGCGCTGACCAACGGTCTGGTGCGGCTTGGCGGAAGGCTGCGCAAGATCGAGGATGACATGGATCCCGACGGCACCCACTATCCGCGCTGGAAGCGCTCAGATGACGCCACGGCGCTGCTCGTGGCGATCACCTGACAGCGAGCAAAAAACCGATTTTCAAGACATTGAACTTGTTAGGTATTTCCTGCCCGTTTTTTACATACCCGGATTGGCGTTTGTGCATGGAATCGGTTACACACAGGCTTACTTTTGACCCGATGTGAGTCCCGCTTTGGCTGACGACAAGAAAACCCCGGATGCCCCGGTTCCGGGCGGCGAGATCAGGCCGGTCTCGATCACCGATGAGATGAAGCGCAGCTATCTCGATTACGCCATGAGCGTGATCGTCAGCCGTGCTTTGCCGGATGTGCGCGATGGTCTCAAGCCTGTGCACCGCCGCATTCTGTTTTCGATGCACGAAAATGGTTACACGCCGGACAAGGCTTATCGCAAGTCGGCCCGCGTTGTTGGTGATGTGATCGGTAAATATCATCCGCATGGCGACCAGTCTGTTTATGATGCACTGGTGCGTATGGCGCAGGAATTTTCCATGCGCGTGCAGCTTGTCGATGGGCAGGGCAATTTCGGTTCTGTTGATGGCGATCCACCGGCTGCGATGCGCTACACCGAGGTGCGGCTGCAAAAGATCGCGCTGAAGCTGATTGATGACATTGATCAGGACACGGTGGATTTTCAGGACAACTATGACGGCTCGGAGCATGAGCCTGTCGTCCTGCCGGCCAAATTTCCAAACCTGCTGGTCAATGGTGCAGGCGGCATTGCCGTCGGCATGGCAACGAATATTCCGCCGCACAATCTGGGTGAAATCATTGATGCAACCATGCGGTTGATTGATGATCCTGCGCTGACCATCGACCAGTTGATGGAAACAGTGCAGGGTCCGGATTTTCCCACGGGCGGCACCATCATGGGCCGTGGCGGCATCCGCGCGGCCTACCATCTTGGCCGCGGCTCCGTGGTCATGCGGGCAAAAACGACGATCGAGGAATTGCGCAAGGAGCGCGAGGCGATCATTGTCAATGAAATTCCCTATCAGGTGAACAAGGCGACGCTGGTCGAGCGGATTGCCGATCTGGTGCGCGAAAAGAAGGTCGAAGGCATTTCTGACCTGCGCGACGAGTCGGATCGTGACGGCATGCGCATTGTTATCGAAATCAAGCGCGATGCGGTGGCGGATGTGGTGCTCAACCAGCTGTATCGCTACACCGCGCTGCAATCGACCTTTGGCTGCAATCTGGTTGCGCTCAATGGCGGCAAGCCGGAAATTCTCAACCTCAAGGATTTCCTGGTCGCATTTGTCGAATTCCGCGAAGTTGTCGTTTCACGGCGCACGAAATTCCAGCTCAACAAGGCGCGCGAGCGCGCCCATGTGCTGTGCGGCCTTGCCATCGCCGTCGCCAATATCGATGAGGTCATCCGCCTGATCCGTACCTCGCCCGATGCGAATGCGGCGCGTGAGGCGCTGATGGCGCGGGACTGGCCGGCACAGGATATTGCGCCGCTGATCGCACTGGTGGATGACCCGCGTTACCGCATCCGTGAGGATGGCACCTATCGTCTGTCGGAAGTGCAGGCGCGCGCCATTCTTGATCTGCGTTTGCAGCGACTGACGGCACTGGGGCGCGAGGAAATCGGCGATGAATTGAACGAACTTGCCACCAAAATCCGTGATTTCCTGGAGATATTGTCATCGCGCGTGCGCATCATGGACATTATCAAGGGCGAATTGTCGGAAATTCGCGAAGCCTTTGCCACGCCACGCAAAACCCAGATTGTTGAGTGGGATGCCGATGTCGAGGATGAGGATCTCATCCAGCGCGAGGAGATGGTCGTCACGGTTAGCCATGCCGGTTATATCAAGCGTGTGCCGCTGTCGGCCTATCGCGCCCAGCGGCGCGGCGGCAAGGGCCGCTCCGGCATGTCCACGCGCGATGAGGATTTTGTGACGCGGCTGTTTGTCGCCAGCACCCATGCGCCGGTGCTGTTTTTCTCGTCTGCCGGGCGCGCCTACAAGGAAAAAGTCTGGCGCTTGCCGCTGGCTGCGCCCAATGCGCGCGGCAAGGCGCTGGTCAACATGCTGCCGCTCGAACAGGGCGAGCGCATCACCACCATCATGCCGTTGCCGGAGGATGAGGCGAGCTGGGAAGCGCTCGACGTGATGTTCGCGACCATGCGTGGCACAGTCAGGCGCAATAAATTGTCTGATTTTGCGCAGGTGAACCGGGCCGGCAAAATTGCCATGAAGCTCGATGATGATGACGGCATTGTTGACGTGCAAATTTGCACCGATGCAGATGATGTGTTGCTGACCACAGGCGAGGGGCAGGCCATTCGCTTCCCGGTGACGGATGTGCGCGTATTCAAGGGCCGGGATTCTGTGGGCGTGCGCGGCATCAATCTGGCGCGCGGCGACCGGGTTATTTCAATGGCGATCTTGCGTCATATGGAAGCCGAGGCAGCCGAGCGCGCGCTGTATCTCAAGCAGTCGCGCCTGATGCGTGGCGAAGTCGATGCGGCAGATACTGCGGTGGATGCTGGCGAGGAAGAGGCGACATTCGGTGTCGCTGACCTGTCGCCAGAGCGCTATGTCGAAATGAGTGCGGCGGAACAATTCGTGCTTACCGTGTCAGAAAATGGCTATGGCAAGCGCACATCCTCGTTTGAATATCGCATCACTGGCCGCGGCGGCAAAGGCATTGTTGCGATGGCGGTCAACAACCGCAATGGCAAGCTCGTGGCATCATTCCCGGTCGAGCACAGTGATCAGCTCATGCTGGTGACTGATGGCGGCCAGCTCATCCGTTGCCCGGTCGAAGGCATCGGCATCAAGGGCCGCTCGACGCAGGGCGTGATTGTATTCAACACGTCGGATGATGAGCATGTCGTATCGGTCGAGCGCATCACCGAAAATGATGATGATGGCGACGACGAGGGCGACGCCGAATAAAGCGAATGCGGCGCGCGCAACTGTGGCGCGCGTTGCTCCCCATAGCTTCGGCATGTGTGTTTTGGCATTGTGGAGCGTGTGAAACCGCTGCGCTACACATCCCCGCCCGCCACGCCGCCAGTTCCTGTGCACCGTGAAGAACGCCCGCTGCTCGGCATTGGTCTGAATGCCCTGTCTTTTGTGGCGATTGCGTGTGCGGATACGCTGTCGAAACTCGCAGTTGCGGTTATGCCTGCGCCGCAGATCATTCTCATCCGCGCCATCATGATCCTTGCACTGTTGACGCCGATGTTCTGGCAGGCCACCCGCAAGAACGATCCGCCGTGGCGCACGCAGCAAGTGGGGCGCCACCTCATCCGCGCCGCGTTGCAGATCCTTGCCATGGTGGCATTTCTGATTGCGGTGCGGAATATGCCGCTGACCACCGTGGTCTCCATCCAGTTTATTTCGCCATTGCTGGTGGCCATTTTTGCCGCCCTGCTGTTGAAGGAAAAAATGTCCTGGGCGCAGATCGGGCCCATTCTCCTGGGGTTTGCCGGCTGCATGATTATTTTGCAGCCCGGCACGGAAGGGTTTTCCTATTTTTCGATCATCGCCATCATTTGTGCCGTCTCATGGTCACTCGTGCTGGTGTTGTTGCGCGGCCTGACCGCAACGGATTCAGCCTCGACAATTTTATTCTGGCAAAATGCAATGCAGGTCGTTGCCATGATTTTCGTAGCCCCATTTTTCTGGGTCGCCGTGACAGGGGATATGCTGTGGATTTTGCTGGGGCTTGCGCTCATGCAATCGCTTGGCCAGTGGCTGTCCACAAAGGCCATGAGCTTTGCCCGCGCGGCGGTTATCGCTCCGCTGCACTACACGCAACTGATCTGGATTACGCTGTTGGGCTGGCTCGTGTTCAACGAATGGCCAGGACCGCATGTGTGGATTGGTGCTGCCATTATTATTCTCAGCGGCTTGTGGCTGATGCGCGCGCAAAGCGGCACCATTCGCTGATTACCGCGCCCCCGCAGTCTTCAAAATATCCACCATCGCCGCATATCCACGCGCATGCGCCAGTGCCAGCGGTGTCTGCCCATTGCCATCAGCCAAATTGACATTGGCTCCGGCGGCAACAAGCGCCCGCAAGGTTTCAGTGTGCCGCGCGCCGCCATTGCCGAGCACGATGGATTCAATGAGAGCGGTCCATTTCAAATTGTTGACGTGATCGAGCGGCGCACCAGCCCTGATCAATTCCTTGACGATGCCGTCATGGCCCAGATGCGCCGCAGCAATCAGCGCCGTGCCATCATAAGGGCTGGTCATGTTCTTGGCGCTGGCACCAAGCGAAAGCGCGAGCCTTAAATTCGGCACGTCATCATTCACGGAAAGAATGGTGACAATGTCATACTTCTGATGATCGAGAGCGTTCATGTCCGCGCCCGCTTTTGCCAGCGCGCGCATCGCATCAGCGTGGCCAAGAAATGCCGCCACATGCAGCGGCGTGCGGCCATTGTCGTCACGGCTTTTGATGGCCAGGCCTTTGGTCGCAAGCTCGGCAATGCGGGCGGCATGATTGGCCGCGGCCGCCTTGTGCAAGCCGCTATAGCGCGCCACCTCGCTGGCAGACGGCGCTGTCTGCGCCAACGCAATGCTGGCGAACAGTGCTGCCGCAGCAAAAGCGCATAATGCCGGAATTATAGGGCGGGACAGGGTGCGGAACATGCT
>JBOFCU010000103.1:0-3714 GCA_051646285.1 Beijerinckiaceae bacterium
TGGCCTCTGTCCAATCCTCGCCCGTGCGCTGCACGATGCTGGCGCGGCGAATCAATTCGAGTTTCGGCTTGACCTGCGTGCTGCCCGTTTCCAGCCGCGCATCATAGGCGGGAAGCCAGCGGGCATTGCGCACGCGGTAGGTGATTTTCAAATCCGCCTTCGCATCTTTTTCGGTTTCCACAGCCACGGTGAGATCCGTGCGCGGTGCAAGGCCGGGACGGGCGCGGCCCTGGGCCGCTTCCAGCGCCTTTATATCGGCATCGGCATCGGCCGCACGCTGGCGCAAGGCGACGAGCTTGCTGTTGACCTCCGCCGTGGCTTCACCCACCGCACTCCAGACCCCGCGCATTTGCGCGACATCAATGGGTTTGTCAGAATCGGCCGAGGCTGTGCCGAATTTTTCAATCGCCCGTTTCTGCGTTTCCAGCGCCTCCATCTGACCCTGCACATCCGCAAGCGTTGTGCGCAAATCCCGTAATTTTTTCTGCGTGTCGGAATCCATTTTCGTGTCGGCCGGCGCAAGCCGCGTTTCGACCGAGCCAATCAGCAGCACCTGATCACCTGCCCCCTCAATGCGGATTGAGGATGGATCGACCTCGGCGGGCAGGCCTTGCAGCACAAGGGTGTGGTTGCCAGCGGGAATGGCGAGCGTGCCAAGACGCGTGACCATGGCTGCATCGGGGAAGACTGTGACCGCATCGATTTTCGATGGCAGCGTTAATTCCGCCGCCTGCACAGTGAGGGCTGACGCGCACAGCGCGCCAACCGAGACAGCGGCGAGAAAAACAGAAATGCGCATGATGATCCCCTGCAGAGGCGGCGCTATGCCGCGTTGGCCCTTATCTCTATCACAAGGCGCGATTGGGGATATTTAACGGCGGGCCTGCGTCTAATTTTCGGTACGCGGTAAAATTTCCAGCCGCGCGCCATCAGCGCCGTTTGAGGTGGCAGATTTTCGTGCGCCCGCCGTCGCGATTGACAACCCACCGGCAGCCGGGGCGGGAGGGCTGGCGGTTGTGAATATAATACAGGCCACGCCGTTTGGCGTTAAACCGCTGGCCCGAGACATCATGCCCGCCAATACGCACATTGCGACCAAAGCGCACCTCGGCCTGCGCTGTTGTCAGCGCATCACCTGCCAGACATGCGAGCACAAGAGCCAGCACAGGCCAGAACTGTCCGGTTAAAAAATGTGCGCGCCGTGGCATGATCATACTGATTCATCCGCTCTGTTCATAAAAACGCCGCCAGACTCGCGGGAGCCGGCGGCGCATTTGCATTATCTCAACGAGCCATCACCGCGTGATTGATCGTCCATCACTCAATCATCATTGCGTTCACGGCGCGGGCCGCGATCACGGCGGCGACCACGGTCGCCACCCCGGTCACCCCGGTCGCTGCGCTCGGAACGATCGTCTTCCTCCGGCACATCCTCACCGGCGGCGATGCGGGCGGCACGCTCCGCATCCTTCGCAGCGCGATAGGCTTCCTGCTCCGCCTTCACCTTTTCGGTGATGTCTTCGCCGGTTTCCTGATCAACAACCTTCATGGACAGGCGCACCTTTCCGCGGTCATCCATGCCGAGGAATTTCACCTTAACCTTGTCGCCCTCATTGATCACATCATTGACCTTGGCAACGCGGCGCGGTGCCAGTTCAGAGATATGCACGAGGCCATCCTTGGCACCGAAGAAATTCACGAAGGCACCAAATTCCATCACCTTCACAACCGTGCCTTCATAGATCTGGTTGAGTTCCGGCTCGGAGGCGATGGATTTGATCCACTTGATCGCCGCATTGATGGACGCGCCATCCGACGATGCAATCTTGATCGTGCCATCATCCTCGATGTTGATTTTCGCGCCGGTCTTTTCGACGATTTCGCGGATAACCTTGCCGCCCGTGCCGATGACTTCACGGATTTTATCAACCGGGATTTTCATCGTCTCGATGCGCGGGGCAAATTCGCCCAGCTCATCACGGGCGGTGGACAGGGCCTTGGCCATTTCACCCAGAATATGCAGGCGGCCATCTTTCGCCTGCGTCAGCGCCACACGCATGATTTCTTCAGTGATACCGGCGATCTTGATATCCATCTGCAAGGAGGTGATGCCTCCTTGCGTGCCGGCGACCTTGAAATCCATGTCGCCGAGATGATCTTCATCACCGAGAATATCGGACAGAACGGCAAAGCGTTCGCCTTCGAGAATCAAGCCCATGGCGATACCGGCCACAGGGGCTTTCAACGGCACGCCAGCATCCATGAGCGCGAGCGAGGTGCCGCACACGGTGGCCATGGAGGACGAGCCGTTTGATTCGGTAATTTCCGAGACAACGCGCAGCGTATACGGAAATTCATGATGGGCCGGCAGCATCGGGTGCAGCGCCCGCCATGCCAGTTTGCCATGGCCGATTTCGCGGCGGCCGGGCGAACCCATACGGCCGGTTTCACCAACGGAGTAGGGCGGGAAATTATAATGCAGCAGGAAGCGTTCCTTGCGGGTGCCTTCCAGCTCATCAATATACTGCTCATCATCGCCGGTGCCGAGCGTGGTGACGACGAGCGCCTGCGTCTCACCGCGCGTAAACAGCGCCGAGCCGTGGGTGCGCGGCAAAATGCCGGCTTCACAGACGATGGGGCGGACGGTTTTCACGTCGCGGCCATCAATGCGCTTGCCGTCATCCAGAATATTCCAGCGCACGACCTTCGCCTGCGCGTCCTTGAAGGTGGATTTCACCTTGTCGGCATCGAATTTCGGCTCACCGTCAGCCGGCAGCAATTCGGCCATCACCTTGGCTTTCACCGCATCCACAGCCGTGTAACGCGCCTGCTTTTCGGTGATGGAATAGGCCTTGCGCAAATCCGCTTCGGCAATGGCCAGCACGGCCTTTTCGACCGCAGAATTATCCGGCGGCGTATAGTCGCGCGGTTCCTTGGCCGCCCGTTCGGCCAGACGGATAATGCCGTCGATCACCGGCTGGAAACCCTTGTGGCCGTGCATCACGGCGCCGAGCATCACATCTTCCGGCAATTCCTTGGCTTCCGATTCCACCATCAGCACCGCATCGGCGGTGCCGGCGACGACGAGATCAAGGGTGAAATCCTTCATCTGGTCGAGGGTCGGGTTGAGCACGAACTGGTTGTCAATATAACCGACGCGGGCGGCACCGATCGGGCCCATGAACGGCACACCGGAAATGGTGAGTGCAGCGGACACAGCAACCATGGCGACGATATCGGGATCATTTTCCATGTCATGCGTCAGCACGGTGACGACGACCTGCGTATCGTTCTTGTACCCTTCGACGAACAGCGGACGGATCGGGCGGTCGATCAGCCGCGAAGTCAGTGTTTCCTTGTCGCTGGGGCGTCCCTCGCGCTTGAAAAAGCCGCCGGGAATGCGGCCCGCAGCAAAGGCCTTTTCCTGATAATTGACGGTGAGCGGAAAGAAATCGAACCCCGGCTTGGGCTCTTTCGCGGACACAACGGTGGCCAGCACGGTGGTTTCACCATAGGTGGCGATGACGGCGCCATCAGCCTGACGGGCAACCTTGCCAGTTTCAAGAATGAGCGTACGCCCGCCCCATTCGATTTCTTCACGGTGGATATTGAACATATGTCTGTGTCTTTCATGACGGTTTGCCAGCGTCAGGCGCGCCATGAGCAAGACGGCGGGACGCTGCATGCCGGTTAACCCCAGCGCCCTGCGATCTG
>JBOFCU010000223.1:0-4313 GCA_051646285.1 Beijerinckiaceae bacterium
GCCTGAAAAATGCTGAAGTGCAGGTCGCTGTTCACCTGCAGGGCAACATCGACATCCCCGACAAAGGCGACCAGTTCAAATTCCATGGCGGAGTCAGCAATTTTCTTGAACAGCACGCGCGGCTTGGGGTCTTTCATGACCAGCTCATGGGCTATGGCTGCCTGCGCCAGCAAATCCGCGACAAGTTGCGGATCACCGGAACGTGGCACGCTGATGGGAATGACGATGCGGCTGACGCGGTCGGTATGAACGCGGTTTGTGACATTGCCGGAAATCAGCGTGGAGTTTGGAATAATAATGGTCGAGCGGTCTGCCGTGATGATTTCGGTGGAGCGCACATTGATGCGGCGTACCGTGCCGGATTCTGTTCCGACCTGAATAAGGTCGCCAACACGAATGGGCCGCTCCCACAACAAAATAAGGCCAGAGACGAAATTGCTGACGATGGATTGCAGGCCAAAGCCGATGCCCAGCGACAAGGCGCCGGCGACAAATGCCAGCCGTTCCAGCGAAAGCCCCAGCGATGAAATGGCGATGGCGGCAGCCGATAGAAACCCGAAATACCCAATCGCCGTTTTCAGCGAATTTTTAATGCCGGGATCGAGATCCGTGTTGGGCAGGAATTTTTCGTTCAGCCAATCCTGCAACGTGCGGGTGATGAAAACACCGATCCCCAGAATCGCGACCGCAATCAGGATGGCGCTGAGGGAAATGGTGACATCACCGACCTTGAAACCAAACAGCACGGCACGCAGCGAGGTCAGAAGATCCGTCGATTCAACCCCCCATGGTGCGATGGCCAGCATCGCGGCGGCGACAAACAGCAGCGCGCGGGCCACACCGGCCACGAGCACCGACATTTGCCGCACTGCCTTGGGCTGAAAGCCGACGATATGGCGCAACCGCTCGGTGAAGCGGTTGCCGGGGCGGCCAATGCTTTCGACAAGCTCTGTCAGCAGAAAATCGAGGATAAAATAGGCGGTGCCGATCATGAACAGCCAGATGATCTGGTCGGCAATAAAGGCGGCCAGCGCGATATATCCGGTCAGCGCGCCGATCAGGATAGCGCTCAGCGCCACCACAAGCAGAAGCCGCCAGATCACGAAACGGTCAGGCGCACGCGGCACGTCGGCCACACCGTCAGGTTCGGTCTCGCGCGTCTGCAAGGCGGCCAGCCCGCGCCACAGCAGCATGGCGAATACCAGTGAAAAGATTGCCCGCACCGCCACGGTGAGTGTCAGGGGCGAACCGATGGACTGGAAGGCGGCTTCCAGCACTTTGCCGGTGACCTGGACGGCGGCCGCCGCTACGAAAATGCGCACAAGGCGCGATGCCACCTCGTCGGAGACAGCCGTCAGCCGCCACATTGGCCTGTCTGGAGCGAAAATCGCGGTCGCAACGGCATGCGCAGCAAACACAAAAGCGATGCCGCCCAGCACGGCGATGATGACCGGGCCGACGCGGCCGGGCAGAAACCCGGCAAACTCAAGGGCAAACGACAGAATGAAGGCCGCCCCGAGCGGGCGGATAACACCAAGCGCAGCAATGGCCCCGTTGCGGATGGCACGTTCGCTGCGCGGCGGCGGTGCCGTGACCTTCGGGCGGCTCAGGTACCGGCGGAAAAACAGCGTCAGCGGGCCGATCAGCACAAGCGCAGCGGCCAGCCCGCCGATGAGAATGCCGATTTTTGCAAGATCGGTCGTGGCGGCAATGCTGCGGGCCCAATCCGAAAACACCGTGCTCAGTGCGCGCATTTCATCGGGCAGGGTGCTGACAACCGCAGTCCACAGGGTTGGGTTAAGGGCGCTGGCGTTACGCTCGAAAAGCTGGCTGGCGAACAGGGAGCGGCGGCGGTCGGAAATCGCGGTGGACAGCTGCTCGCCCTGCACCTGAAGGGCGCGGGCCAGGCGCAGGGTTTCCTCCGCCTCAGCCACAGCCTGCTCACGCACGGTACGTTCACGGGCCAGTTCGGCACTCTCCGCGCCCTGTTCGCCCTCTTTGGGCGCGAGGAGCTGTTGCAGGCGTAATTTGAGCGCATCGACACGCGGGCGGGCGTCGTCACCAATCTCGCGGGCCTGATCTTGCAATTCCTGCAATTGCGGGCGCAGGTCGGCCAGCATTTTCTCTTGTAAATTGGGGCGCTTGAGCGTGTTTTCGATCTGGTCAAGATTGGCCCGCAGGGCAGCAATGCGGCCGCGCAAGACCTGGGTATCCTGTCCTGCGGATGCTGCGGCAGCCGGCTGCGCTGGAGTCTGTGCCATCACGCCATGAGGCGCAGTCAGCGCCAGCACACCTGCCAGAATGGCTCCGGCCAACGCCAGCGAGTGGAACAGGGCGGTGATAGTCCGGCCCGCGCGGGATAATCTGTATGTCATCATGTCAATAAAAGTTCGACCGTGGCGGAGAGATGGCGAAGCGACCGCGATTGCCGGGCATTGGCATTTTTTCTGCGTTCGTCAACAACGCCGGGCTTGAGGCGCTGTATATGACACGCGATGGCGGCGTGGATTTGCGCCACAGGAAGGCTGCCCGACCATTGGCGGTATTCTCGTCCGTTCATGGTTCGGATACAGAGCTGCGGGTAAGAGTAACCGGGTCCGCGGGGGTGCGGCCAAGGGGTGGAGTTGGCGTTGGGCTTATCAGTCCGTCAGGCGTATGAGCAGTTTCTGGCGACGGGCAACGCCGAGCGTGATGAAGCGCAGGAAAAGCTCGCCCGCGCATTCGATGATCTTATTCAGCGTCTCGCCCAGCACCGGCTGGCGCGCAAATCCAGTGCGCTGGGCTGGCTCTTTGGCAAACGGGAAGCCAAGGAAGAGGTTATTCGCGGCCTCTATGTCTGGGGCGATGTTGGCCGCGGCAAGACCATGCTGATGGACATGTTTTTTGCTGCGGTGCCCGTGCGCAACAAGAGGCGCTGCCACTTCCATGATTTCATGGCTGATGTGCATGAGCGGATTGCGGCACAGCGGCAAAAGGTGCGCAGCGGCGAGGCGAAGGACGGTGACCCGATCGCGCCGGTCGCCGAGGCGCTGGTGGATGAAGCATGGCTGCTGTGCTTCGATGAATTCACCGTCACTGATATTGCCGATGCCATGATTCTGGCGCGGCTGTTCACCGCCATGTTTGCGCGCGGGTGCGTGGTTGTCGCCACCTCCAACGTGGTGCCCGATCTGCTCTACAAGGACGGTCTCAACCGCTCGCTTTTTGTGCCATTCATTGCTCTGCTGAAGGAGAAAATGGAGGTCGTGAAGCTCGCATCGCGCACGGATTTCCGGCTGGAAAAACTGGGCACCAGCGTGATCTATCATATCCCCAATGATGCGAAGGCCAGGCTGGCACTGGACCGGGTGTTTGCGCGGCTGACAGGAGAAGCAAAGCCTGGTTCACGAATCCTGATGGTCAAGGGCCATGAGGTTACCGTGCCGCATCATGCCAAGGGTGTGGCCCGTTTTTCTTTTGAAGCGTTGTGCATGCAGCCGCTGGGTGCATCCGATTATCTGGCGCTGGCGCGGCTTTTCCATACCCTGATCATAGATGACGTGCCGATGCTGTCACGCGAGCGGCGCAATGAGTCCAAGCGGTTCATCACCCTGATCGATGTTTTGTATGAGCAGCATGTGAAACTCGTCATGTCGGCTGCCGCGCCGCCGCGCAATCTTTATGTTCCGCAGTCGCATGATGGCGTGGAGGCATTTGAATTTCAGCGCACGGCGTCGCGGCTGAACGAAATGCGCTCGGAGGAATATCTGGCGCTGCCCCATGGCCGCATCGACAGCCAGGCCAGTGGCAATACCACCGGCATTGTCGAGACATGACGGCGCGTTGGTTATGACAGACCCTTCGCCCGGGCAGGCGGCGCGGCTGGTGCAGCTGGCGGAAGAGGAAGTCCGCCGCATCGGTTTCCGGCGCATGACCGTGGTGTCGGTGGCCGAAGCGGCAGGCATGACGCACGCCAATGTCTATCGTTATTTCCCCTCAAAGGTGGCTTTGGCGGATGCCGTCACCACACAATGGGTGAAGCCCATCGAGGCGGCGCTGGGTGACGCCACCACCGCGTCCGATCCCGCGATCGACAAGCTGGGGCGCATGATGCTGGTGCTGGCCAATGCCTATCGCCAGCGCCTCGACCGTGAGCCCGAGCTTTTCCTGTTGTTTGCCGAGGCGATGGCCAAAGCGCGGCCGGTGGCACGCAAGCATCGCACCCGCATCCGGCAACTGACCGAGCGGGTGATGGATGAGGCGGTGACTGATCAGGGCGGCGACAGGACGCAGCGGCAGCAAGCACTGGCGTTGCTGTTTGACGGGGTTCACCG
>JBOFCU010000280.1:0-6201 GCA_051646285.1 Beijerinckiaceae bacterium
CGCATGGCGCTGCCGAAAAAGCGCATGTCGAGGCAATGGGCCTGCAAACCGCGCAAGCAATACTCGCACTTGTTGCACGGGCGGCTGGGGTTAACGGCCACATGATCGCCCGCTCTGACATGGGTGATATTGGCCCCCGTTTCGAGAACGCGGCCAGCAATTTCGTGACCAAGTACCATCGGTTCACGCACGCGCACTGTGCCAAATCCGCCATGCTGATAATAATGCAGGTCCGAGCCGCAAATGCCGCCTGCTTCAATTTTGATACGGACCTGATCAGGGCCCATCGGCGCATCGTCACTGATCGAATCCACGCGCAAATCTTTGGGGGCATGAATGACAACGGCGCGCATGGAGTCTCTTTCTTTCAGGCAGCAAGATGCTGTGGCATTTTTGGACGTCTGATGTTACGCCGCATTGGCGCTGAAGCAACCACGTGACAGGCCATAGCTGCAAGAATTTTCAGGGGAATGACATGTCGGACCAGATTTTTCGGCTTGATGGTAAAACGGCTCTGGTCACAGGGTCAGGGCAGGGGATCGGTTTGGCCATAGCCCAGGGGCTGGCGCGGGCTGGTGCGCATGTTGTCTTGAATGGGCGGGATGGGGCGCGGCTGGCTGGGACGCTTGCGGCTATGAAGGCCGAAGGGCTTCAGGCATCAGCCTGCATTTGCGATGTGACGGATCAGGCCGCAGTCGATGCTGCGATTGCCGGTGTTGAATCAGCCAGTGGCGGCATTGATATTCTCGTCAATAATGCCGGCATTCAAATTCGCGCACCATTTACAGAATTTCCCCGCAGTGAATGGGACCGCATGATCGCTACAAATTTAAGCTCGGTCTTTTATGTGTCACAGGCCGTGGCAAAAGGAATGGTGGCGCGCAAGCGTGGCAAGATCATCAATATCGGCTCTGTGATGTGTGAGCTTGGCCGGCCTTCCATTATTCCCTATACCGCCACGAAGGGCGCGATCAAGATGATGACACGCGGCATGTGTGCCGAGCTTGGCAAGCATAATATTCAGGTCAATGCGATCGGTCCCGGTTATATTGTGACGGAATTGAACAGAGCCTTGCTGGCAGACGCAACATTTGATGGCTGGGTGAAGGCGCGGACGCCTGCTGGGCGATGGGGTGAAACCGATGAATTGATTGGTGCAGCTGTTTTTCTGGCGTCACCAGCCTCCAACTTCGTCAATGGTCACCTGTTGATGGTGGATGGCGGCATGACGTCTGTGGTTTAAGTCAATTTCCCGCGCGCGGCGACGGGCAGTTCACCGACAATATCGTTGCCGCGCACCATCACCAGCTTGTCCACCATATTGACGACGACGCAGACATGGTTGGGAATAATGCGCACGACATCGCCAACGTGCGGCTTGTCGTTGACGCCGGTTAGATCCAGGAAACCATGTTCTTCGGCAAATTTTGCAATTTTTGCCTGCGGATGCTCAAGGATGAGGCCATGGCCATCAAGTCCGCCCGTGTCACTCGTGAGGGTTTTTGATCCTGAATCCACAATGCCGCGTTCAAGCCCGGCGCGGCTGACAACGGTTGCATATACGCTCAACGCACATTCATCGAGCGTTGCAGCACCGCAGGCCATCTGCATCCTGTCATTGAAAATAAATGTGCCGGAGCGGTGCTCGGTTGCGCCGCTGAGGCGGCCCAGATTGATAAGGTTTGGTGTGCCGCCGGTCGATACAATCTCCAGTGCCAGGCCATGCTGGTGCAAATTGGCCCGCACCTCATCAACGAACAATTGTGTTTCCGGCCATTTGTCTTCCGGCGGGTACATCATCAGCCCGCGAAATTCGAGAGCAGGATGGGCGGCGATTTGCAACGCGAGTGCAATGGCTTCTCGCGGTGTTTCCACACCCGCCCGTTTGCGGCCTGTGTCGCATTCCACCACAACGCCAAGTTTGCGCCCGGCACTATCTGCCGCCAGCGGCAAGCCGCCGACAACATAGGGATTGTCGGCCGCCACAGTCACGCGGGATTTTTGCAGCACGCGCCCGAGGCGGTGCATCTTTTCTTCGCCAATCAGATTATAGCTGATGAGAATGTCATCAATACCGGCATCAGCCATCACTTCAGCTTCGCCGATTTTCTGGCATGTAATGCCTTTCGCGCCGGCCTCAATCTGCATTTTGGCGAGCACGGGTGATTTGTGCGTTTTGATGTGGGGCCGGTTGGCAACGCCCGCGTTATCGCACAATGACTGCAATTTGGCGATATTGCGCTCGACCTTGTCCATATCGATCACAACGCAGGGTGTGGAAAATTCGCGGGCAATCTTTTCCTTGAGCGCGTTGGGATCATGCGGCATGGCTGGTTCTTTCAGACGGCAGTGGCGCGGGCGTGCTCAATATAAATCTCGCGCAAGCGGCGCGCGAGCGGACCGGGCTGGCCGCCGCCAACCCTCTTGCCGTCTATTTCGGTGACAGGCATGACAAAGCTGGAAGCGGATGCGATCATGACTTCTGCCGCACCCAATGTTTCTTCCAGCGTAAAGAGCCGCTCCTCATAGGGAATATTTTTTTCGGCACACAATGCCTTGACGGATTGGCGTGTGATGCCCGGCAAAATCGCTTGCGACAAAGGCCGCGTTACCAGCGTTCCCTCCGCTGTCACAATCAGAACGGATGATGAGCCGCCCTCGGTGATCGTGCCATTATCCTCATACATCAGCGCTTCCTGTGCGCCCTGCGTTGCGGCGTGCTGTTTGGCCAGAACCTGCGCGAGCAATGCAACGCTCTTGATGTCACGGCGCGCCCAGCGAATATCCGGCAGGCTGGCGAGCTTGATGCCGGTGACCGGCTTTGGTGAATTGATGATGTCAAACGCTTGCGTGAACATGACAAAGGTTTGCGGGATATTGGCGGGAAACGCGAATTCACGATCCGCTGCGCCCCGCGTCACCTCCATATAGACAAGGCCTTCGCGCACGCCATTGCGGGCAACAATATCCTTTTGCAGTTTGACAATGTCGGCGCGCGGCAATGGCAGCGGCATGCCGATTTCATTGAGCGAGCGCTCGAGACGGGCCAGATGGGCCTCATTGTCAACCAGTCTTCCGTCAAGAATGGCAGCCACTTCGTAAATGCCATCGGCGAAAATAAATCCACGATCAAAAATGGAAATCTTGGCCTGGTCTTCGGCGACAAATTCGCCATTGACGTAAACGATGCGCGGCATGCGCTGGTCCTTCTCACAAAAATCGTTCGATCACAGGCCTCTTTTGTTGCTGAAACCGGCCTGGATGACAAGGATTTTGGCAGCCATTGCGCCCATGCACGCTTTGCATGGGCTTTGCGGCTGGTGGCCGGTCAGCCGCGTGCCGCCTTTTGCAGGGCATAAAGTGCATCAAGTGCTTCGCGCGGCGTCATTTCATCGGGATGCAGCGCGGCCAGCATCTCTGCGACAGGATCTGTTTTTGCGGCCGGAGGAGGGGCTGGCCGCGCTGCCGAGAACAATGGCAAGTCATCAATCAGCGCAGTCACGGGCTTTGCGCGCTCGGATGCTTCCAGTTCGGCCAGAATGGTGCGCGCACGCGCCACGACCTGCGGGGGAAGGCCAGCCAATTTGGCGACCTGAATTCCGTAGGACCGGTCGGCTGCGCCGGTCATCACCTCATGAAGAAAAATCACGTCGCCTTCAAACTCCGTCACGCGCATGGAGGCGTTGGTCAGGCGCGGCAGTTTTTTGGCCAGCTGGGTCAATTCATGAAAATGGGTGGCGAACAAGGCGCGGCAGCGGTTGCCCTCATGCAACTGTTCGATGGTGGCCCACGCAATCGAGAGGCCGTCGAAGGTTGCCGTGCCACGGCCAATTTCATCGAGAATAACCAATGACCGTTCGGTGGCCTGATTGAGAATGGCGGCTGTTTCGATCATTTCCACCATGAAGGTGGATCGGCCACGTGCCAGATCATCGGCTGCGCCGACGCGCGAAAACATCCGGTCCACAATGCCGATATGCGCTTGCGCGGCGGGCACATAGCTGCCGCTCTGGGCGAGAATGGCGATGAGGGCGCTCTGGCGCAGATAGGTCGATTTGCCGGCCATGTTCGGGCCGGTGACGATCAGGATGGTGCCGGATGTCTCGCCAGCGGGTGGGGACAAATTCACAGCATTTGAGACGAAGGGCTGGCCATCACGCTTGAGTGCGGCTTCAACAACCGGGTGGCGTGCACCACTGATTTCGAAGGCAAGATCATCGGCGATACAAGGCCGTGTCCAGTTCCAATCCATGGCCAATGCAGCAAGCGCACTGGCCACATCAATCATGGCCAGCGCATGGGCTGCTGCCTTGATCGTTTCGCCAATGGCCAGCACGGCACTGGTGAGCTGCTCGCATTGGGCCAGCTCAATGCCGGTGGCACGGTCACCGGCACTGGCAATTTTTTGCTCCAGCTCCCCCAATTCGGTTGTGGAAAAGCGCATCGCGCCTTGCATCGTCTGGCGATGAATAAATGTCTGGTTATGCGGTGGGCGCAGGAATGTTTCGCCAGCCTGCGGCGGCACCTCAATAAAATAGCCGAGAAAATTATTGTGTTTGATGCGCAAGGTGCGCACGTCTGTTTCATTGGCGAGGCGGGCCTGCAACTGGGCGACGACCTTGCGGCTGTCTTCGCGCAGCGTGCGCAACTCATCGAGTGCCGGCAGATAACCTTCCCGGATAAATCCGCCATCGCGGGCCAATAGAGGCAAATTGTCTGCCAGCGCATGGGCGAGCAGGCTGGCGGTTGGCTTGTCGAGGCGCGACAATGTCTGCGCTGCCAGCCGCAGTTCGTCCGGCAGGGAGACGGCATCGGCCAGATCAGCGGCGAGATCATTGGCGACAACGATCATGCCGCGCACCGCATCAAGATCGCGCGGGCCGCCGCGTCCCAGTGCCAGACGGGCCAAGGCGCGGGCGCCATCGGGCGTCGATTTCAGCGTGGCACGGGTGCGGGTCAAGCGGTCCGCGTCATCAATGAAAAAGGCAATGGCATCGAGACGTTTGTGAATGGCGGCCGGATCTGTCAGCGGTCCGGCCAGCCGCTCCCCCAGCAAGCGTGCGCCTGCCGGCGTCACCGTCCGGTCAATGGTGGCCAGAAGTGAGCCCGCGCGTTCGCCTGATAATGTGCGCGTGAGTTCGAGATTGGCGCGCGTGGCCGCATCCATGCGCATCACGCCCGTCTCACTGGCGTGCCGTGGCGGTGATAAATTAGGCCGGGCGCTTTTTTGCGTGCGCTCGACGTAGGATAAGGCGGCTGCCGCTGCTGCAGTTTCAGCCCGGGCAAACTGGCCAAAGCCATCCAGTGTCGCGACACCGAAAAATTCCATCAGACGGCGTTCGCCTGATGCGCCATCAAATCCCTCGCGCGGAATAGGTGTTACCGCTGCTGATGTTTCGCGCCAGAGATTTTTCAGGCCGGGGTCATCATAAACCGAATCCGGCACAACAATTTCTTTGGGATCAAGCCGGGCCAGCTCCGGGCCAAGCTCGCCATGCGTGCAGGCGCTGACGAGAAATTCGCCCGTGGAAATATCAATGCTGGCGATGCCGTAATGCCAGTCATTCTCGGTGGCGCGGGTGCGTGCAACGGAGAGCAGCAAATTGGCACGGGAGGGATCGAGCAGCCGCTCTTCGGTGATCGTGCCTGGCGTGACGAGGCGGATGACATCGCGGCGGACGACGGACTTTGCGCCGCGTTTCTTGGCCTCTGCCGGATCTTCCATCTGCTCGCAGACCGCGACACGGTGGCCAAGGCCGATCAGGCGCTGCAGATAATCGTCTGCACGTTCGACCGGCACGCCGCACATGGGGATGTCCTCGCCGCGATGCTTGCCCCGTTTGGTCAGCACAATGCCCAGCGCGCGCGAGGCGATTTCCGCATCCTCGAAGAACAGCTCGTAGAAATCGCCCATACGGTAAAACAGCAGGCTATCGGGGTTCGCCGCCTTGATTTCCAGAAACTGCGCCATCATCGGCGTGGGTTTGTCGCCCTCACGGGCGGGGCTGGAGTCGGGGCCGGATTCAGGAGGCAAGGAAGGGGTGGTTTGGCGCATGGCAAGACCCTAGCGGAAGCGGAGGAAGGTTTCATCCGAAACCAGCCGTCCGGCCTGGAGTTGCCTGTGGATGCCCTGCCGGAATTCTCCTTCGGTCAGCCGCTTGAGTGCGCGGGCTGGCCTGCCTAAGGTGGCTGCCCTCTTCC
>JBOFCU010000317.1:0-16257 GCA_051646285.1 Beijerinckiaceae bacterium
TATTCGGTGACAGCGACAAGAACCTCTGCCCGGTCGCGCAATGTTTTCGCTTCCAGCAGAGCCTGCTTTTCCTGCACGCCGTAAGGGCTCATCATCGAGAGGGCATTCACCAGCGCCTCATTCGGCGCTTCGTTGACACCTTCCCAGTCAAAATCCAGATTGTTGGCTTCAACAAATTGTGTCAGCGCCGCCAGCACGCCCTTGCGGTCAACATCCTCTTCACCGGCACGCGGTGTGAAGTCATCGAGAAAGCCGGAATAATCAACACGCGCCTGCCGGTAGGGCGTCACCACCAGCAATTCCTCGCTCACCCTGAAGCGGGAAATGCCTGTCAGCGTGATAATCAGCCGCCCGTCCCCTGTTTCAGCAAACTGGGTGATGCGGCCAGCGCAGCCCACCTCATAAATGGCCGGCTTTTTTTCATCGCCCGGCTGGTCGGCGCGTGGCTGAATCATGCCAATGACGCGGTCCCCGCGAATGGCCGCCTCAACCAGCGCGAGATAGCGCGGCTCGAACACATTGAGCGGCATTTGCCCGCGCGGCAGCAACAAGGCCCCCGGCAAGGGAAAGATCGGAATAATCTCCGGGCAGTCCTGCGGGCCGTCATAAACCGCGTTCATGCCCATGGCGAAGAATTCCTCATCATCCGCATCATCATCGTCGTCGGGGTCAAAATCACTCACGAGAACAGCACGCCTGACAATTTGCGCCGGCCCAGAATGGACATCTCATCCATCGGACCCCACGCCTCAAAAAATTGCAGCAATTGCCGGCGCGCCGCCTCCTCATTCCATTTCCGGTCAGCGCGGATGATGGCGATAAGCTGGTCAATCGCCTCCTCGCGCTTGTCGCGCGCATTCAGTGCCACCGCCAGATCAAGCCGGGCCTGATAATTCTTCGGATCGGCGTCCACCGCCTTCATCAAATCCGCCACATCGCCAAGCGCGTTGGCTTGCTCGGCGATTTCAATCGCGGCGCGCACCGATGCGATGGCCGGATCGTTGGCCTTGGCCGGCGGCACCGTATCGAGAATGCGCTTGGCCTGATCCAGCGCGCCCATGTCGAACTGCAATTTCGCCATGCCGGCGATGGCCACGGCATTGTCAGGCTCATGCGCCAGGATCGCGCCATACAGCTCTGCGGCACTGGCCGCATCTCCGGCCTCGACGGCGGATGCTGCCGCCGCCAGCATTTCCTCGGCCGGCGATGGTCCGGCAGGGCCGGCCACCTGCTCGATCAGCTGCTTGACCTGGCTTTCCGGCACCGCACCGACAAACCCGTCCACCGGCTGGCCCTTGTCAAACACGATCACGGCGGGGATGGACTGGATGCCAAGCTGGCCCGCAATCTGCGGGTGGTCATCAATGTTCATCTTGGCCAGCTTGACGCGCCCGCCGGCGCTTTTCACTGCCTTTTCAATGATCGGCGTGAGCTGTTTGCAGGGGCCGCACCATGGGGCCCAGAAATCCACCAGCACCGGCTGCTTCATGGATTCGGCAATGACATCCTGCCGGAAGGTGGCGGTTGTCACATCCTTCACGACACCGGCAGCATTGGCCTGCGGCGGCGGCCCGGACGGTGCCGGTGCCATGGGCGCAGCCTGCGCCGCTGCCGGATGGGCCGGTGCCTGCGCGTAGCTTTGGGCATAGGGCTGGGTAAACCCCTGGCTGAATTTTGACGGATCAGACGACATACAAACCCCGAAAATTGATAAGTGTGGCCCGCAAACCCGCGCTGGCCCCATACGGTCTCCGCTTTACATGGGAACGCAGCACCGCGATAGCAATTCCCGCCTGTGCCGCATCAGCCACGGCAGGCTCACACGGCGGGGGCCAATGGCTCCGGCAAGGTCACGATCATCGGATCATGGCCTGTGGCGGCCAGAAACCGCACCAGATCATCACGCGCAATGGCTGTCGTGGCCGTGTTGCGCAGCGGATGGCCATAGAGTGTGGGTGCCGCCAGCAATCCCTCATCCAGCACCATCGTCACCGCGCCTGCTGTATCGTTGATCACGGCAAAGGCTGTCACCGACCCCGGCTCAACCCCGAGCAGAGCCATGAGCTGGTCGGCGGCGCCAAACGACACCCGGCCCGACGCGCCGATCACCTCATGCACGCGCTTGAGATCAATCCGGGCGTGCTGGCGGGCCGTGATCAGGAAGAACCGGCCCTTCTTGTCCTTCACGAACAGGTTCTTGGTGTGCCCGTCCGGGCGCTGGCCAAACAGCCGGTCGCCCTCCTCCACGGTGAACACCGCCTGGTGCTCCTGCGTTGTGGTGGTGATCCCGAGGCGCGCGAACGCGGCAAACAACGCCTCTTCAGCAGCGGCTTTGCGGGAATCCGTGCGGGAATCATCGTCTATCATCGGCAATCATCATCGGGGAGGGAACAAAAACGGCGGGCTGGCACCGGCTCACAGCGAGCGGCCGCGCCAGATTGGCCCCGCATAACCGACACGGGCACGCAAAAGCAATCAATCCCTGCCGCGCTGTTGCATTTCCATGGTTGCATCCCGCCTGCGATTGGGGCATAGACGCGCCGCTGGCGGTCACCGCCGCGCGAAACGGATGCGGGTGTAGCTCAGGGGTAGAGCACAACCTTGCCAAGGTTGGGGTCGAGGGTTCGAATCCCTTCGCCCGCTCCAGTTTTGCACACAGCCGCCGCCGATCATGGCGTGCGCTGGCCAGGGCCTTCGCCCAGGCCTTGTAGACCAAAAGCCTTGTAGACCAAGAGCCCTGTGGCTAACTGCTATGAAAACTGCCGTAAATGGTAGGCTTGTCTTTGCAAGCTCAGTCTTTGCAAGCCCAGTTTTTGCAAGCCTCAGTCTTGGTGCCATCGCCAACGCTGTTCATGTAATCCGGCGCACGCTGTCACGGATTTCACCGGGCGTGAACACATCGAGCCAGCCCGGCTTCAATATCCTGTCCTTGCCAAAAACAATCGCCTTGTTGCAGGCATCAGAGAAAACACCATCAACCTGCTTGAAGGTGACGGCAGCGAGTATATTCATGTGGCCGAGCAAAAAATCCCGCGCGGCCTCACCCGGCACGCCGCGCCGCACCACCTCATCCATCGCCTCGCGCATGGCATCGAGCAAGGTGGCACACACCGTTTCTGACAAGCCCGGCTCCAGCATCGCAATCTGCTCAACAGTGACCCGATGCGAGCGCATCACCGGTGCCCAGATCGTCCGCGCCAGCGCCTCGCCAACCGCATAATGGGCGTCCGGCCCCTGCATCAGCGCGTTGACAATATGCTGCCTGGCAGCGATGCCGCCGAAATGGTCAGCCTTCGCTGCCGGCTCCGTCTCGTCATTGAAAATCGGCGGATGGCAGGGATGCGTCACGAAATAAGTGATGTCTGCGCGCTCTGGCAAATGGCCGGCATAGGGCGCCGCCGCATCGAGAATCATCACCACCGTGCCGCTGCGCAGCTGCGGCACAATTGTTCCGGCCACCGCGCCGACAGCCGTATCCGGCACACCGAGGATGACAATATCCGCATCGGCAATCGCTGCGGGCGCATCCACGCAATCCGCGCCGAGCAATTCCTTGACCCGCGCGCGGCCCGCATCGCTGACCTCGACATGGCGGACATCATAGACGCTGCCGATAAGATTGCGGCCCAGCCTGATTCCCATTTTCCCGCCAGCACCAAACAGCGCGACCTTTGGCATTGCGCTCTCCCGCATTGTAAACCACCATGATTGGTACAGGGGCACGATCAGGCCAGCAAGCGAAGGATCCATGACCGCAGCAGCGCGCTTCGAAGCCGATTATATTTTTGAGACACCGGGCGATCCGGCGGCAACGGCTGCGGCTATGGCCGGTGAGCAATCCAGCGGCACCTTTATTTCTGTTCCAGGGGAAACACCGGAATTGCTGGCGGCGGCGGCGGCGCGCGTGGAACGGCTGGAAATAATTGAAACGGTTCAACAGCCCTCACTGCCATCTGCGCGCAATTTTGCCGGCCCGTTTCAGCGCGCACGCGTCACGCTGTCATGGCCGCTTGCAAATATCGGCCCGTCCCTGCCCAACCTTGTCGCAACAGTGGCTGGCAATTTATTTGAATTGCGGCAGATCACCGGCCTGAAAATTGAAGATATCCGCCTGCCCCAGGCTTTTGCCGAGACATATCCGGGGCCGAAATTTGGTGTGGCCGGCACACGCCAGCTTGCGGGTGTGAAAAAAGGCCCGCTCATCGGCACCATTATCAAGCCCAGCGTCGGATTTAATCCCGCGCAGACGGCGGCACTGGCCGCGCAGCTGTGCACGGCGGATATTGACTTCATCAAGGACGATGAATTGCAGAGCGATGGGCCTGCCTGCCCCTTCGATGCGCGGCTTCAGGCGGTCATGCGCGTGGTCGATGCCGCTGCCGGTCAATCCGGGCGCAAGACCATGGTTGCCTTCAATATCACCGGCGATATCGACGAGATGCGCCACAGGCATGATGCCGTGCTGGCAGCGGGCGGCACCTGTGTCATGGTCAGCGTCAATGCCATCGGCCTGGCTGGCATGATCGCGCTGGGGCGGCACAGCCAGTTGCCGATCCACGCCCACAGAAATGGCTGGGGATATCTGTCGCGCGCGCCGCACTTGGGCTGGTCCTTTACCGCATGGCACAAATTATGGCGGCTGGCTGGCGCTGATCATATCCACGTCAATGGCTACAATAATAAATTCAGCGAATCCAATGACAGCGTCTTTCTATCCGCCCGCGCCTGCGCTGCGCCCTTGTTTGCAGAAAATGCCATGCCGGTGATGCCGGTCTTTTCATCCGGCCAGACGGTGCTGACAGCTGCACCGACATATAAAGGTTTCGGCTCCACCGATCTGATATTTGCCGCTGGCGGCGGTATTCTCGCCCATCCCGGCGGCCCCGGCGAAGGCGTGCGCGCGCTGCGGGATGCGTGGGATGCGGCCGTGGCGGATAGTCCTGCCGAACACCATGCCAAATCCCATCCCGCCTTGCGCGCGGCAATGGAAACATTCGGGCGGCTGGCCTGATGCCGGATCGTCTCCCCCAGGGGCCATTGATCGCTTTTTATGGCGACGATTTTACCGGCAGCACGGCTGTCATGGAAATTCTCGCTTTTGCCGGGCTTGAGACGATATTATTTCTTGGTCTGCCGACACCGGAACAGCTTGCATCCGTTGCGCATATGCGCGCCATCGGCATGGCCGGATATGCGCGGGCCTGCGCTCCACAATGGATGAGCGCTGAATTGCCGCGCTACTTCGCCGCCTTGAAAAAAACCGGCGCACCGCTGGTTCATTACAAGGTGTGCTCGACATTCGATTCCGCGCCCCATACCGGCTCGATCGGCAAAGCCATTGATCTCGGCGCGGATATGAGCGCGCCCGGCAGCACCCATATTCCGGTGGTGGTGGGCGCACCGGCGATTGGCCGCTATCAGATATTCGGGAATTTATTTGCGGCGGTGCATGGCAGGGTGCACCGTCTCGACCGGCATCCGGTCATGGCGCACCATCCCGTTACACCGATGGACGAGGCCGATCTCACCCGCCATCTGGCCCGGCAGACCGCACGGCGGATTGGATTGATTGATTGTGCCGCGCTCGCCCGCGATGGCGGCGCAGAGGCGCTTGACGCCTGTGCAGGACCGGATGGCCCGGTTATCTTTATTGATGTGATGGATGCGCCAACGCTGGAAAAAGCCGGTGCGCTGCTGTGGCAAAACCGGGCGGCCGCACCGTTCGTTGCCGGGTCGCAGGGCGTTGAATATGCGCTTGTGTCGCATTGGCGGGCCATCGGGGCACTGGCATCACAAAAACCTGCTGCGCCAGCGCCAGCCATCGATCAGATCGCCGTTGTTTCCGGCTCCTGTTCGCCCATCACCGCGCAGCAGATCCATCAGGCGTCAGCGCACGGCTTTGCGCTGATCCGGCTTGCCGTAGAAAATGTGATCGGCCCGGAACAATGGCAGGCGGCCCTGGCCAGCGCCATCGCGCGCGCTTGCACGGTTCTCTCCACCAGCGGCCATTCCCCGCTGATTTATTCTGCTGCGGGGCCTGATGACCCGGCCATTCCGGCGTTGGCGCACACCGTGCAGCGCGCTGGCCTGACGATGCCGGACGCCAGTCGGCGTCTCGGCCAAGGGCTTGGCACGATTCTGCGGGAGATTGTGACACGCACGGCCCTGCGCCGGACCGTCATTGCTGGTGGCGACAGTTCCGGCGCGGCCATGGGCGAAATGGGCATTCACGCCCTTTCGGCGCTGGCGCCGTTATCGGCGGGTGCGCCGCTGTGCCGTGCCCATGCGGATGATCCGCGCCTGGATGGCCTCGAACTATGCTTGAAGGGCGGCCAGATGGGCGGGCCTGATTTTTTCATGCGCGCCCGCGATGGCGGTTAGGGCCCAGACCACGAGGCCAGCCATCAGGCCGGCGCGACGGCGTGCGGCCCGTCATCGTGGTCCATCTCTTCCAGTTCACCCGTCAGCCAATCGACAAAGGCAGAAATATCGGGATGGCCGCGATCCGCCAGCCGGTAAACCAGCCGGTGCGCCACCACAGGAATGCCCATGTCGCCGAATGGCAGCAACAGCATGCCCGCGCCAAGATGGCCATGGGCCTGCAAGTTCGATTCAAGCACCATGCCCAGACCATGGCTCGCCGCGCTCAGCGCCAGATGCGCCCGGTCAAAACGATGGCCGCGGGGATGAAGCGGTGCAGCCGGCGCATACCGGGCCGCCCATTGCTCCCAGCTCACCACACAGCGCAGCGAATGGATCAGCGGCACGCGGGAAATATCGGCGGGAGTGGCTAGCCCTGCGGCCTTGATAAAGGCTGGCGTTGCCATCGGGAAAACCCGCTCCGTCAGCAGCGGAATGGCGACGCAATGGTCAGGCACCGGGCGCGCATACTGGATGTCGATGAGAATATCATCTTCCGCCAGCCGCGCCGGTTCATGGCTGGCAAACAGGGTGATGTCGATATCCGGCTGCGCCTGCTGGAAGGACGCCAGACGGGGCACCAGCCAGAGCGCCGCAAAGCTGGGGCTGCAATGAATGGGCAGGCGCCGGGCACCGGGCTGGGCCGCCACCCGGTGCGTCGCTGTCACCAGACGCGCGAAGCTCTCACCAATGGAGGCGCTGTACAGCATGGCATCCTCGGTCGGCACAACACTGCGGTTGCGGCGCAGGAACAGCGGCTTGCCCAGCCGTGTTTCCAGCGCCCGCATCTGGTGGCTGATCGCCGACGGGGTGAGATTGAGCTGCGAGGCCGCACGCGCGAAACTGCCCGTCTCCATCACCGAACGGAAGGTCACCAGCCATTGCAGCGGGGGCAAGCCACCGGCCATCAGTGAATCTCATTCATCAATTTATCTCGCTTTTATCGCTTATCATTACCACGGCTTTTGAATAGCCTGTCGGGAAAGAGGGCCGATTGCAAGCAACCCGGCGGGCACCCTGGTTGCAAGGCAGTCAAACCGGCTCCGTGGAGGAAATCATCGGGCGTTGCTGCCACTGGTGTGCCGCATCGCTTGCCGTGCCGCCGGCAAGGCCGCGTGCCGCACAGATTTCTCCATGACCGGCAGCCAGGCGATTCCCTTTTGCCAGCGTGCAAAAGGCCAATAAGGCAAAGAGGTAGAACGATGAATTTGCATAAATTGCTCCTGGAGCGCCAGTCCGCCGGCAAGCCGGTCACCGTCGGGATCGTTGGTGCGGGCAAGTTTGGCACGATGTATCTGTCACAGGCGCGCCTGACGCCCGGCGTGCATATCGTTGCGGTGGCCGATCTCAACGTCTCGCGCGCCAAATCCCAGCTCACCATGGCGTCCTGGCCGATGGAGCAGTTTGGTGCCACCTCGTATGATGACGCCCTGAAATCCGGCAAGACGTTGCTGACCACCGATGCGGACACGATGATCAAGCATCCGGCCATTGAGGTGATCATCGAGGCGACGGGCGACCCGCGCACCGGCATCCGGCTTGCACAACTCTCCATCGCCAACGGCAAGCACATCGTCATGGTCAATGTGGAAGCGGATTCGCTGGCCGGCCCCATCCTCGCCAAGCAGGCCAAGGCCGCAGGCGTGGTTTACTCCCTCGCCTGGGGCGACCAGCCCGCGATGATCTGCGAACAGGTGGACTGGGCGCGCGCCAATGGCTTCAATGTCGTCGCCGCCGGCAAGGGCACCCGCTATCACCCCACCTATCACCAATCCACGCCCGATACGGTGTGGGATATTCTCGACAAGTATCTGAAAATCGACAACCGCCAGTCGATCAACCCGAAAATGTTCAACTCCTTCGTCGATGGCACGAAATCGGGCATTGAGATGACGGCAGTGTGCAATGCCACCGGCCTGCATTCCCAGCCCGAAGGCCTGTCATTCCCGCCGGCAACCCGCTTTGAGCATGCGGAAGTGTGCAAACCGAAGGCGGATGGCGGCATGCTCTCCGGCAAGGGCGTGACCGAAGTGACCTCCTCGGTTTACCGCGATGGCACGGATGTGCCGCACAACCTCGTCATGGGCGTCTATGTCGTGTTTGAAAGCGAAAGCGCCTATTCGCGCCAGTGCATCAAGGAATACAACCTGTTGCCGGATTCAACCGGGAAATATGCTGCGCTCTATCGCCCCACCCACATGATCGGCCTTGAACTGGGCATTTCCGTCGCCAGCGCCGCCTTGCGCAAGGAGGCGACAGGCGCGCCGATCTGCTTCAATTCCGATGTCATCGCCACCGCCAAGCGTGGCCTGAAGGCGGGCGAAATGCTCGATGGCGAAGGCGGTTTCTGCGTCTGGGGCAAGCAAACGCCGGCAAAAGATTCTCTCGCCAAGGGGTATTTGCCATTGGGCATTGCCCATCAGGTGAAACTCAAGAACGATATTGCCGAAGGGCAGCGCCTGACCTGGGCTGATGTCGACTATGATGCAACCGACAGTGCGGTACGCGTGCGCCGCCAGATGGAAGAGGAATTTCGCACCGCGCAGATCTGAAAATAATCGCGCGGGCGGATGACAAGAGCTGGATAATCAGCCGATACTGTCAATCGAGGAGGAAACCAAACAATGACGAAACAGAAAAATGGCGGTCTTGACCGCCGCACGGTTCTGGGTGGCGCAACATTCATGGCTGGCCTTGTCGCCATGCCCGCCGTGCTGCGCGCCCAGCAAGTAAAATGGATCGGCGCATCAGCAACGCCGCCAACCGATTTTATTGCGCAGGGGCTTGATGTCTTCGCGGCCCGCCTGAAAGAACTCACCAAGGGCCAGATGGAGGTAGCAACCCATCATGCCGGCTCGCTTGGCGGCGAACGTGAGCATGTTGAAGGTTTGCTCACTGGTGCCGTGCAGGTGGCTTCCCCCGGCGCCGCCATTCTCGGCGGCTGGTACAAGCCGGCAGAAGTGTGGACCTATCCCTACATGTTTAAGGATGTGGCGCACAAGGATCGCGTCATGACCGCCATCATGGGCGAATACGGCAATGATGTTGCAGCGCAGGCAAAACTGCGCCCGCTCGCCTCCATTCCGCGCATGCCGCGCCAGCTGTCGTCAAACCGCGTCGTGAAAACGCCCGCAGATTTGAAGGGCTTCAAGATCCGCGTGCCGGAAACAACGATGTGGCGCCGCACATTCGAGAAATTCGGTGCTTCGCCAACCCCACTGCCTTGGCCGGAAGTGTTTCAGGCCCTGAAATCGGGTGTGATCGAAGGTCAGGAAAATCCGCTCGCTCTGACCTACAATGCCGGCATTTTCGATGTGAACAAGAATTTTGCACTCACCGAACACATGATGCAGGATAACATGATCGTCATTGGCGAAGCGGTTTACGCCAAGCTGACAGATGACCAGCGCAAGGCAGTCAACCAGGCCAGCCGCGACATGGAAGACCAGTTGCGCAAGAAGGTGATCGAGGATGACAAGCGCATTCTCGACCTCACCAAGCAGAAGGGCATCGCCATCAACGAAGTTGATAAGGAAGCCTTCCGCAAGGCGATTGAAGGCATGGATGCCGAATTCCCGCTCGTGAAAAAATGGGTCGACAAAATCAAGACCATCGCTTGATGGCCCAGCCTTCCGGCCAACAGCCGGAAGGCTTTTTTTCAGGGAGAGCGGCAAGGAGAGCGGAATGACGCAAGCGAATGGATTTGCCGCCCTGTGGCGCAAGGTCTGTGATGGTCTTGAAGCCATCAGCAAGCTGATTGTGGGCGGCGCGATCCTCGCCATTGTGCTGATAACAATTGTTTCAGTCTGGTATCGCTATGTGCTCAATGCGCCGCTGTCATGGACGGAGCAGGTCAGCCGCATCCTGTTTGTCTGGAGTGTTTTCGCCGGTGCGGCTGTGCTTTACCGCCATGTGCTGCACATCGTCATTGATATGTTTGTCATGATGATGCCCGAAAATGCGCAACGGATATTATTCTGGATCAATCACGCATTGATGCTGCTGACATCGGTGCTGATATTCTGGTTCGGACTCAAGCTTTCAATTGATACATGGGACCAGACGTTTGGCGCGCTCGAAATCACGCCAGCGTCTTTTTATGCCGCTGCCCCATTTTGCGGTGCGCTGATGCTGGCTTTCTGGCTGGAGAAAACGCTCGATCCATCCAAACGTCTGCCGCAAGGCGAAGTGCATCTCTGAGGAGCAGCCGTCATGTCCGCCATACTGATGGGCGTTTTTCTCCTGCTCATTACCATCGGTCTTCCGATCGCATTTGCCATGGCACTGGGAGCGGTGGCGACCATCGCCAGCCACCCCTCTCTGCCCTATTCGGTTTTTATCAACCGCGCGCTGATTGGTGCAGATTCCTATTCACTGCTGGCGATTCCCTTCTTCATTCTCGCGGGCAACATCATGAATGTCGGCGGCATCACCAGCCGCATCATCAATTTTGCCAATGCCTGCGTTGGCCGTTTTTCAGGTGGTCTTGGCCTGACCACGGTGATGAGCTGCATGGTTTTCTCCGGCGTGTCCGGTTCGGCCGTTGCCGATGCAACGGCACTCGGCAAGGTGCTCATCCCCGGCATGAAAAAAGCCGGATATGATCCCGCCTTCTCTGCCTCCGTCACAGCGTCGGCCTCGGTGATGGGGCCGATTATTCCGCCATCCATCCCGCTGGTGATTTACGGTCTGTCCGTCGGCAAGGGCGTATCCGTTGCCGCCCTTTTTCTCGGCGGCGTTATTCCCGGCCTGATGCTTGGTTTTGGCCTGGCCATTGTCACCTTCCTGATTGCACGCGCGCGCAATTATCCGGTGCATGAAGCCGTGCCGATGCGCGATGTGCTGCGCTCGGGGTCAAGAGCCATCTGGGCCTTGATGATGCCGTTCGTGATTTTATTCGGTGTAACAGGCGGCGTTGTCACCGTCACCGAGAGTGCAGCATTTGCCGTGCTGTATGCGCTGTTTGTCTCGATGGTCATTCATCGCGAGCTGGATTTCAAAAATCTCTGGCCCATTCTGGTGCAATCTGGGCTCGATTCCGCAGTTGTGATGATTATTATCGCTTTTGCATCAACCTTCGGCTGGCTGATGGCCGTCTCCGGCCTGCCACGGGAAATTGCAGCGTGGATCGGCGCCGTTTCCAGCAACCCGATTGTAATCCTGTTACTGATCAACGGCCTGCTGCTGATAGTCGGCTGCTTCATGGAAGCCATTGCGGCGATGATTATTCTCATCCCGGTATTGATTCCAATTGTGCAGGCCGCCGGAATTGACCTGATTCATTTCGGGCTTGTGATGGTTTTCAACCTGATGCTCGGCCTGTTGACGCCGCCGGTTGGAATTCTTTTGTATATTTGCGGCAATTTCGCGCAGGTCAAAATCGAGCGGGTCGTCAGGGAAGTGTTGCCGTTCCTCGCCGTCGGCATCCTCGTTCTTCTGCTGATCACATTTTTCCCCCAGCTCGTTCTCTGGTTGCCAAATCTCGTGATGTGAGGAGACGGCCATGACGCGCCTGAAAGATCGTGTCGCACTTGTTTTTGGCGCTGGGTCCATTGGGCCCGGCTGGGGCAATGGCAAGGCAAGCGCCGTCGCCTACGCCCGTGAAGGGGCTATCACCATTTGCGTGGATGTGAATCGCGCGGCAGCAGATGAAACGACAGCGATGATCAACGGTGAAAATGGCCGCGCGCAGGCCTTTGCCTGCGATGTGACGCAGGAAACCCAGATTCAGGCTGTTGTTGAATCCGTGCTGGGAAAATATGGCCGTATTGACATTCTGCACAACAATGTCGGCACCACGAAAATGGGCGGCCCGCCGGATCTCTCGCTGGAGGATTGGCGCAAGCAGATCGACATCAATGTCGGCGGTGCCTTTCTTGCCTGCAAATATGTCATTCCGGTCATGCAGCGCCAGAAGAAAGGCGTGATCACAAATATTTCGTCCGTCGCCTCCATCCGCTACACCGGCTATCCCTATGCCAGCTATTATGCGGCCAAAGGTGCAGTGAACCAGTTCACGGTTGGCATCGCGCTGCAATATGCCCGTGACGGCATCCGCTGCAACGCCATTTTACCCGGCATGATGGATACACCGCTGATTCATCAGCAAATCAGCGGGCAATATGCCTCGCCCGAGGATATGCTGCGCGCGCGCCACGAGGCATCACCGACAGGGCGGATGGGAACCGGATGGGATATTGCCAATGCCGCCGTATTTTTGGCAAGCGATGATGCGGGTTATATCAATGCCGTGCTGCTGCCTGTTGATGGCGGGCTGACCGCGCGTTGCGCATAGAGCCTCGCCACCCGTTCGACGTCATCACTCACAAAATCACAGACACTCCTGCGTAACGCTTTCCCATTCCGCTATGCCTCACCCTGCGCATCATAGGTGAACGCGCCATCAGACACGCCGATCGCAAGACTGGTCAGCTTCTTCTGCTCGATCTGCAATGTCAGCACCCGGCGGGAAATTTCCGGCAGCACTGCATTGGTCAAGATGTTGTCGATCATCCGCCCACCGCTTTCCGGATCATTGCAGAGCGAGACAATTTTTTCCACCACAGCATTATCGTAGGAAAATTGCGCGCCGTGATTGTCGCGAATACGCCGCCCGATCCGGTCAAGCTGCAATCGCACGATACCTCCGAGCATATCCGGCGAAAGTGGAAAATATGGAATGGTGACGATACGCCCCAGCAGTGCCGGAGGAAACACCTCCAATAAATCAGGCTTCAGCGCCGCCGCCAGTTTTTCAGAATCCTCGCGGTATTCCGGCTTTTGCGCCAGATGCATCAAACGCTCTGTGCCGACATTGGATGTAAGAATAATCAGCGTGTTGCGAAAATCGATACGGCGGCCAGTGCCATCTTCCATCACGCCCTTGTCAAAAACCTGGAAGAATATTTCGTGAACATCCGGGTGCGCTTTTTCAACCTCATCCAGCAACACGACAGAATACGGCTTGCGCCGCACGGCTTCCGTCAGGCGGCCACCCTCGCCATATCCAACATAACCGGGAGGCGCTCCTTTCAGTGTGGAGACCGTGTGCGCCTCCTGAAATTCACTCATATTGATGGTGATGACATTCTGCTCACCGCCATACAGTGCTTCCGCCAACGCCAGTGCCGTCTCGGTTTTTCCCACACCCGATGGCCCGCACAGCATGAACACGCCGACGGGCTTATTGGGATTATCGAGTTTGGCCCGGCTGGTTTCAATGCGCTTGGCAATTGTTGCCAGACCGTGGCTTTGCCCAACAACGCGGCGGTTGAGTGTTTCGGGCAGATTCAGCACCGCCTGAATTTCATCCTTGACCATGCGCCCGACCGGGATACCGGTCCAGTCTGAAACAATTGCGGCGACGCTGTGCTCATCCACATGGGCATGAATCATGCGCCCGTCGGGCGGCAAGCCTGATAAATCTGCCGTGCGTGCGTGAAGAGAGGCAAGGACCGTGTCACGGTCCGCCGCAGCAGCTTCCGCATCCTCATCGCGATTGAGAGAGGCACGCAGAGCAAGAATTTCATCAACAATAACTTTTTCACGCTCATGCGCGGCTTCGGTCTGGCCCAGCTTTTCGACCAGCGCCGTAGCTTCTGCAACAATATCATCAAGCCGCTTACGGTTGTCTGTGCCCAGATCAATATCTTTTTCCAGCGCAGATTTTTCCGCATTCAGCGCATTCAGGCTCGCCCGCATGTTTTCAATGGCAGCAGGTGTTGTGCTCTGGCTAATCGCCACCCGGGCGCACGCGGTATCGAGTAGGCTCACCGCCTTGTCAGGCAACTGCCGCGCAGGAATATAGCGCTGTGACAAGGCCACGGCTGCCACAATTGCCGCATCGGAAATACGCACGTTATGGTGTTTTTCCATCGGCTTGAGAATGCCACGCAGCATATCACAGCAGCGTGCCGCATCAGGCTCATCAATGGTGACAGGCTGAAAGCGGCGGGTCAGCGCCGGATCTTTTTCAATATACTGGCGGTATTCTGACCATGTCGTTGCCGCGATGGTGCGCAATGTGCCGCGCGCCAATGGCGGCTTGAGCAAATTCGCGGCATCGCCGGTTCCGGCGGCACCACCGGCGCCGATTAGGGTATGAGCTTCATCGATGAATAAAATAATCGGTGTCGGTGAACTCTGCACCTCATCAATGACCGAGCGCAGGCGCTGTTCAAATTCGCCTTTCATGGAGGCGCCGGCCTGCATCAACCCCACATCGAGTGCGCACAGGCGCACACCACGCAAGGCGGGCGGCACATCCTCCGCCACAATGCGTTGCGCCAGACCTTCGACAACAGCTGTTTTGCCAACTCCCGCTTCGCCCGCAAGAATGGGGTTATTCTGCCGCCGCCGCAGCAGCACATCGATAATCTGCCGGATTTCTGCGTCACGCCCAAGGATGGGGTCCATTTTTCCTTCGCGCGCCCGCGCGGTCAAATCCTGGCTGAAGCGATCCAGCGCCGTTGTACCCGTTGGCCCGCTGGCCTGATCGCTGCCCATGCCAGCCCCATCCATGGGCCGCATATTTTCTTCCGTCGAACCTGCCCAGATGGTGCGGTGTTCAGCCGCCAGTGTATCGGCATTGATTTTCTGAAATTCACTGGAAATGGCAAACAGCGCCCGGCGCAATTCATTGGACTTCAAGGCCGCCAGCAGCGCGTGACCGGAGCGGATCTGAACCTCTCCAAAAAACAAGGTGGCATAATGCCAGCCGCGATCCAGGAGATCGACCATGATATTGGACACGCCAGGCATTTCGCTTTCATTGCGGCGCAAACCATTCACCACCGCTTGCGCATCAGTCAGCAGCTTGATCCGGTCCAGCTTGAAAAAATCAGCCGTTGCCACAAGATCGGTGCGATCTGTCTGCAAGAGCGGCAACATCCAGTGGGCCATTTCCACATGGCGATTGCCAGCACTTTTCGCGAGCCGCATCGCCTGAATAAACGCATCATATCCAACGCGGTTGAGTTTGCCGGCGACGGTTTCAAGACTGATATCGGCCATGGCTGGCACTCCCTTACAATGAGCTCGTGATAGCCTTGTGTTGATCTTGGCTATGCGCGCGGTGCTGCGCCACACGTGAGTGAATGTGGAAACGCGCATCGCTGCGCATGTCATCGGGTTTGGCCGCCCAGTCCGGTGCCATCCAGGATGTCCAGCCAAGCCGGCCTGATTGGCCAAGCACCATCGGCCTTGCTTCGCGCGCTGGCAGCGCCAGTTGCACATCCCAGTCGAGTTCCTCGCCCAGATGAAACGTCACGAGATCACTGAGATATTCAGCGCGTTTCCCGGTCGGCAGATATTGCTCATAGTCTGCCAGCGAGGCGGTGGTGAGTTTGAGCGTGAATTTATCGCTGACACTGTAGGTGCGCTCACCCAGCATCAGCGCTTGGCCAAGCGTTGCGTTGACACCGCCAATACGGCTGCGGTCAGCAGCCGGCAGCACCAGCCATGTGCCGACAAATTCCTGCACCTCGCACCGCAGGCCAAACACGCCAGAAATCAGCGATGCCATCCGCGACGCGCTTTTGGCCTGTGCGCCCATCAATCCGGCATAATACAATTTCACCGCATCGGGTACGGAGTCGAGATTGGCCGCAAGCGGTGAACCAAGCCCGATGGTGGACCCGATGTAAGCACGAAACCTGTCAGCATCGGGCCTGTCCGCCTGCGCAATCGGCCGCGCATTGGCCCAGGCGCGGTAGAACAATTGCAGGAAGCGATTGTTGAATAAATCGAGAAAACGCGGCAACGCATCGTCGCCGCGCATCAGATACAGGCTGGCCTCTTCATTCAACGCTGACGGCAAGGCCCCTTGTGGCCCAAGCA
>JBOFCU010000320.1:0-2039 GCA_051646285.1 Beijerinckiaceae bacterium
ATATCCGGCGTTGCGAGCGTCGCGGTGATGCTCTGGCTTGCCCTGTCCACAGCCACGCCGGAACGCTCCAGCAAGGACAGCAGCGGCGTCGAGGCCAGATCCTGTTCCGAATAGGTGATGCCGATGGCTTCCGGCACATAGGTCGTGAGGTGGGAAAACGGCGCACCGTCGATGATGCGGGCGCGGACCGAGCGCTGCACCCGCGCCCCTGCTTGCAACCGCAGACCCTCGGCAATCACATCAGGTGCGGGGCAATACCCAAATTCCAGCAGACGAACCCCGGTTGAACGGCCCATGGCCACCAGGTTGGTGAGCATATTGGACAGGTCTGCCACCATGCCCTTCTTGCTGTCTGCCTGCCGCACAAAGGTGCCGGCACCGGGCACGCGGTCAATCAACCCGTCCCGCTCCAGCCCTTCCAGCGCGCGGCGGATGGTGACGCGTGACAGCCGGTGGCGCTGCGCCAGCGCCGGTTCACTCGGCAGCCTGTCGCCTGCCCGCAGGGTACCGCTGACGATCTGGTCGCGCAGGACCAGATACAGACGCTGCGTCTTGGAGGGCTGGATGGAGGGCATAGGCAATCCCGGTTCGCTTGTATTACTTCTAGAACAAATTAATGTCGTCAAGCCCAGACAGGTGAACCATGACAATGCCCCGTATCAGCCGCGACCCCGTGGAACCCGGTAGTGAGGCCGATGTGGTGATTATCGGCGCGGGCGCGGCTGGCCTGATTGCAGCCTTGCGGGCGGCCGAGGCGGGCGCGTCTGTGCTGGTGCTGGAACGCGATGCGCTGCCGCAAGGATCAACCGCCCGCTCCGCAGGCTTGATCCCAGCCGCTGGCACACGCTGGCAGGCGCAGTCCGGCATTGTGGATTCACCCCAAAAATTCGCACAGGATATTTTGCACAAGGCCCATCACGAGCCTGACGAGGCACGCGTGGCGGCTGTCACGCAGCTTCTGCCACAAGCCCTGGAATGGTTGGCAGAAAAGCATGGTCTCGCCTTTTCAGTCATCACCAATTTTTCCTATCCCGGCCATTCCGCCCGCCGCATGCACGGCCTGCCATCCCGCTCTGGTGCCGAATTGATGGACAGGCTGCGCCATGCCGCAGAAATGGCAGGCATCGATATTGTCACGCAGGCCCGCGCCACCACGCTTTTTATCACAAACGATGACCGCATCACCGCTGTCGGAATTGAGCGTCCTGACGGCAGCCAGGATAATATCGGCTGCAATGCTGTGATTTTGGCCTGCAATGGCTATGGCGGAAACCGCGCGCTGGTTGATCACGAAATTCCGGAGATGGCCGGCGCGCTTTATTTCGGCCACCCCGGCAATCAGGGCGATGCCGTGCTCTGGGGCCGCGCGCTCGGCGCAAAAATCGCCGACCTTTCCGGCTATCAGGGGCACGGCTCTGTTGCGCACCCCCATGGTATTTTATTGAGCTGGGCGACGATGACGGAAGGCGGCTTTCAGGTAAATATGGCTGGCGAGCGGTTCTCCAATGAAGCGCAGGGATATTCAGAACAGGCCGCCGCCGTTCTGGCGCAGCCTGACGCAATGGCTTATTCCATATTCGACGGGCGGATTGCGGACATCACCCGCCAATTCGAGGATTTTCGCCAGATCGAATCCGCCGGTGCTGTCAAGACAGCCGATAATGCTGCACAATTGGCGCGACTGCTGCACCTTCCGCCGGATGTTTTTACTGCGACATTTACAACCGTGCAGCAGGCGATAAAATCTCCGTCTGCCTCGGTCGATCAATTTGGCCGCAACTGGCAAAATATACTGCCGTTGCAGCCGCCCTATTGCGCGGTGCGCGTTACAGGCGCGCTCTTTCACACGCAAGGCGGACTGGTTGTTGACGATCATGCGCGCGTGCTGAAAAACCACGGCACGCCATTTGTTAATTTGTGGGCCGCTGGCGGCGCCGCCGTTGGCATATCCGGCCGGCAGGCTTCCGGCTATCTCTCCGGCAACGGGCTGGCCACGGCGGTGGCCTATGGATTTATTGGCGGCCAGTCAGCCGCATGCG
>JBOFCU010000119.1:0-1728 GCA_051646285.1 Beijerinckiaceae bacterium
TCTTTTCCGACCTGCGCGATCTGGTCGTCTCTTCTGTGCATGACATGACGGCTGCGGGCACCCTGCCTGCGGGCCTTGATCTGACCGCGATCACCGTCGAGCCGCCCCGCGATGCGGGGCATGGCGATATGGCCACCAATGCGGCCATGGTGCTGGCAAAGCCTGCAGGCATGGCGCCGCGCGTGATTGCGGATGCGCTGGCGGCGACCTTGGCCAAGGATGCGCGCGTGACCGAGGCGATGGTTGCCGGGCCGGGGTTCATCAACATGCGTCTTGCGCCCTCTGTCTGGCAGGGGCTGGTGCGGGCCGTGCTGGAAGAGGGCACGGATTACGGGCGGTCCGATCTGGGCGCGGGCCAGAAGGTCAACATCGAATTTGTCAGCGCCAACCCGACGGGCCCCATGCATGTGGGTCATGTGCGCGGCGCTGTCTTTGGCGATGCGCTGGCGCGGCTTCTGGCCTTTGCCGGATGGGATGTGACGCGGGAATACTACATCAACGACGGCGGCGCGCAGGTCGATGTGCTGGCGCGGTCGGCCTATGAACGGTATCGCGAGGCCTGCGGGCTGGAGCCGGAGATTGCCGAGGGGTTGTATCCCGGCGACTACCTGATCGAGGTGGGAAAAGCGATCAAGGACAGATACGGCGACACGCTGCTGGACAAGGGCGAGCAGTACTGGCTGGCCGAACTGCGCGATTTTGCGACCGATCTGATGATGGAGCAGATCAAGGGCGATCTGGCGGTGCTGGGCGTCGAGATGGATGTCTACTCATCGGAAAAGGCCATCTACGGCACCGGGCGCATTGAAGCGGCGATTAATACGCTGCGCGGGATGGACCTGATTTATGAGGGCGTGCTGGAGCCGCCAAAGGGCAAGACGCCGGAGGATTGGGAGCCGCGCGAGCAGACGCTGTTCCGCTCCACCGCGCATGGCGATGACGTGGACCGGCCCGTGCAGAAATCGGATGGCGGCTGGACCTATTTCGCGCCGGACATCGCCTATCACTATGACAAGGTGCAGCGCGGCTTTGATCAGCTGATCGACATCTTCGGCGCGGACCATGGCGGGTACGTCAAACGCATGAAAGCCGCCGTCAGCGCATTGTCGGGCGGTCGCGTGCCGCTGGACATCAAGCTGATTCAGCTGGTGAAGCTGTGGAAAAACGGCGAGCCGTTCAAGATGAGCAAGCGGGCGGGCACATTCGTGACCCTGCGCGACGTGGTCGAAATGGTCGGATCGGATGTGACGCGGTTCGTCATGCTGACGCGCAAGAACGATGCGACGCTGGATTTCGATTTCGACAAGGTGCTGGAACAGTCCAAGGACAACCCGGTCTTCTATGTGCAATACGCCAATGCGCGGATCAATTCGGTGCTGCGCAAGGCGCGCGAGGAAGGCATCGACGTCGATGACGCCACGCTGGCGGCGGCGGACCTGTCAACGCTGACGCATACGGCAGAGCTGGCCATGGCGCGGCAGCTGGCGGAATGGCCGCGTCTGGTGGATATCGCGGCGCGGAACAACGAGCCGCACCGGGTGGCGTTCTACCTTTATGAACTGGCGGCTGATCTGCATGGCCTCTGGAACCGGGGCAATGACGAGCCAAGCTTGCGCTTCTTCCATCCGGGCGATCCTGCCACAACCACGCGGAAAATCGCACTTGCGCGGGCGACGGGCGTTGTGATTGCGGCGGGGTTGGGTATTCTTGGGGTTACTCCGGTCGAGG
>JBOFCU010000035.1:0-10574 GCA_051646285.1 Beijerinckiaceae bacterium
TACTGGAAGAAACCCGCGCTGGTCAGCGTCAGGAGCTGGTGTCGAACCTCGAAGAGGGTCAGGTCATCGACGGCGTGGTCAAGAACATCACCGAATATGGTGCGTTCGTTGATCTCGGCGGCATCGACGGCCTGCTGCACGTCACTGACATGGCGTGGCGCCGCGTCAACCATCCGTCCGAGGTTGTAACCATCGGCCAGACCGTCAAGGTCAAGATCATCAAGATCAACCATGACACGCACCGCATCTCGCTGGGCATCAAGCAGCTGCAGGGCGATCCGTGGCAGGGCATTGATGAGCGCTATCCGGTCAATTCCAAGCACACCGGCCGCGTCACCAACATCACCGATTACGGTGCGTTCGTGGAACTGGAACCGGGCATTGAAGGCCTGATCCACGTTTCCGAAATGAGCTGGACCAAGAAGAACGTCCATCCCGGCAAGATCATCTCCACCTCGCAGGAAGTGGAAGTGGCCGTGCTGGAAGTCGATTCCGTCAAGCGCCGCATTTCGCTCGGCCTCAAGCAGACCCTGCGCAACCCGTGGGAAGTGTTCGCCGAGCGGTATCCGGTCGGCACCGTGGTCGAGGGCGAGGTCAAGAACAAGACCGAGTTCGGCCTGTTCATCGGGCTGGAAGGCGATGTGGACGGCATGGTCCATCTCTCCGATCTCGACTGGAACCGTCCGGGCGAGCAGGCCATCGAAGACTTCAAGAAGGGCGACATGGTTCGCGCGCAGGTCCTCGATGTCGATGTGGAAAAGGAGCGTATTTCGCTCGGCATCAAGCAGATGGGCGGTGACCCGTTCGCTGACGCCGGTGAGCTGCGCAAGGGCCAGATCGTCACCTGCGAAGTGACCGAGGTGAAGGAATCGGGCATCGACGTGAAGCTCACGGGCACCGATCTCACCGCGTTCATCCGCCGGGCCGAATTGGCCCGCGACCGTGGCGAACAGCGCCCCGAACGCTTCGCGGTTGGTGAAAAGCTCGACGCCCGCGTCACGCAGTTCGACCGCAAGGCGCGCCGCGTGTCCGTGTCCGTCAAGGCTCTGGAAGTGCAGGAAGAGCAGGAGGCGATTGCCAACTACGGCTCGTCCGATTCAGGCGCTTCCCTCGGTGATATTCTTGGCGCCGCGCTCAAGAAGGCCGAGAAAGATAAAAAGTAATTTCGGCGGCTTGGCTGCTGAAATGAAAAACCCCGCGCTGCAAGGCGCGGGGTTTTTGTTTACGAAATGCGGGAACTCAAAAAAATGAACGCTAGCAAATTGCGCGCTGATTTGGATTCTTCAATTAACTAATCACCGACGCAGCACACGGGCTTCGTCTGGTTGCTAAAAAAGACGCATTTGTAAGTGACTTCTTTCTCTTGGGTGTTGCAAAGCGTGCTCTCTCGCTTTCAGAAGCAATTTTTAATTTAATTGATCAAGAAATGGCAGTCGCGGCAGCTACGCTGGCTAGGCCACATTTAGATACATTACTCAGATTGCATTCTTTATGGCTTGTTGAAAATCCATCCGAGCACGTCAGTGCTATTATGGCGGGTGAACGGTTAGATCGCAGAAAAGATCGAAGTGGAAAGAAATTGACTGATCAATATTTGGTTCAGTCGCTTGCAAAACAAGAGGGGCTTGAATGGGTCGCGAATGTATATGAAACAACAAACGGCTTTGTTCATTTATCCAATAGAGCAATATTTCAGGCATTCAAAGAAAAAATTGAGGAACAGGAGCGTGCTTTTCGCCTCGAAATTAGCCCAAGGCACAAAGCATCTATAGAGGAAGAAACGGAAATGAAAGCCTTCGTGGTCGAAGTTAATACCCAGATTGCAACTCGACTAGAATACTGCTGTGCGCTAAAATCACAAAGTAAGTAGTTTCTTCACGCTTGTTAAGACCTGACGGCTGCTACATTTTCACGCAGGAGTATCCCAATGAACGAACCTTTTGCCGTGATGGGCACACCTAGCGTCGGTTTTTTTGCCATGCTGATCATCGGCGCGATTGCCGGCTGGCTGGCGGAGCGCTTTACCTCATCCGATCATGGGCTGTTGACGAATATTTTCGTCGGTATCGGGGGTCGTTTGTCGGCACGCGGCTTGCGCAGGTGCTTGGCGTCTATCCCGGCGGCTGGCTCATGCACATTCTTGTGGCGACGGCGGGCGCGGTACTGCTCATCATGGTCTGGCGCGCTTTGACAAGACGGCAAGCCTGACGCTGATTATGCAATAAAAAAGCCCGCGCCTTCGCGCGGGCTTTTGCTTTACTCAGCGCAGCAGGATTTATTGTCCGCGCTCGCCGCATTTTTATCCGCCGGCAAATCCATCGCAGGATTTTCAGAAAAGAAGCCGTTCGGTTTCAGCATGAAGCCCGCATATTCCACCGGCATCACGGGAAAATCCTCGGGCTTGCAGACATGGGTGTGGCCGAAGGAGTGCCAAAGCACGAGGTCCGTGTTTTCGATACTGCGGTTGCTTTGGATAAAGCGCGGCAAGCCGTCTCCGCCAGCGTGCTGGTTGGGAAATTCGCCGCTGGCGTAACGCTCGGCCGCATCGAACGGTGTGACCCACACATGCTTGGTGGCAAACCCACCCCGCTTGCGCATGAAGCATTCCTCCTGCGCCAGCAGAAGCGGCGATGCACTCACGGACAGTTTGTAACCGGTGGGATTGCCGACGCTGTTTTTCACGTTGGGATTGATGATTTTCCAATAGCGCCCGGTTCGGCCATCGGCCTCCCGTGCCGCTTCCTGCTCAGTCTTTAGCAGACGCGTTTTTGTGTCGAACACATTGCCGTAAGGGTTGTCCGGTCCCATCGCGCGTGGATGAAATTCATGCTCCGTGCAGGAATTTCCCGCACCATCAACCATCATGTGCAGGCGCGCATTGAAAAAATGCTGGTGCGTCGGCCCGCCCAAACCTTCCGCGACCATGCCGCCATAGGGGTAGGTCTTGCCCGGCGCGATCGCCGATGTCTGAATGATGCCGGTCAGTTTTGCCTCAAGCTGGATCGTTCCGTCCTGATACAAATACCAGTAGAAGCCGTAATCATAATTTCCCACTGTCGCGAAAAATGAAATCACGAGGCGGCGCGAGCGTCTGACTTCATAGGTGTCATTACGGAATTCATAGTGCTTCCAGAGAATGCCGTAATCCTCCTCATGCATACAGATTGCATTTTTCATCACCATCGGCGCGCCGAAATCATCGGCAGCAGGCACGTCGAAATAATGAATGTGACCGAGGCAATCGCAGCCCAGTTCCAGCGCATTGGCGAGTTTGCCAAGGCCATATTCACCTGCGTCAAAGGCACTTTTCCAGAAATTGTTGGCGGTGGGGTCGGCATAGGGCACAACCATTTCCGTGATGCTTGCCCTATAGATAATAGGCCGCTCCCGCCCCTTGTCATCATAGCGCAGGTGATGCAGCACAAGGCCTTCGCGCGGCGTGAAACCGACACGGAAGATCCAGTTCTGCCATTTCACCTGCCAGCCATCGACCATAAAACTGGGGCCTTCACCCTGCACCAGGTCGAGCGGCTTCAGATCCTTGCGTGTATTGGGCCATGATTCGCGATTGTAGTTCCGCTTGGTCTTTGGAATGGGCACGATGTCTTTTTCGTCGACGAGGTTGACCACTTTGCCGGCGATCAGATCGACAAGCGCGACCACGCCCTCAATGGGATGGGCATAGCCGTTGTCTTTTTCGTGCGCGCGATAATAGGACACCGCGCTGACCAGCCTGCGGCCGCGCTCATAGTCCCGGTCATAAAATCCGGCGGAGAACGGATCGACCTGAACCAGCCCGATGTCGTCATCGGTCAGGCCGCGCCGGTGCATGGCAGCGCGCCAGCCAGCATCGGATTTCACAATATCCGCGACCTTGAAAAACTCATCGATAATGACCGGCGGCTGGCCGTAGGGGTGCGAGCGCACATCGTGCGAATGCCAGGCGGTGACCTTGCCTGCGGCGAGATCGGTGATGGCGATGTGGGTATCGCCCGTTGCCGCGTCGAAAATGATCTGCCGCGCGGCGCGCGGCACCGGCGCACCGGCTTGCCAGTTCAACACCGCCGACTTGTCCGGTTCCTCCAGCTGCACAAAGGCAAACCGCGTGGAAGCACCAAGATTCTTGTCACGCCTGAGAATATCTGTGGCCCGCGCAATTTCCGCTTCCGTCAATGGGTCCAGCGGGTGAGGGGCAGCAACGGCAGGCGAGGCGGTGTGGCAGCAGGCAGTCATCGAGTCATTCCTTGAGCAAGGCCGCAACGGCCATATCGCCGACGCTAGCAAATTCCGTGTGGTTGCAAACTGCGTATGGCCATGACGCGGCGGGCGGCGTATTGCACCGGTTCCGGCTGCGCCCTATGTTGCGCCGCACACCCCCGTTGATGGAGCCGCGCATGTCGCTTTCCGCCGATGCGATGATCGATCGCCGCCGCCTGCGCCGCTCTGTAACTGTATGGCGTGTTGTGGCGGTGCTGGCGGTCATCGCGGCCCTGGTGACCGTTGGGCTGGTCATGGCCAATCGTGGCGGCAGCACCGGCACCGGCTTGCCGCATATTGCGCGGGTGACGATGAGCGGCTTCATTTCCGGAGACCAGCGCACGCTGAAGATGCTGGAGGATGTAGCGAAATCCAAGACCGCCAGTGCCGTGATCGTGGCGATTGATTCGCCGGGCGGCACCGCCCCTGGCTCTGAGGCCGTGCATGAGGCGCTGCGCCGCATCGCCGCCACCAAGCCTGTGGTGGCTGTCGTCAACAACATGGCTGCATCCGGCGGCTATATCGCGGCCATGGGCGCGGACCGTATTTTTGCCCGCCAGACCTCGTTTGTCGGTTCCATCGGCGTCATCATCCAGATGCCGAATGTGTCGAAGCTGCTGGAAAATGTCGGCGTGAAAATGGAGGAGGTGAAGTCCACCCCGCTCAAGGCCGCGCCAAGCCCGTTCACGCCGGTGACGGATGAAGCCCGCAAGGCGCTGGAGGGGCTGATTGCCGATTCCTATACTTGGTTCAAAAATCTTGTGAAGGAGCGCCGCAATTACGATGCCGCTGCCCTCGACAAGGTGGCAGATGGCCGTGTGTTCACCGGGCGTCAGGCGCTCGACAACAAATTGATTGATGCGCTCGGCCATGAAAAGGAAGCCATCGAGTGGCTGGTTGCCTCCCGCAATGTCGCGAAGGATCTGCCAGTGCGTGACTGGCGGCCGCAGCGTGACAACGCGTTGCGATTCTGGTCAGTATCCGCAGCACTTGCCCGCTGGGCTGGACTGGATGATATGGCCAGAGCCATGGACCGGACAGCATTGGCAAGTGACATTGTCGGCGCATCGGGCGTGCTTGCCGTCTGGCGTCCGGCTATGGAACAATAATGGCCAGCTGTTAAAGGCTGGCAAGGCGCACGCTGGGGAGCATGGCTCATGATCAAGTCGGAACTGGTGCAACGGTTGGCCGAGCGCAATCCGCATCTGTACCAACGCGATATCGAGAATGTCGTGAATGCCATTCTGGACGAAATCACCCAGGCGCTGGCAAAGGGCGACCGGGTCGAGTTGCGCGGGTTTGGTGCCTTTGCAGCCAAACAGCGTGAGGCACGGGTCGGCCGCAATCCACGCACGGGTGTGCAGGTGGCGGTGCAGGAAAAGCGCGCGCCGCAATTCCGCGCTGGCAAGGAAATGCGCCTGCGCCTGAATGCGGATGGCGCCGCCAAACCGAAAAAAGCCGCAAAATCAGCCTAACCGCTGCGGCCCCCGCTTTCCTCACAGTTGAATGAGATCATGCGCAGTCTGCTTGGCTATCTGAAACTTCTGTTTGTTATTCCCGCAGCGTTGGCGATTATTCTTTTTGCCGTCGCCAACCGCGCGCCGGTGGCGGTGTCATTCGATCCGTTTTCGAAAGGCGCGCCACTGTTGTCCTATACGGTGCCGCTGTATGCGGTTGCGCTGGGTGCCATGGCGCTTGGCATTCTCGCAGGCGGTGTGGCGACATGGTTTGGCCAGCGTGTGCACCGCAAGGCTGAGCGGGATTATCGCCGGGAATCGCAGACATTGCGCGCTGAGACCGAGCGGCTGAAAGCGGTGGCGGCTGCGGCCTTGCCATCGCCGCAGCGGTAGAGGTCATGCGTTTTTTTTCTGCTGCCGAAATTGATGCGGCGCTGACACCATTAAAAATGGTTGAGGCGCTGCGGGCGTCATTCCGCAGCGATGTCGTTGCGCCCAAACGCCACCATCATGTCATGCAGCGGCCCGATGCAGATGCCACCTTGCTGCTGATGCCGGCATGGTCTCATCCTGCGGCGCGCGAAGCCTATAGCGGCGTCAAGGTTGTCTCGGTGTTTCCGGGCAATGCAGCGCACGGTGTGGCCAGCGTGCAGGGCACCTATATCTTGATGAATGGCGCGACCGGCGTGCCGCTCGCAGCGATGGATGGCGCGCGATTGACATTGCACCGCACGGCAGCCGCGTCTGCACTGGCCGCCTCCTATTTGGCACGTCAGACCATTTCATCGATGGTGATGGTGGGGGCCGGCGCCTTGGCCGGTCCGTTGATCCGCGCCCATAAATCAGTCCGCCCCTCGATAAAAAATATCACGGTCTGGAACCACAAGTTGCAGCGCGTGCCGGATTTTTTGAAATCCCTGCATGATGATCCAGCCCTGCATGATATTCATTTCACCGTGGCTGAGGATTTGAAAGGCGCTGTGCAGCAGGCGGATCTTGTTTCCTGCGCCACCCTGTCGCGCGAGCCGCTGGTGCACGGGGCCTGGCTTAAACCCGGCGCGCATCTCGATCTGGTCGGTTCCTATAATTTGCAGATGCGTGAAGCGGATGATGATGCGCTGCGCTGCGCCAGCATTTTTGTGGATACACCGGCCTGTATGACCGAAGGCGGTGATGTCGCCATCGGCATTAAAAATGGCGTGATCGGTGAAGATGCAGTGCTGGCGGATTTTACCGCCCTGACGCGCGGCACGCACAAGGGCCGCGTGAGCGATGCTGAAATCACACTGTTCAAATCCGTTGGTGCCTCGCAGGAAGATCTCGCGGCGGCCATGGCGGTATGGGATCATTACCGGGTCCATACCCTATGATGCCGGTTGTTGTGCCCAGCGCGCGCCCGCGCGAATTGCTGGCGCGCAACTGGGATGGGTTTTTGCGCCACACAGCGCGTCAGCACATCATCCGTGGCGGCAATAATTGCGCGCTCAATGTGATGGATTTTGGCGATGAGACTGCGCCGCCGCTGCTGTTTATCCATGGCTGGTCACAAAGCTGGCTGTGCTGGATGAAGCAGGTCGAGGGATTGGCAAAAAAATTCCGAGTGGTGTGCATGGACAATCGCGGCCAGGGCGATTCCGACAAGCCCAGAGGCGATGAGCACTATAATGACGGGGCCTTGTGGGCGGCCGACGTAAAGGCGGTGATTGACGCGCTGGCCTTGAAAAAGGTTGTGCTCAATGGCTGGAGTTATGGCGGCAACATCATCTGCGATTATCTCAATGTGCATGGCACGGATAATATCGCCGGCCTGCATTTTGTTGGCGCATCGGTCATTTCCGGTTCGAAATTGCCGCAATTCGGCCCGGTTCTGACCCGGCGTGTGGGCAAGCTCATTTCACCCAACAGCGCGGTTTCCATTGCGCATGTGCGCAAATTTGTGCGCGAATGCACAGCGGTGCCGAGTCAGCGCGAGGTGTTTGAAACGGTCGTGTCATGGACCATGCAGACACCGGCGCATGTGCGCCTTTCCATGCTCAAGCGCACGCTCAACTGGCTCGCATTTCTCGGCACAATAAAATTGCCGGCGCTGATCACCCACGGCACGCTGGATTATGTCATGCTGCCGGTGATGGCCCATGAGATCAAGGCGGCCATGCCGCACGCCACGCTCTCGCTTTATGATGGTGTGGGACACATGCCGTTTCTGGAAGACCCGACGCGGTTTAATCGTGAACTGGCGGGATTTGCGGAGGCTGCAAGACAATGAGCGGCATCATCAAAATATGCGGTCTTTCCACCGCTGGCACACTTGCCATCGCGCTTGATGCGGGCGCGGATATGGTGGGGTTTGTGTTTCACCCCAAAAGCCCGCGCAATCTGGATTGGCAGACTGCCCATGATCTCGCATCGCGTGTGCAAGGCCGCGCGCGCAAGGTTGCCCTGCTGGTGGAGCCCGATGATGCGGCAGCTGAGGCATGGGCCGAATGTATCGGGGCCGATATTCTGCAACTGCATGGCCCGGTGCAGTCGGCCACCGCTCTGGCAGAGACACCGGCGCGCGTGGCGCAAATCAGGGCCCATCACGGCGTGCCTGTCATGAAAGCGATTGGCGTATCTGATGCGGCTGATCTGGCCGCCATTCCCGCTTATGCCGCTGTGGCGGATCACATCCTGCTGGATGCCAAGCCACCGCCGGGTGCGGCCTATCCCGGTGGGCATGGCCAGCCCTTTGACTGGGGCCTTCTCGCGGGCTTGCCGGCCAGCCAGCCCTTCATTCTCTCTGGCGGCCTGACGCCGGAGAATGTCGCCGGTGCCATCCGCGCGGTGCGTGGCATGGGCCTCAGCCTTGCAGGCGTCGATGTGTCCTCTGGCGTTGAAAGCGCGCCCGGCGTAAAGGACCCACAGAAAATCCAGACCTTCGTGGCAAATGCCCGCCGCGCTTTTGATGAGTGAACCGATGAACGCTGAAACCCGCCCCAATTCGCTGCGCACCGGCCCGGACGAGGGTGGCCATTTCGGCATGTTCGGTGGCCGCTTCGTGGCAGAAACGCTGATGCCGCTCATTCTCGAACTGGAAAAGGCTTATGCGGACGCGCGCATCGACCCGGCGTTTCAGGCGGATATGGAATCCTACTCCACCCATTATATCGGCCGCCCGTCGCCCCTGTATTATGCGGAGCGGATGACCGAGCATCTGCGCGAAAAGGCGGCGGCGCAGGGCCTGCCCGGCGGCGCAAAAATTTATTTCAAGCGCGATGAGCTCAATCATACCGGCGCGCACAAGGTCAACAATGTGCTCGGCCAGATATTGCTGGCGCGCCGCATGGGCAAGCAGCGCATTATTGCGGAAACCGGTGCAGGCCAGCATGGCGTGGCAACAGCAACATTGTGCGCCCGCTTTGGCTTGAAATGCATTGTGTATATGGGCGCGGTGGATGTGGAGCGGCAAAAGCCGAACGTGTTCCGCATGAAAATGCTCGGTGCGGAAGTTATTCCCGTTCAATCCGGCACAAAGACGTTGAAGGACGCGATGAACGAAGCGCTGCGTGACTGGGTCACCAATGTCGCTGACACATTTTATTGCATCGGCACGGTCGCAGGCCCGCATCCCTACCCGATGATGGTGCGGGATTTTCAAAGCGTGATTGGCCGCGAGACAAAAGAGCAGATGATGGCCGCCGAAGGCCGTCTGCCGGATTCACTTGTGGCCGCCATTGGTGGCGGCTCCAACGCCATGGGCCTGTTCCACCCCTTCCTCGATGATGAGAGCGTCGAGATTTATGGTGTGGAAGCAGCGGGCCATGGCCTGACGCAGTTGCACGCCGCCTCCATCGCCGGTGGCCGCCCCGGCGTGCTGCATGGCAACCGCACCTATTTGCTGATGAATGCAGACGGGCAGATTGAAGATGCCCATTCCATTTCCGCCGGTCTGGATTATCCCGGTATTGGGCCAGAACATTCCTGGCTCCATTCCATCAAACGCGTGCAATATACCTCAGCCACCGATGATGAGGCGCTGGAGGGCTTCAAGCTCTGCTGCGCACTGGAGGGCATTATCCCCGCGCTCGAACCGGCGCACGCGATTGCCGAGGTGATGAAGCGCGCACCCACCAAGCCGAAGGATCATCTGATGGTGATGAATCTCTGCGGGCGCGGCGACAAGGATATTTTCACCGTGGCGGAGCATCTGGGCGGGATGTGATTACTGCAACAAAATGACGGTGTCGCTGTATCGCGCCACCATTTTATCTGCTGTCACCAACCGCAATGGTTCACTCAGCGCCTGTGCAATCAGCATGCGGTCGAAGGGGTCAGCGTGAATCGGTGGCAGTGACTCAACCGTAATAGCATGGGCAGGCGTTATATCGAGGCTGGCATAACCGGCATCACTGAATGCGCGGCTTGCCTCTTGAGCAGAAAGCGCCGGACGGCCCGCACGTTTTGGCAAGGCTCGCTTGATGGCTATTTCCCAGATGCTGGCCGCTGAGACAAACACCGTATCTGCATCTGTTGCAATGAGCCTGCGGATGTCAGTATCCAGCCGGTTCGGATTGATAACGGACCACAGCGCAATATGTGTATCCAGCAAAATTTTCATGAGCTGGAGCGCCGCCGTGGCGGCTTTTGCGGGCCGCTGAAAAGAATTGTGATGTCAGCGCTCGCCCGATCAAATTCTTCCAGCGAGAAATCCGGAAAGCGCCCTGCCAGCAGGCCTAGTTTCCGCTTGGGTTTACGTGCAGCCTCAAGCGGCACCAGCCGCGCCGCCGGTTTTCCGTTGCGGGCGATAATGATCTCTTTTTCCTGCCCGCTTTCCACCTGTTCAACGAGCCGTGACAGGTTCGATTTGGCGTCGAGCATATT